>JBDTLA010000016.1:0-3423 GCA_039935035.1 Rudaea sp. | reverse complement strand
CGCTCGCGTTCGACACAATCTACGCGGAAGGCCAGCGCCGCTACGTCGAATCGCTGTCGGCATACGCGCGCCAGTTCCTGTCGGTGATGGAAAAACCCGACGTCGATCATATCGAGGGCTTGAGTCCCGCTATCTCGATCGAACAGAAATCGACCTCGCACAATCCACGCTCGACGGTCGGCACGATTACCGAGATCTACGATTACTTGCGCTTGCTGTTCGCGCGCGTCGGTACGCCGCGCTGTCCCGACCACGCGATTCCGCTGCAGGCGCAAACCGTCAGCCAGATGGTCGATGCGACGCTGGCTCTGAATCCGGAACATCGCTACATGCTGCTCGCGCCCGTGATCCGCGAACGCAAGGGCGAGCACCTGCAAGTTTTCGAGCAATTGCGCGCGCAGGGTTTTGTGCGCGCACGCGTTGATGGCACGCTGTACGAGCTCGATGTGGTGCCAGCACTCGTGTTGCGACAAAAGCACACGATCGAGGCGATGATCGATCGCTTTCGTCCAGCTGAAGATCTCAAGCAGCGCCTGGCCGAATCGTTCGAGACCTCGCTGCGCTTGGGCGATGGCATTGCCATTGTCGTCGACATGGACGACGACAAGACTGCGCCGATTTTGTTCTCCTCTCGATTTTCATGTCCGGTGTGCGATTACTCGCTGCCCGAACTCGAGCCGCGGCTGTTTTCGTTCAACTCGCCAATCGGTGCCTGCGGCAGTTGCGATGGCCTGGGTGTAAGTCAGGTATTTGATCCGGAGCGCGTGGTTGTACATCCAAACCTGAGTCTCGCCGCAGGCGCGGTGCGCGGCTGGGATCGGCGCAACATGTACTACTTCCAGTTGATTCTCTCGCTGGCGCGGCACTACAAGTTCGATATCGACACGCCGTGGGAACAACTTCCAGAGGCGATCCGTCATGCCGTGTTGTTCGGTTCCGGCGACGAGCAGGTCGCGTTTCGCTATCTCACCGACCGCGGCAGCGGCGTCACCCGCAAGCATCGCTTCGAAGGCATCGTGCCGAATCTGGAACGTCGCTACAAGGAAACCGAATCGCCGGCCGTGCGCGAGGAATTGGCCAAGTTCATCAGCGACCGGCCATGCCCAGATTGCCATGGCGAACGCCTCAACCGCAGCGCGCGCAATGTTTTTGTCGGCGACGCCAATCTGCCCGCGCTAACAGCGTTGCCAATCGACCAGGCTCTGGAATTCTTTCACGGCCTGAAGCTACCCGGCTGGCGCGGCGACATCGCCACAAAAATTGTCAAGGAAATCCACGAACGCCTGCGCTTCCTGGTCGATGTTGGATTGGATTATCTGACCCTGGACCGTCAAGCGGATTCGCTATCCGGCGGCGAAGCGCAGCGCATTCGCCTGGCCAGCCAGATCGGCGCCGGTCTGGTCGGTGTGATGTATGTGCTCGACGAACCGTCGATCGGTTTGCATCAGCGCGACAACGAACGCCTGCTCGGCACGCTCACGCGCCTGCGCGACCTGGGCAATACCGTCATCGTGGTTGAGCACGACGAAGAGGCGATCCGTGCCGCCGACCATATCGTCGACATCGGGCCCGGTGCCGGCGTGCACGGCGGCGAGATCGTTGCCCAGGGCAAGCTCAAAGACATCCTCGCGGCCAAGCGTTCGCTAACCGGAGAATATCTTTCGGGGAAACGGCGCATCGAGGTACCGGGCGAACGCCATGCGCCGGATCCTCAACTGATGCTGAAACTGCTCGGCGCATCCGGGAACAATCTCAAGGACGTCGATCTGGAAATTCCGGCCGGCCTGTTCGTGTGCATCACCGGCGTATCGGGTTCAGGCAAATCCACACTGATCAACGACACCTTGTACCGAATCGCTGCCGCCGAGCTCAACGGCGCGAATCAGAAGCCGGCGCCGTATCGCGAAGTCCACGGTTTGGATCTGTTCGACAAGGTGGTCGACATCGACCAGTCGCCGATCGGACGCACGCCGCGCAGCAATCCTGCGACATATACCGGTTTATTCACACCATTGCGCGAATTGTTCGCGCAGGTTCCGGAGTCGCGCGCACGCGGATATGCGCCGGGGCGCTTCAGTTTCAACGTCAAGGGCGGCCGCTGCGAAGCCTGCGAAGGCGATGGCCTGATCAAGGTAGAAATGCATTTCCTGCCGGATGTGTATGTGTCTTGCGATGTCTGCCACGGCAAGCGTTACAACCGCGAAACGCTGGAAATTACCTACAAGGGTCACACCATTTCCGATGTGCTGGAAATGACCGTCGAAGATGCACTGAAGCTGTTCGAGAAAATCCCGACGCTCGCGCGCAAGCTTCAGACCCTGATGCATGTGGGACTGAGCTATATCAAGCTTGGCCAGAGTGCGACCACACTCTCCGGTGGCGAAGCGCAACGTGTCAAACTGTCGCGCGAACTGTCCAAACGCGACACCGGGCGCACGCTGTACATCCTCGATGAGCCCACCACCGGTTTGCATTTCTTCGACATCGAACAACTGCTCAAGGTCCTGCATCGACTGCGCGACGACGGCAATACCGTGGTCGTGATCGAGCATAATCTCGACGTCATCAAGACCGCAGACTGGGTCGTCGATTTGGGACCAGAGGGCGGAGATCGCGGGGGGCAGATCATTGCTACCGGCACGCCCGAACGCATCGCTCGTGACAAGTCGTCGCACACCGGACGATTTCTCGCGCGCGTTCTCGGCAACGCCAAGAAGCGGCAGGCCGCATGAGCATGGACAACAATAGGCAATCACGCGACCTTGTCGACACCGGATCGATGCATCTGATCAATGTGTCCATGACCCTGCGCTGGCGCGACCTTGACGCCTACAACCACGTCAACACATCCACGTTTCTTACCTATCTCGAAGAAGCGCGCATAGCCTGGCTGGAAAGTCTTGACAGCAAATGGATGGGCGCGCAGTGCGCCCCAGTAGTTGCCGCGGCTCATTTGAATTACCGCGCGTAACTCGGCTGGCCAGGCAAGATTGTGATCGAGTTGTTTTGCGAGCGCGTGGGCAATTCCTCACTTACGATCGCCCACCGCATCGTCGATGCCACCCAAACGGACAAACTCTACTGCGACGGTAACGTCGTGTTGGTCTGGATTGATCCGCGGGGCGGCAAGCCCATCGCAATGCCGGAGGTGATTCGGCGCAGTTGTAGCCAGTAGCCAGTAGCCAGTAGCCAAGCAAAACATAAAAGACTCGTCATTCCCGCGAAGGCGGGAATGACGACTATCAGGTATTCCTCGATTCCTGCGATCCCTGCACGCTGCCACCTCGATTCCCGATTCCCGACTCACATCTCACCATTCGAACCGAATCGGCTACCATCGCACCCAAGGCTGCCCCCGCTCAGGAGACTCGCATGCTCGAAATCATCCACCACGACAACATCGTCGAACTGCGCCTGGCGCGG
>JBDTLA010000015.1:0-14518 GCA_039935035.1 Rudaea sp. | reverse complement strand
CCGCGGCTTCGGAAACGTTCCGGACAGTCGTGCGTTTGACCAGCCCTCCGGCTGTTGAAAGCCGCGGGGATGACAGCCTTAAGTCAGTGCCATTCCAACCTGACCCCTGTTTTGACCCCTGTTTTGAAGCTGTTGATTGAGTGATGGCATTCGTGCAGAAACCTCAGCCTCGGTCCCGTTTTATCGATATCGATCTGCTCCCCACGCTCGCCGCTTGGTTCAGTCACCAGCAACGATGATCCGTTTCGCGTCGGTTTTCCGTCTGTAGTGATGAATCGTGGAGGAACGGATCATGAACACACAACTAGCTGACGGCATTTCTGGTATCGCACAGCGCCAGTTGGCGCTTGGTTTGGCGCTGGCATTCGTTGCGATGGGTGTTTGCACTGCTGGCCATGCAAGTCCAGCGGCGCATACCGTGAACAATTGCAATGATTCCGGCGCGGGCAGCCTGCGCGCAACGATTGGCGAGCCTACAACGCTCAGCGGCGATACGGTGAACTTCAATACGCCGCTTGGATGCAGCGCGATCACGCTCACCACTGGCGAGATAGTCGTGACGCAGAGTAGCCTGATCGTAACTGGTCCCGGCGCCGATGTACTGTCCATTGACGGCAACTTCAATGGCCGCGTGATGCGGCACAGCGGGGGCGGTACCTTGACCCTTTCCGGATTGACGATCACTCATGGCAAGTACGCAAGCAACTCAATTGCCGCGGGCGGTTGTCTCGTTTCCAACGGCAGCATTGCCTTGAACAACTCGAAGGTCCTGTCATGCGTGGCCAACGCAAAAGGCGACGCCAGCGCGTATGGCGGCGGCGTTTTCACCGTTCACGATCTGACTTTGGCGAACAGCCGGATTGCCTACAACACGGCTGTTGGTGCGGCAAACCAGACTCACTTCGTCAAAGCTTTGGGTGGTGGCGCCAAGGTGTCGGGCAACCTGCAGGTTACGTACAGCACCATCTCCAACAATAGCGCAACCACACCCGATCTCCGCGGCTTCGGCGGAGGTTTGTACACCAATGGCAACGCAACTGTCGGGCATACGACGATCGCCAGCAATCACGCAGACCAGTCCGGCGGATGGTCCGCGACTGCGAACACTCCTTCGACAGTTTCGATAGCCGATAGCACGTTATCCGGAAACAGCGCAAGGAACATCGCAGGAATGCAATGCCGTGTTCCACTGACGCTCTCCAACAGCACGGTTGCGTTCAACCAGGCCGAGTACGAGTTTGGTGGTTTGTACGTCAGCAATACACTGGTACTGCAGAGCTCGATCGTCGCCGCCAACATCGTCCAGTTTCCCATCGGGCCTGGCACGGAGGGCGACCTGAATGGCCCGGCTACTCTCGTAGTTTCCGGCTTCAACAGCCTGGTCACGTCGTCGCCTGTCGCTTTACCGCCGGACACACTCACTGCGTGCCCGAAACTGGGCCCGCTGGCCGATAACGGCGGACCAACATTGACCCACGCCCTGCTGCACAATAGCCCGGCGATCAATCACGGCAACAGCGAGCTATATCCTGTCAACGATCAACGCGGACCCGGTTTTACGCGCCTGTTCGGTAACGGTGTCGATATCGGCGCGTACGAATGGCATGGCACACCCGACGACCGGCTTTTTGTCAGCCGATTCGAAAGTACTTGTGATAACTGATGTCGCACGCGTTCGATGGCGCATTGAATACAATTTCGATGATTGTCCAGTAAGAATCCGCTTATGCGAAAGTCAATCTGGGGTTGCATTTTCCTGGTGCTTTCCTCGATCAACAGTGCTTGGGGTGGAGACAGCGCCCAGGGTCTGGCGACCGCGCTCGGAAACGCGCTCAAAGCCGGCGATATGGGCGCGGCTCTGGCGCGGATGGACGCGAAAGGCATGCCCGGTGTTTCTATCAATCATGGGCATTATTCCCGAAATGATCACAAACTCAGACAACAAGGACATGGCGAGTGTCCGCCTCACACTGACGGCTCCGCTGCTGGATCTGAATGTGGCCCCTGACGGCAAGTCCGCGCATGCAAGATTGACCAATCAGGGCACGCTCAAGCAAATCGATATCAAGGACGGCCTGACCATCGAAGCCAATGATGGCAAGCGTATTCGTGGACGGCTGAATGCAGACATCAAGGATCTGGCCGCGTTCAATCTGTATTTCGACGTGGCAACGGCTAGTGTCTGTCACGCGCATTCGTCGAACTGTAGCAAGGATTGAGCCTGAGGTTTTCGTTTCGCGCGCTTGCAAGTACCATCGCCTCCGCGTGATCCTTTGATGCATCAAATTACGTCGGTAGACCTGATCCGGATCTTTTGTCGTCACGTGTAGCCGGCCACACCAAATCGAGTGCCCTTGTCATGCATGCATTTTTATTCCTCGCGATGTGTGTGGCATCCATCATCAGTGCGGTAGCAGCGCTCCGTAACGGTGTCAGAATGCCTTACGCGCATCGCCTGCGCGTTTCGAAGGCACTCTGACTCGGTTATTGCTGACTTCGTTATTGGACAATTGTGCATGCAATCATTACCCATCAGCCCGCTCGTGCCATGTGGATTCCTCGTGACTAACCACGCAGACGTGCAGACCTGGACACAACCCATCCAGCTTGGCGATGCATTAGTAAGAATTCTGGCGGGAAACATCTGCATGCTGAAATCAATGTAGTTCGTCAGTGATGACCACCGCCTACCAAATGCGTACGAACTGGCAGGCAGTCATTTTGTCGGCAGCGATCCCGGTTGCGATTGCGGCAGGATTTGTCGATGCGGCGATTCGGCCCTTTTGGCAACCCACGCAAGAATGGCTGTGGGGTATGGCGGTCTTCATTCCGCTTGAATTCGTGCGGGCGCTGTTGTTGGGGATACTCGGTGACGCGTACAAGACCAGCGCCGGACCGTTGCAGGCCGCAAAATTATTTGTGTCCTCTGTCGCGATGCTGTTGGGGTGGGGAGTTGTCTGGCTGTTCGTTGAAAATGGTTTCAGGGATACTGTTGGCTTTCTGACGGATCCATCGGTTCTCATGATCCTGGGTTTGCCTGTCATTGTCATTGTCATCGACGCCGTCATCGGATTAGTGGCGTTCCGCGGCGATCCGAAAGTTCAAGCGGCACGCCTGGAAGCCATTTACGAAGATTCGCTGCAATGGTTGGGGCTGTTTCTCACCCGCTTGCCGTTCATCATTGCACCCATGCTTGCGATATTGGCGTGGATGGAGAGCTTGGGCCACGGAATAATGGCTTGGGACCCGACTCCTGTGGTCTCCCTTCTGCGCTGTGCCGGATTGCTCTATGTCGCCGCCTATTTTCTGGGCAAGGCCGCGCTGATTGCCCACGTATATACCGCTCAGTTCGCTCGGAGCGGCCGGCGCCTGCTGGACGCGAGCTGGATTCAGCGCATCATTTACCTACAGTGGCGAAATCCTGTAGAGGAACAGAAACGTCATGAAGCTGCCGCTTATAAACTTCGGCCGCCAGTGAAATCGGTGCTCGCGTTTGAAGACAAACTGATCGATTCCATCAAAAGCAAATCCAAGCCGGATTGACGGAGGAAAGCGGGGAGGAATTATTCGTTTGAATTTTCGTGCGCGCGGGCGCGCAGCGTTCCGCGTGAGCGCACGCCAACCGGGCGGTTGAGGGTCGTCGGTAGACGGACGGCTAATTTAGCCTCCGGCTTCTCGCGGGGCATGAAACGGCAGCGGCAAGGACGAGCCCAAAAGGGGACGGACGTAATTAACCGCGCGGTCAGCATGCGGGACGTCCACGGCCCGACCTGAGCGGTTACCAATCCAAGTCGTCTGGCACCTGGAACTGTGCGTAATATGCATCATCTTCCGAGTTCCCGACGGAGGGTTCGGCGCTTGCTTCGTGGCCATGGTCGAGCACGATCATGCTGGCGTCGCGTTCACGCACCTTGTCGCTAGCCGCACGCGGCAACAACTCGTAACGGTCCCCCAGTCGGGCGATGACCAGCGCACCGGAAGACAGCATCTTGCGCAGGTATTCGTTGACGAGCAGGGTGCGCATAGCGCCGTCGGCAGTGAAGCGGTACTCGATCTCTCCGGAACGCGGTACTTTCTTGTCTTCGATAATCTGCCGAGTTTGGGCAGCAAGTTCAGTGATCCGAATCTTGGCTTTGTGCTCGGCGGCAAGTGCGCGGTCTCGCTCGGCCTTTTCGGCACGCGCCCGCTCTGCTTCCAGCTGAATTTCGCTGAGTTTCGACGGTCCTTTGGCATGCCTGGCTTTGTTCTGTTCGCGCGCCACTTCGGCAAGCTTGGATTTTTTGACCAAGCCCGCCTTGAGCAACTGTTCCTGGAGCGGATTTGCCTTTGCCATGTGTCGCTTTCGTATTCTGGGGTTCCGCCTCATCATACCTGACGCCTTTTTCCGGACACCTTTTGCGGCTTTCGGTCACTGAACCTGATCCAGTTCGCTTGAGTTCGGTGGTTGGCAGCGCATCGTTGATGAGATAATCCGCGTCTGCCCGCGTAGCCTCCCAGGAATCCATGAAGCCCCCTAGCGAACTCCAGACCCTGATTGACGATGGCGTCATCGACGAGGTCATGCGCCCCCTCAAGAGCGGCAAGGAAGCGGCTGTCTACGTGGTTCGCAGCGGCGACGAGGTGCTTTGTGCCAAGGTCTACAAGGACATGGCGCAGCGCAGTTTCCAGCAACGCGTGCAGTACCAGGAAGGCCGCAAGGTGCGCGGCAGCCGTGACGCACGCGCAGTGGGCAAGGCAACCCGCTATGGCCGCAGGCAACAGGAGCAGGCCTGGAAGAACACGGAAGTGGAAACGCTGTACACGCTGCGCGATGCAGGCGTTCGTGTGCCCAAGCCGCACGGCTTCTACCATGGCGTGCTGGTGATGGAGATGCTGACGGACGCGGATGGATTCGCTGCGCCGCGCCTGGGCGAGTACGAGCCGACGCCTGCGCAGGCGCGCGACTTTCATGGCGTGTTGGTGCGGCAGGTGGTGCGCATGCTGTGCTGCGGGCTGATTCATGGCGACTTGTCGCCGTATAACGTGCTAGTGAATGCCAACGGCCCGGTATTGATTGATTTCCCGCAGGTGGTCAGCGCTGCCGGTAACAATGCCGCGCGACAGATGCTGCTGCGCGACGTCAACAACCTCACCGCATACCTGGGACGTTGGGCTCCCGAACTGCTCGACACCTGGTTTGGCGAAGAAATGTGGGTGCTGTTCGAGGCCGGCGCGTTGCAGCCCGACACGCCGCTCACCGGAATCTTTGAACACGACGAACACATTGCCGACGTCAACAGCGTGCGCGAGGCAATCGAGGAGGCCCGCCAGGAAGCGCTGATACGCCAGCAGGGACGCGAGGCGGCGGAGGCGGACGCCACTTGAAAAATATAAAAAAGGGGTCAGAGTCTGACCTTATTGATTTTGATTCTTGATTGCCCCCATTGATTCATTGATTTTTGATTTCGGGGCGGAATACGTGTAATGGACAAGCTCACCGAAATTGCGAAGGGCGCGGATGACTCGGTGTTGCCTGCCGATCTCGACGGCAAGCTTTACTCCGAATTGATGCGCCTCGCCCGCGCGCAGCTTGCACGCGCCGGAACCATGTCGCTCGATGCGCCGTCGCTGGTCCACGAGGCATACCTGCGTTTCCAGCGGCAGGGAGCGATCCAGTCCGTGCAGCGCAAGGCGTTCTTCGCGTATGCGGCCCAGGTGATGCGCAGCGTCGTCATCGACTATGTGCGCGAGCGCCGCGCACAAAAGCGTGGCGGCGGCGAACCGATGCTGACCCTGACCACCGGAATTCCCGGAGTCGGCATCGGCGAGGACGCGATCGAGCCTTTGCACGAAGCGCTGCAATCCTTGGCACTCATCGATCCACGTTCGCATCGGGTCGTCGAGCTGCGCTACTTCGGTGGCCTGGACGAAGCAGAGATCGCCGACATTCTTGACGTGTCGGTGCCAACAGTGAAGCGCGACTGGCGCAAGGCACGCGCATTCCTGTTCGATGCGCTCGGAGTGCCTTGCTGATGTCCAGGCAGCGCGCGGACTTTGATGTCACACGCAACGCATTCGAACTGTTTGCGCAGTGGCTGGAACTGGATGCGCCCGAGCGCACGCAACTGCTCGAACATGTCGCCCAGCGCGATGACAGTCTCCACCAACGCGTGCTGGCGCTGATTGCCGCGGATCGCGGTGCCGACGAGACGGCATTCCTTGCGGACAGCGTGCTGCTCGATATCGCCGCGACACACGCGCCGCCTGCGGACAGCGACCCCGGCGACCGTCGCGTCGGCGCCTGGGTTCTCGAGCGATCGATTGGCACGGGCGGGATGGGCCAGGTCTGGCTTGCACGGCGCAGTGATGGGCAACACGGCGGTGTTGCGGCCATCAAGATGTTGCGCGTGGCTGTCGCCGATGCGTACGCAAACGCGCGCTTTGCGCAAGAAGGTCGCATCCTTGCGCAGCTTGCGCATCCGCATATCGCGATGCTGCTCGATGCCGGATTCAGCGCGGATGGCCAGCGCTTTCTCGTACTCGAATATGTCGATGGCGAACCGATTGACCGCTGGTGCGACGCGCGCCGGCTCGAGCTCGACGCGCGCCTGATAATTTTTCTGCAGGTGTGCGCCGCCGTTGCGCATGCCCACGCGCACCTCATCGTGCACCGTGACTTGAAGCCATCGAACATCCTCGTTCTCGCCGATGGCAATGCCAAGCTGCTTGACTTCGGTGTCGCCAAGTTGATCGAGCACGCCGCAACCGAGCCAGTCACCGTCGATGCAAGCGCCGCATTGACGCCGGGTTACGCCGCGCCGGAGCAGATTACCGGTGCTCCGATCACGACGGCGACCGACGTGCATGCGCTCGGCGCCATCTTGTGTCGGCTGCTCGCGGGGCACGCCGCGTTTGGTTCGGAGCGATCGACCCCGGCACAGCTCGCGCGCGCCGTGGTCGACGACGAGCCACGGCGCCTGACCGATTTCGGTGCGGATATCGACATTGCCGCAATCGCCACTGCGCGCGGCACAACGCCCGAGCGCCTGCGCCGGGCACTGCGCGGTGATCTCGAAGTGATCGTCGCAAAGGCGCTGAAGAAGATTCCGGGGCAACGTTACGCGAGCGTGCAGGCGCTGGCCGACGATGTGCACCGGCATCTCGAATACCGGCCGATTGCGGCACGCGCCGACAGTCGCGCCTATCGTGCGCGCAGGTTCATGCGCAGGCACTGGTTGCCGCTTGGCGCCGCCGGCTTGCTGATGCTGGTGGTCATCATTAGTGCGACGCTGATCGCAGCACAGGCGCGCCAAACCGCGCGCGAAGCCAGGGCAACGCTCGCGGTCAAGAATTTCCTGTTCGGACTGTTCACCGCAGTCGATCCCAATGAAGCACGCGGCAGGGAGATCAGCGCGCGCGAATTGCTTGACCGTGGCCGCGAACGCGTCGAAGCCGATGCGCACGGCGATCCGGCACTCAAGGCTGAATTGCGAGCGACGCTGGGGCGCATCTACGGTCAACTCGGCTTGTATACCGAAGCTGTCGAACTGCAGCGGCACGCGATCGCGGCGCTGAAGTCCACCAGCTCGATGCCGGTTCTGCTCGTGCGCACCGAGATCGAGTATGCCAATTCGCTGCGCGAACAAGGTGACTTGAAAGGGGCCGACGCCGCAGTCGCGGATGCGCAGCAGCACCTGCAGGTGTCGCCCGATAGCGGAGTCGAAGAGCGCATACGAGTACTCAGCGCCAAGGCCAAGATCGAGATATCGCGGCGCGATTTCGCCGCGGCGAAACGCTATGCCGATGCGAGCGTCGCACTTGGCGGTGCATCGCCGGTTGACGCGGCGCTGCAGGCGGAAAGCACCTGGACCAAGGCCAGTGCCGAGTGGGGCCTGAAATCGCTGGACAGCGCAGAGGCGGACTATCGCGAAGCCTTGCGTTTGATGACGCTGGCTCATGGCGCCGACAGTCCGCTGGTCGGCATGTTGCATGGCAATCTTGCGTTGATCATGCGCAGCCAATCCAACTATGCGCAGGCCTTGGTTGAGGGTGAGACGGGCCTTGCGATCGCCCAACGGGCGCTGGGTCCGAAACATCCGAGCATTGCCATCGATCACGCCAATCTCGGCCTGACCCATTACCACCTCGGCCACTACCGGCAGGCGCGTGAGCTGCTGGAGCAGGCGTCCGATGTGCAGCGTTCGGGCGTCGGCATCGACAGCCCAGCGCGCGCCGGGTTCCTGATCAATCTGGGCCTGGTGCTGATCGAGATACCGGACCTCGACGCAGCGGAAAAGGCGTTTGCCGAATCGCTGCGGATCTGGCAAGGCAAATACGGAAGGGAGTTTCCCGGTTCGCTGGTCGCGCGTGCGGGTCTTGGCCGCGTGCACTTGCTGCAGGGCCGGCTCGATCAGGCACAGGCTGAACTCGGTGAGGTGCAGGCGAGTGAAGTGAAACGCGGCGTGCGTGACGACGCTTCCATTCTCTACGACCTGGGCGAACTGCATCGCGCACGCCACGACCCGCTAGCCGCGGTGACGCTGGATCGCGAGGCGTTGGAGCGCGCGCGGCAGAACACCGGCGAGCGCAGCCGTTACAGCGCGCTCGCGCACTACTATCTCGGTCTGGCGTTGCGCGACAGTGGTGATGCAGTTGGGGCAGAGAGCGAACTGCGCGCGGCGTTGGCTGCGTTCAGCTACATACCGGACGCTGCACATCCGTGGGCGGCCACAACCCGCCTGGAACTGAGTCGCCTGCTGGCGAAGCGCACAGGCACGCAGGACGAAGTACGTCGATTGCTTGCCGACGCGCTCGCAATCCGCGAACGCTTCTTCGGCGCCGACGACCCGCGCACACTCGAAGTGCGCAACGAGTTGGCTGCGCGCTCGGCAAATTGAGCGGTTTGCAGGTCGATCCTTCGACGCGTGTGCGTCGTGCGCGCGCCTGCGTGAAATTCGCGTGATCCTTTGACGCACCGATTTGCGTCTGTATCGACGAGCGGGCCAAACGCGCGTGGGTGACACGCTCCGGTGCGCCGCCTATCTGCGTGGGGCTCGCAAGAGCCGTTCGCAACAACCCGAATGGAGAATTTTGATGATCGCGATGCACAAGATCATTGCAACGGTACTGCTCGGATGCGCGCTTGCCGGCACGGCCATTGCGGCTGGGCCCGCCAGTGGGACCGTAGCATTCAAGACCTGGTCGAGCCCGGTCAAGTACGCATGGATGGTGCGCAGCCCGAACGAAATGGACGACAGCCAGACGATTCTGCGCATCTATCTTTCCAGCGCCGACATCGGCGCGAAGATCAAGGCATGCAAAACCTTGTCCTGCGCCGACAGCGCGCTGACGGACGGTGCGATGGTCGATTTCAACGACGCCCGCCATCTTGCCTACGCGGTCAGGCTCAACGGCGCGCGCGCGCAGTATTCCGGCGGCACCGATGGCGATGCATTCAAGCTGTCGACGAGCAAACCCGATCATCTCGCGGGCAAAGTTCATATTGACGATAGCGCGGCGGGCGGCGCCAAGGTTGACGCGGATTTCGACCTGGACTTGACCAACACGTTCAAGACCGTTCGCTGAGATTCACATCACACCACGGCGTCCCCGGTAGCGCGCAATGCATGCCGGGTGCCGCAATCGGGGAGTAGCGGAAATGGCAATGGTCGAGTTGTGCGTACGCAACTGCACGCGTGGGTTGGCAATACTTTGCGTCTTGCTCTGTGGCACCCAAGCCGGTGCCCAGGAACTGGTGTACTCAACGGGCTCCGATTACGGACCTTCGGGACTGGTCGTGATTCCGAATCTCGCCGGCAGTCTGGCCGCGAGTTCGCCGATCTACGTCGATCCGTTGGGTGGGTTCACTCTCAACGCGCACGGCTTCACGCTGATCGCTCCGATGACAGCGGTTGCGTCGCATATACCCGACAACCGCGGACCTGGTCATCGCGTCGACGTGATCGACATCGCGACGGCCAGCCTCAGCGCGTCGTTCTTTCCAGGTGGCCCCGGCGATACCCGCTACAGCGGCTACGGTACCGCGATTATCAATCCGACAGGCACGCATCTGCTGCTCGCCACTGGCGACACACTGGGTGGATCAAACAGTCTGCTCTGGGTCGTGCCGACACCGTTGTCGAGTCTGTCGGTCGCGTCCGACATCCTGACCATGCCGGGCAACTTCGGCACCGCACAGACCCACGCGATCGCGTTCGATCCGGTCACCGGACGCGCCTATGTCGCACATACCAACGGCGTGACCGTGATCGATCCGCCGTATGACGCAGCCAGTATCGCGTTCACGATCCCGCTGCCGGCCGTTTCCGGCGGCGGTGCACGTTCGATTGCGTTGTCGCCGGACTCCTCGACCCTGCTGTTGACCGGCGGCGGTGCGACGCCCGGCACCGATGTCGTGACGATCATTCACGCGCCGTTTTCAGCGTCGAGCCCGTCGCAACAACTCAGCGTCGAGCATGCATCCGTGTTGAGTGCGATCGCGTTCACGCCCGATGGCAGCCAGGCACTGGCCGTGGATGCCGTCGCGGCGGTCGGGCGGACCCAGGTTTTCGCAATTGCCGCACCCTACAACGCAACGTCCCATGTCGAGTGGTTGCACTTGCCGGCCGGCGGCCAGAATCTAGTCGGATTCGAGGATGTCGATATCAGTCCGGACGGTCGAATTGCCGCACTGGCCGGCGGCTGCAACGGCTATGGATGCCCGCTGGTCATTCTGCGCGCGCCGTTCACCGAGGCCGGGTTCTCTATCGAGACGAAGAATGTGCCGCTGTTGCCATACCCCTACAATGCGACCGGTCGCGGCGCCGGCACCGTGCATTTCTGGCCGACGCCGGTCGTGCCGCGGCCGCAGATCCGGATCGATCATATCGTGGTGACCGAGGGCAATAGTGGGACCCGGCCGGCGACATTCACGATCAGCCTGTCCAATCCGTCCACGCAGACGGTCACCGTCGATTATGCGACGGCGGATGCGCAGGCACAGGCAGGCAGTGACTACATCGCGACCTCGGGCACGCTGAGCTTCGCACCCGGACAGACGCGAAAGACTGTGGATGTAGCAGTAATCGGCGACACGCTGACCGAGAGCGACGAGTACTTTCGCCTGAACATCTCCAATCCGGTCAACGCGAGCATGTTGTTTTTCCCGCTGGGATACGACGGGCTGTGCCTGATCATCAACGACGACGGCGGCACGCCGTACATCGACACCGATCCGCCGCTGCCCGATGCCTACGTCGGCGTGCCCTATGCGCAAACCTTCACTGCGGCGAACTCCAGCGGTTCGCTGACCTGGGGCGTGGCCTCGCCGAATCAGGATCTGGTCGGCGGCCTCGCCATGGACGCGCCGAATGGCGTGCTCAGCGGCGTTCCGGTGCAAGCCGGCGCCTACGACTTCTCGGTGTACCTGGCAGGGCTCAATACCTCCCGCGAATACCACTTGAACGTGTTGCTCGACCGAATCTTCGCCGATGGATTCGAAGCGGCTCCGTGAGCGCGTGCGCGATGATCCGAATGCTTGCCGATTTCCGTCTGTTATGGACATGTCGGCATTGCGTTTGACGAGCGCGGGCACGCGATACAAAACCAGGGCACTAACGGGAAATCCAATCATGGGTATTCGACCACAACCATCAGAGCGTCGATCCGACGTTCGCGCCGTGCGCTGGAATCCTGTGGGTCGCAACGGAGACGCGCCATGACGCACCGCCATTTCCCGAAGTTTCTGGTCGCAGGTCTCGCCCTTGGGTTGCTTTTGGCTGGCGGCCCGACGGCGAAAGGGGCGACGGTTTGCGTGCATGACGTGGGCGAACTCGGGAACGCGATCCTGACTGCCGAGGCCAATGGCGAGGGCAACGAAATCCAGCTCGCAGCAGGCAGCTATGTCCTCGGTAGTCAGATCAACTATCAGTCGACCGGTGTATCGCTTGCGCTGACAGGCGGTTGGAACGCCGCCTGCACGCAACGTACGGTCAACGCCTTGAACACGGTGATCGATGGCAATAACGCGCAGTTCGTATTCTTCTACGCCAAGGGCAGCGCGCTGAGCGTGGATGGCATCCGCTTCGACCACATTCCGATCCAGCAGATGTCTTCCGAGGCGACCACGGTTCGCCACAGCATGTTCAGCGGATCCATTGGCACCGATGTCATGCAGATTGAGTCGTCGAGCGGTACCGTGGTCTTCGAGAGTGATGTGTTTGATCGCAGGAACGTCGAGATCAGGAGTCTCGATGGCACCGATGCATCTGCGATTACCTGGACGGTTAGCAACAGCACGTTTCTCAATGCAGCGATCGGCACCAGCAATCAGTTTGTGCGGATGGGCTACGGGTTGTATTTGAACGAGCCCGGTACAGGCAACAACCTGCATATCTTTCTGGCCAACAATGCGTTCTGGGGAAATGCCGGTGGCGGTATCCGTGTCAACAGTTCACCCGAACTGCTTGCCACGCACAACCACTGGCAGAGCCTGACCAATGTCAACAATGTGGCCCTGGTCAACGGCTCGGGCGCGAACAGCGGCGCGGATCCGAAATTCGACGCGAACTACCAGCCGATCATTCCGGGTTCGCCAGTGATCAACAGTGGCACGGTCAATTTTCCGGGCGGCATCGGTGCTACCGATCTTGGTGGCGGGCCGCGATTAGTTGGCTCGGCGCCAGATCGTGGTGCCTACGAAAGTATCGCGGACGACTCCGCCACGCTCACCGTGACAACAAACGCCGATTCCGGTTCGGGGTCGTTACGCGCCGCGCTGACTGCGGCCGCCGCCGCTCCCAATGCGCAGCGCATTGTCTTCGCGTTGTCGAGCTGTCCGCGCGGCATCAATGTCTCCTCGGCGCTGCCGCCGATCATCGATACCCTGACCATCGACGGCTACACCCAGGCCGGTGCCATCCCCAATACTCTGGCGGTCGGAAGCAACGCGCGCCTGTGCGTGATCCTGTTTGGAAACTATCCGGGCAGCGTTGGCCTGGTGGCAAACAATGCGAACAGCCACCTCGTTTTGCGCGGACTCGCGTTCTCGAGTTTCGGCGATGCCGCGATCGACATCAGCGATGGCAACAGTCACATCATCGAAGGCAACCAGTTCGGCGGCTCGATTGCGGTGGGCGCGAGCGGATCGCTTGGCTTGTCGGCGAACGCACGCGGCGTGCGCCTGCAGCAAGATTCGAGCAACTCGTTCGTCGGCGGCATTGATCCGCAGCAGCGCAATGTCTTCGATGCATCGAGTGTCTACGGTCTCGGCCTGATCGGCAGTGTCGGCGGCCATGAAGTGCGTAACAACTACATCGGTCTGGCCCCAGACGGCAGTCATGCAGCAGGCAATGCCATCGGCGTGCTCGTCGGATCGGCCAACAATCTGCTTGATGGCAATGTTATCGGAGCGAGTCTTTACGAAGGCGTGCAACTGCAAGGCAATCCAATTTTTCAGGGCTACCCGCAATTGAACGCGTTGACGCGAAACCTGATTGGTCTGCCCGCAGTGCAGGGCACCGATTCGGCGCAGAACTACGGAGCCGGCGTGCGCGTCACCGCGAACGCAAAGGGCAACCTGATCGGAGTTGACGCCCAAGGTCAGATCGCCGGCAATGTAATCGTCCGCAATGGCGAGAACGGCATCGGCGGACCGAGCAATGGCGACGCTGGCGTGTCGGTCGAGTCTGGCGATGGCAACCGCATCAGTGGCAACGTCATTAGTGCGAACTATGGGCTGGCAATCGACCTCGGTGCGGATGGCCCGACACCCAACGATCCCACCGACAGTGATTCCGGGCCGAACCTACTGCAGAATTTTCCCGTTTTGACCGCGATCCATCACAGCAATGGCGCGCGTCTGCTCAGCGGCAGCCTGTATCTCACCAGTAGCACGCGGATCGAAGTATTTGCAGCGCCGTCCTGTGGCAACAGTGGCCGTGCCGATGCGGCGGTGGTGCTGAGTGCCGGCGCGCGCGCGTTGATTGCTCCGATCGGTGGTGGCAATGTCAATTTCACCGCGAGCATCGCGCGCGGGCCGGGCAGCGGCATCGATAGCGCATGCCGGATTGGTGCCACCGCGACCGACGCACAAGGCAATACGTCGGAGATGTCGGCGTGCTTTGTTGATGACACGCTGTTCGCCCATGGTTTTGACAGTGGCACGGGTTACGGCTGCGCGCCATGAGCAAGCCGGCGGCCAACGAGCCCCACTGGGAACACCGTTTCCGCGGCAGCATTTTCAAGCCGCTGCAATCGCTTGGCATCGTTGCGCGGCACCTGTTCCCGGTGGGCGGCGTGCTCGCATTGGGCTGGTCGGAGGGGCAGTTCCAGCTGCTCAACGTATTCAAAGTCTGCTTCAACATCGTGTCTATTGGCATGCTCGGCAGACTGGGCTCGACGCACAAACCGAGTTCGACATCGTTTGATGCGAATCGATGGGGTCAGTGTCGATTGATCTGTACAGAGTGTTTCGCGACGTACAGATTTTCTGTCGCCGCAGCCCAGCGCAGACTTATTACGTCGTTCGAGCTAACGATAT
>JBDTLA010000014.1:0-5169 GCA_039935035.1 Rudaea sp. | reverse complement strand
AGGAAGCGATCGCTGATCGCCAGGCGTTGATCGTGGAAGCCGGCACGGGAACCGGAAAGACGTTTGCGTATCTGGTGCCGGCGTTGCAGTCCGGAAAACGCGTGATCGTGTCGACCGGCACCAAGACTCTGCAGGATCAATTGTTTCATCGTGATCTGCCGCGCGTGCGCCAGGTGCTAGGTGCGCGGCTGAAGGCCAGCCTGCTCAAGGGCCGCGCAAATTACGCGTGTCTGTATCGACTGGATCAGGTCGGCAAGGACGGTTACCTGGTGTCGCGTGAGCAGGTTCACCAGTTGCAGGCGATTCGAGCCTGGGCGCAACGCACGGGCAGCGGCGACATCAATGAATTGACCGACGTGCCGGAGGATTCTCCGCTGTGGCCACGGGTTACCTCGACGGTGGAAAATTGTCTGGGCGTCGAGTGCCCGATGTTCACCGATTGTTTCGTGGTCAAGGCGCGGCGCGCGGCGCAGGAAGCCGATCTGGTCGTGGTCAATCATCATCTGTTGTTTGCGGATCTGGCGATCAAGCACGGCGGTTTTGGCGAGATACTGCCTGGCGCGCACGCGTTCATTCTTGACGAAGCCCATCAGATTCCTGAACTCGCCGGGCAGTTTTTCTCGGTGCACGTCACCGCGCGACAAATGACGGAGTTGGCGAGCGATGCGCTGGCCGAATGCGCGACGGTCAGCGGTGCGCTGGCCAGCTTGCGCGAAGCCATCGAAACGATCCCGACCGCGGTCAAGCGCCTGCGCCTGGCGCTTGATGGATTACCGCTCAAGGGCAGTTTCGCCACGATCGACAACGACGCGGCCGCGCAGGAACAATTGCACGCGTTAAGCGATGAGTTGCAAAAGCTTGTCGACGCATTGGCGGCACAGGCAGAGCGTTCGCGTGGCCTTGCCAGCGTGCACGAACGTGCTCTCGGATTGTCGCAGCGAATGCACGAAGTGTGCGATGGCGCGGCCAGCGCAACCGTGCATTGGTACGAATTGACCACGCACGGATTTGCGTTCCACGCCACGCCGCTGGATCTGGCGCCGCCGCTGCGCAGCCTGCGCGAACAGGCAAACGCTGCCTGGATTTATACTTCGGCCACGTTGTCCGTTGCCGGCCAGTTCGACCATTTCGCGCGCCAGCTCGGCCACGACGATCCGATTGCGATCAGCCTGCCTAGCCCGTTCGATTACCCGCATCAGGCGCTGGCCTACTTGCCGAATGGCTTGCCCGATCCGAACGCTGCCGATTACACCGAGCGTGTGATTGCCGCCGCGCGCCCGGTGATCAGCGCTGCGCGCGGACGCACGTTCATCCTTTTCACTTCGCATCGTGCGCTCAAGCGCGCCGCTGAATTGCTGGTCGACCTGCCGTATCCATTGTTTGTGCAAGGGACCGCGCCGCGACATCGTCTGTTGAACGAGTTTCGCGACTCCGGCAATGGCGTGCTGCTCGGCGCGGCGAGTTTCTGGGAAGGCGTGGATGTGGCCGGCGAGGCGTTGTCGTGCGTGATCATCGACAAATTGCCGTTTGCCGCGCCCGACGATCCCGTGCTTGAGGCGCGACTGACGGCATTGCGCGAATCCGGTGGCAATCCATTTTTCGAATGGCAGGTACCGGCAGCCGCCATCGCGCTCAAACAAGGAGCTGGACGCTTGATTCGCGATGTGAATGATCGCGGTGTATTGATGCTGTGCGACCCGCGCCTGACTACCCGCGCGTATGGCAAGTTGTTTTTGCGCAGCTTGCCGCCGTTGCCGATTACGCGCGAGCTGGCGGATGTGCAAAGATTTTTTGGCGTGCAACCAGTACAAATCGAAAATGCTTAGCTCCCTCACCCCCGACGGTGTCGCGGGTGAGGGCTGGGCTGAGGGGGCAGCCCTTCGGATTGCAGGAATGCTGAGGAAGTGCGCAGCGCTTTCCCCTCACCCAACCCTCTCCCCCAAGCGTTGCTTGGAGGAGAGGGCTGAACACAAAGTCCTTGCAAAAACGGTTTGTCGCACATGAAACTCCATCACGACATCATTGAGTTCAACGGCGAGCCGGCACGGCTCGAAGACGTGCGCATGCTGGCGCTGATGAACTATGGTCATTTCACCGTATTGCAGGCATGCGACGGGCGTGTTCGTGGTCTCGACCTGCACCTTGATCGTCTGCAAGAAGGCACGCGAGAATTATTTGCGAGCAATCTCGATCGCGCCCAGGTGCGCGGCTTTCTGCGCCACGCGCTGGCCGGAACCAACGGCATTGTGTCGGTGCGGATCACCGTGTTTTCGCGTGCATTCAACCGAGGGCAGGCGAGTGAACCTGTGACGGCGGATGTATTGATCGCGGTTGGCGCCGTCGCCCAGCAATCGTCGACGCCGTTGCGGCTGAAATCCTTTTTCTATCAGCGCGAGCTGCCGCAGGTCAAACACGTTGGCACCTTCCCGTTGTTTCACTACGGACGCCTTGCACAACTGGCCGGTTTCGACGATGCGCTTTTCGTCGATGCGCAAGGCTGCGTTGCCGAGGCCTCGATTTGGAATATTGGCTTTCATGACGGCAGCACCTTTGTCTGGCCGCTGGCGCCGCAGCTTGTCGGTACCAATATGCGTCTCATACAGGCCGGGATGGATCGATTCAAAATTCCCCAGACCACGCGGCGCGTTCTTCTTTCGGACTTGGGCAGCATGCGTTCCGCTTTCGTGTGCAACGCCAACACGATTGCGCGACCGGTTGCGTCTATCGACGACGTCGAGTTTGACGTGGCCGATGACCATGTCGAATCGATCAAACGCTGCCACGAAACCAATCCGTGGGATTTCCCGTGACCCTTGATTCGACCGAGCATTGTTTGAAGAAATTGTAGTGTTTGATCATCGCACCGTGCAAAGCGTGCAGAAAGTTGCTTTCGCTTCCCCTGCAACGCGGGGGAAGCTGTCCGGAGGACTGATGGGGGGCTCTTGCCGTCCGATCTCAAGTGCGAGAGCTGCCCCCATCCGCCTTCGGCACCTTCCCCCGCTTGCGGGGGAAGGAACATCGAAATGCACCCCGCTTGCGAGGGAAGGAAAGTCGAAATGCAGGTGAAACGCTATGTGCCCGCAAATCGCCACATCGCCGCCCGCACCGCGCCATGAACGATGCGACAATAGCAACATGAATCTGATCTCTCTGGAAACCTCCACCGAATCGTGCTCCGCCGCGCTGTTGTGCGGCGACGCAATCATCGAACGCAGCGAGCTGGCGCCACGCCGCCACGCCGAATTGATCCTGCCGATGATCGAATCTCTGCTGGCACAAGCCGGGCTGTCACGACGCCAACTTGATGGTATAGCCGTCGGTCGCGGACCGGGCGCATTCACCGGCGTGCGCCTGGCAATATCGGTCGCGCAAGGCCTGGCATTGGGGCTCGATCTGCCTGTCGTGACCGTATCGTCGCTGGCTGCGCTGGCGATGGATGCGCCAGGCGACGATGCATCGATCCTCGCGGTGATCGACGCGCGCATGGGCGAGGTTTATGCGGGCGCATTCCGGCGCAGTGAAGACGGGCTGGTTGCCGCGATAAGCGACGAATCCGTGGGAACCGTGGAAGCGTTGACGCTACCAAAAGGTATCCAATGGAATATTGTCGGCAGCGGCTGGAACACCTACCGCGATGCGTTGACCGCACGCCTGCCGGGAATGCCCCGATTTGCCGATGGCGATCGTTATCCGCAGGCTCGCGCCGTTGCGCGACTTGCACTGGCGCAATTTGCCGCCGGCCATGCCGTCGCTCCCGAGTTCGCGTTACCGGTCTATCTGCGCGACAAGGTGGCCTTGACGCTTAACGAGCAGCACGCGCGGTAAACAATACATCGGCGCAGCCTCAGCCCAGTCCACTGGTTTCAAGGCATTAAGTGCGCGCAGCTTACCAATGCGGCTCGATCACGATGCCCTTGTCCTTGCGCAGCAATTCAACTTCGAGATACACGTCGGGACGTAGTATCGGAACAAGATGTTCCAGCGTCAGCACGATCGATGAGCCGCGCTTGCCGCGATACTTCTGCCGGTAAGCCTCGATATGGGCGCCGTGGCGGCATGCGAAGTCGGGCGAGAGCAACGTGAAGTACGCGACCAACTCGCGCAGCGAATATTCCTTCCAGTGTTGCGTGTGGGTATGACGCGACACGATGTCGCCTACATCAACACCGCCGCCCATGCCGCGCAAAAAGCGTAGCCAATTCCAGGTGCGCCCGCGCAGCGCATAATGGTTCGGCGTTGTTACGACAATACGCGCCCCGGGCTTCATCACCCGGTAAATTTCCCGCCACATCGCCACTGGGTTGAAGGTAATGTGTTCGATGATTTCGGTAAACAGCACGATATCGAATGTATCGTCCGGAATTTTCGCTAGCGCAGTCGGATGTTCCAGATCGGAGTTTGGTAGCAACGTAATCGGATAATTGCGCGCGAGTTCACGCGCTCGGTCCGTGTCCAGCGTGATCGGCAAATCCAGTGCAGTCACTTCGAATCCGTCGAGCGCGTAAAGCAATGCTTGGTGCAACCAATGCGCACCAACATCGAGCACCCGATTGCCGCGCGCACGATCCCACAGCGACAGGAAGCGACGCTTGGTTTCTACGAAGCGCGGAAAGTGCGCTCGTAGATAGGGCACGTCTGTTCCGCCATATGCGGCAAAAAGCTTTTCGAATTCCTCGATACTTTCTTGCCTAGGCATCGCTCTTTCGCAATCGACTTCAATTGTGGCAGCCGTACGTTCGCGGCAAAGCAACTATAAACCTTGTTGCACCGGGAATTTCGGAGAGAAATTTCGGCGTAGAAATTCGATGTTCAAATTCGTTCAATCCAGAAGCTGCCGCCGGCAAAGGCATGGCCATTAGGATGAGCCAACGCGGTGCGGACCAACTCGGGAAAGCGCCAGAACGCGTAGCTGCACCCAAAAATTACACGGAAGCCTTTGCTGTGCATCAGCAGCGCACGCAGCAGGTATTGTTCGTTCCAGCTGCGATTTTCGTCCAGTACCCATTCGCGCGGATAATCGTGTGGCAGGAAGATATCGTGGATATGCACGCGAACGCCTGGCGCAAGCCGTGGCAGCACTTCGAAGTAGAGGTAGTTCACATCGCTGCCGGTTTTGGCAACATGTGACGAGTCGATGAACAAAACGTCGCCGGACTCAAGCGCAGTGAA
>JBDTLA010000013.1:0-56669 GCA_039935035.1 Rudaea sp. | reverse complement strand
AACGTCACCGTGACGGCGACGTTTGCGATTGATCAGTTCACGCTGACCTACGCGGCGGGCGCGAACGGCAGTATCACGGGCACGTCACCGCAGACGGTGAATTACGGCACAAATGGCACGACGGTGTCGGCTGTGCCGGCGACGGGCTATCACTTCGTCCAGTGGAGCGACAGCTCGACGGTGAATCCGCGCACCGATACGAATGTGATGGTCGATATCAACGTGACCGCTAGCTTCACGGTAAATCCGCCCACGCAGCTCGTGTTCGTGCAGCAACCGACCAACGGAGTGGCTGGGGTCGCGATCAACACGGTAACCGTGCAAGTTGCAGATGCCTTGGGCAATCCGGTTGTCGGCGACAGCAATGGCGTGACCCTGAGCGTGACCGGACCTGGTTCGTTCGCTCCCGGCAGCACGACCACGGCGGCGTTCATCAACGGCGTGGCCACGTTCAGCAATCTGAAATTTGATGTGGCCGGAACCGGCTACACGCTCAGTGCGGTGGACGCGGGCGATAGTCTCAATGCCGGGCCCAGCGATGCATTCGATATTGCTGCTGCGAATGCCGACCACCTGCAATTCACGCCGTCCCCGCCAAACATCATGCAGGGGCAGGGGCTCGGCAACATCACCGTGACCGAGTACGACAACTTCAACAATGTGGTGTTGTCCGACAACAGTACGCCGGTGACGCTGACGACCGGTGCCTGCGGCACCATCACGCTGGGCAGCGGCGTGCTGACCGGTGGCGTGGTAACTTTCGCAACAACGCAGCATTTCTACTCGGCCGCGACCAACGTCAATCTGGCGGCTACCGGCAGCGGTAGTCCTGCGCCAAATCCGGCGGCGGCGACGTTCGATGTGAACATGGTTTCGCCAGCCGATATCGTGTTTCACGACGGGTTCGAAGTCTGTTCGCCGTAAGTTGATTTCATCGGCGCGCAAGCGTCGGTGGATCGTTGCATCATCAATCCCGCGGTTCGCGCCGCGGGATTTTTTTTGCTGGACGATCGCCAAAGCTTGAATGGCGCGCCGACGTGCTGCTGGCGCGCACACGAAGATCCATTGATCCTGTCGGGCCTTCATGACATCACCTTGCGTTGATTTTGACGCGCTTGCTGCGGCCGGCATGATCGCCGAATTTCAGGTGGTCGCACTTGGAACTCAAGTGCGATTTCTTTTCGACAAACGATTCGACGAAGGGATTGCAGAGGCCTATGCCGCAGCGGTCGATGAAACCGCCCGTGACAGGCTATCCCAGGAGGTCAAACGATTGACGTTTCCGGGGCAAATGGGAGAAGCTTTTCAGGTGATAAGGATGGCCTGATAAGGGTTATCCATCAGACAACCATCGGATTTGCCTCCATCCAAAGACGGACGCTTGCGTCGCCTCAAAGTTGTAACTACAGTCGCTCCACGGGAAGCGAGAGCGCAGGGTTTCTTTGGGCGTCCTGGCATTCCCACGCCGCAATGGCGAGCTTGCCTGCGAACTGCGGGTTTCAAAACACTTAGGGGTAGTTCCGATGTTCTATTCGAATCTGCGCGCGTTGCGCGCGTTGTTGTTGCGGCTATCGATGGCGCCGGCATTGTGTCTGGCTGCGACCGGAGTTTTCGCGCAATCGGCACCACAATCCTCGGCTACGCCTACTGTAGCTTTACCGGTGACAACCCCTACCGAGTACGACGGTGATCTGCGCGATCTGCCGCAAACGTATGTTGTGACCGACTACTACCGGATGTTGAACGAATTCGAAAGTCCGCCAGATCTCAAGCCGCATCCACAAACACCCTCGAGTCCGCAGCAGGCCAACAGTTTTCCGTTGGCCCCGATGCCGGCAGCAAGCGCCACCTTCGCAGGAGTCGGCTACAACGATACAGTAAATGGCGGCAGGGCCGGGGGCGGCTTTCCACCCGATACCAATGGTGATGTTGGCTCAACCTATTACATCCAGTCCGTCAACACCGCAATCGGTATTTTCGACAAGACGACCGGGGCGCGTACCGCCGCATTCACTATCAATCAGCTCTGGAGCGTGTCGGGCACCAGCACCGTCTGTCTGAACAAGAATGACGGCGATCCTGTCGTGTTGCACGACGCGCGCAACGACCGCTGGATTCTGACGGATTTTGCGTTCGGATTTAGTGGAAGCAATCCGCAGAAACCGTTCTACCAGTGCATTGCCGTTTCCAAGACCGGTGATCCGGTGAGCGGTGGTTGGTATTTCTATGCAGTCCAGATGGATACCGGCGCAAGTGGTGGCCCACCCGCAAATACGCTGAACGATTATCCCAAGTTCGGCCTGTGGAATGACGGCTGTTTGTACATGGGTGCAAACGGCTTCACCAGCGCTGGTGGCGCTTACGGCGGCGCGATCTTCGCCTCGTTCAATACCGCCAATCTTTATGCTGGCAGCGCGCTGACCAGTTCAATCGGGTATCTGCCATATAATTCCGCCAACAGCTATCCATTTTCAATGTTTCCGGCAGACTTGCTAGGCAGCAGCGCTGGATCGTTGCCGCCGGCTGGCACTCCGGAATATTTCGTTGCGCAGTCGCAAAATTCTTATGCGTTCAATGTGCGCAAGTTCACGCCCGGTGCCAATTGCGGTGCGGGTGGAACTCTGGGAGCCGCCAAAGCCGTCAATCAGACTTCCTTTTCGCTCAACAGCTCAACGAGCGATATCGTGCCGCAGAAAGGGACCGCGATTGCCCTTGATAGTCTTGAAGATCGGCTGATGCAGCGCGTCCAATACCGCAAGATTGGTTCGGCGGAATCGATCTGGGTGGTGCACAGCGTTGGCAACGGCAGCAGCATCGTTCCGACGCAATCACAATGGGCGCAGATCGACGTCACCGGTGGCACCGTAGCGACCACCCCCGTTCAGCAGCAGATATTCGCGCCGGATACGACGAAATCTCGTTGGATGGCTGGTATAGCCGTTGACGGCCAAGGCAATGCGGCGATGGGGTACAGTCGTTCCAGCAGCACCGATTATCCAAGTATCTACGTCGCGGGTCGCTTGGTGACGGACCCATTGAATGATCTGCCACAGAGCGAAATTGCATTGGTGAGCGGGGGCGGCTCGCAAACAAACAATTGCGGCGGCGCCGCATGTTCTCGCTGGGGTGACTATTCGTCAATGACGATTGACCCGACCGACGATTGCACGTTCTGGTTTACCGACGAGTATTACGACACCACAGCCAACGGCAGCGCCGGAAACTGGCAAACCCGCATCGGATCGTTCAAGTTTCCGCTCTGCGGCGTTGCCCCTTCCACGATTGGCGGCAGCATCAGCGGCCTGACTGGAACGGTGCAATTGAAACTGGATGGCACGACTCCGACCAGCACGCAGACCCAGTCGTTCTCGGCGAACGGTAGCTTCACGTTCTCGACCGCACTGAGCGCGGGTTCAAACTGGACGGTGAGCGTAGCGACACAGCCGACTGGCCAGACGTGCACGGTCACGAATGGAACGGGCACGAACCTACTGGCGAATGTGACCACGGTGAAGGTGGCTTGTACGACGAACACGTACACGATCGGCGGCAGCATCAGCGGCCTGACCGGCTCGGTGCAATTGAAACTGGCTGGCACAAGTCCGACCAGCACGCAGACGCAGACGTTCCCGGCGAACGGCAGCGTTACGTTCTCGACAGCACTCAGCGCGGGATCGAACTGGACGGTGAGCGTAACGACGCAGCCGACGGGCCAGACGTGCACGGTCACGAATGGAACGGGCACGAACCTGCTGACCAATGTCACCACGGTGAAGGTGGCATGCACGACGAACACGTACACGATTGGTGGCAGCATCAGCGGCCTGACCGGATCGGTGCAATTGAAACTGGATGGCACGAGTCCAACCAGCACGCAGTCGCAGACGTTCTCGGCGAACGGCAGCTTCACGTTCTCGACTGCTCTGACCTCGGGTTCGAACTGGAGCGTGAGCGTAGCGACGCAGCCGACTGGCCAGACGTGCGTGGTGGCGAATGGAACGGGCACGAACCTGTTGGCGAATGTCACCACGGTGACGGTGGCGTGTACGACGAATACCTACACGATCGGTGGCAGCATCAGCGGCCTGACCGGATCGGTGCAACTGAAACTTGATGGCACGAGTCCGACCAGCACACAATTGCAGGCGTTCTCGGCGAACGGCAGCTTCACGTTTTCCACCGGGCTGACCGCAGGATCGAACTGGACAGTAAGCGTAGCGACGCAACCGACTGGCCAGACATGCGTGGTGGCGAATGGAGCCGACACGAACCTGTTGGCGAATGTCACGACGGTGACGGTGGCATGCGCGGATAACCCGCCGACCCAACTCGTGTTCGTGCAGCAGCCGACCGATGGCGTAGCAGGCGTTGCAATCAACACGGTAACGGTGCAAGTCGAAGATTCACTGGGCAATCCGGTTGTCGGTGACAGCAATAGCGTGACGTTGAGCGTGACCGGAGCCGGTCCGTTTGCGTCGGGCAGCACGACCACCGCGGCATTCGTCAACGGCGTGGCTACGTTCAGCAATCTGAAATTCGATGTGGCTGGAATCGGTTATACGCTGAGCGCAACGGATGCGGGAGACAGTCTCAACGCCGGACCCAGCGATCCGTTCGATATTGCTGCCGCGACTGCCGACCATTTGCAGTTCACGCCGGCCCCGCCAAACATCATGCAGGGGCAGGGGCTGGGCAACATCACCGTGACCGAGTACGACAACTTCAACAATGTGGTGTTGTCCGACAACAGTACGCCGGTGACGCTGACGACTGGTGCCTGCGGCACCATCACGCTGGGCAGCGGCGTGCTAACCGGCGGTATGGTGAATTTCGCAACAACGCTGCGGTTTTACTCGACAGCGACCAACGTCAATCTGGCTGCTTCCGCCAACGGTGGTCCTGCGCCCAACCCCGCAGCGGCGACGTTCGATGTGAACATGGTTTCGCCCGTCGATATCGTGTTCGATAGTGGCTTCGAAGTCTGCTCGCCGTAAGCTGGATTCGCCGTCGCGCGAGCGTCAGTGAGTTTCTGAAACTTCAATCCCGCGGTTTGTGCCGCGGGATTTTTTTGTGCCGTGTCCTTATTGGTGCCGGATTGCGAGAGGGCACGCGATTTGGACAGGCTTGTCGGTGTTGTGGTGGCCGGCGTAGGATGGATCGAACGGATCCGTGTCGGGGAGACGGATGCAACGCCGCAGGATGCTGACGATGGGAAGATTACTGAAAAATTGTGCAGCGAGTCTTGGCGCAATCGCGATTGCGACATTTGTTATCGTGGGTCAGGCCCAGATTCGGCCGAGTGTGCCGGATGCGCGCGTGGCGATTTCTCCGCAAGCCTTGAGCGCAACACCGCCGTCATTGGTGGACAAATCTGCATTGGATCCGATCGATGCGAAAATGCACGCCTCATTGCGTGCAGCGTTGAATGCGCGTGCACAGGGGCTCACCTGGACGGCGGCTTCGAGCTTGCCGGCTGCGCTGCGACGCAGCGATGAAGTGCTGGTCGAAATCCGTTCGCTGAATAGCGATGAAAAGTCCGCCGATACGATGTTCGCGCGGCACGGCGTCACGCTGCGTAATGCAATGGGTCCGAATTTGCACGAGGCATGGGTGCCAATCGATCGTCTGCGCGAATTGGCGGGCGATGCTTCTGTCGTCCGCATTGCGCCGGCGCGACTGGTGAAATATCTGGCCACCCCAACGATCAGCGAAGGCGTTGCTGCTGGCAATGCGGATTACTGGCAGAAGTTCAATCCGACTTATACCGGCAACGGCATCAAGATTGCGCTGATCGACAGTTACTACGGGACGAAAATCGCCAGCCTGCAATTCAGCGGCGACTGGCCGCCAAATACGCGACTTACCTGTTTCGACTTGAAGAATACGTCTGGAAGTCCGCCGTTTGCAGCGAGCAGTTGCACCGGCAGCAATTTCGGCAGTAACAATGTTGCGCATGGCAATGCGACGATGGAGCTGGCCTACGACATCGCTCCGGCGGCAACGTATCGCGCTTACGACACGATTACGGTTGGCGACTGGTACAACGCAATACTCGATGCCGCCAACGTCACCTCAAACGGCAACGCGCTTGGAGCAGTCAAGGCAAACGTCATCTCGGAATCGTTGGCTGCACCGTTGGACGGCAAGGGTGACGGAAGTGCTTTACCCGGCTCGATTGCGCAGGCGGCAGGCTACGCGCGCGCGCGCGGCGTGCTAGTCGTCAATGCTGCCGGCAACGAGCAAGAGAGTCATTGGGGTGGGCTATTCAAAGCGGCAACTTCCCCCAACACAAGTTTTCACACCTGGAATGGCACGAACTCGATCTACAATCTATTCGGGGATGGGAACGGCCACGGCGACTGCATTGCCGACGGCGAAACCATTTCCGTGCAGGTGTACTGGAACAATTGGGTATCGTCCGGCGCGAGCCATGACTACGATGTATATCTGTATCAAGGCAGCGGCTCGAATACCGCAGTAACCTGGAACGCGGCCGCACAGTCGACGAATACTCAAAATGGTGGAGCGAATCAAACGCCGCAGGAGTTCATCCAGTACACGGCCAGCGGCGGCGCACTGAGCGGTTGTCCCGCGCACAGCGCGTTCTATTCGGTGGCGGTCGTGCGCGTTGCCGGTACGACGTCCTTCGACAACCTGCAGGTGTTCGCCAGCGGCTCGCAGGGCGAAGGGCTTTATTACTCGGTGTCGGCGCGCAGCCTGGATTTCCCCGCTGACTCACCGAATGTGCTTTCGGTCGCGGCGATCGATGTGGCCAACAACTCGACCGATCCACAGGAACCATTCAGCTCCGAAGGCCCGGTGCTGGCAACCGGCGGCGGACTGCCCACAGCGAACGCTTCAGCAGACCCCAACCTCAAACCCAATCTGGCCAGCTTCGATCATGTCTCAACCGTGAGCTACGGGCCTTCAGACTTTTATGGCACCTCGGCGGCGACGCCGCATGTGGCCGGTATGGCGGCGTTGTTCATGCAGCGATTTGGAATCCCGGCGAGCGCGGCGGCGCTCGATAGCACGATCATCAATCCATTGCGCGCGATTGCAGCGATCGGCTCGAATGATCTCGGAGCCGCCGGCAAAGACTATTCGTACGGTTACGGCCGCCTGCGCTTTCAGCGTGATGCGACGCTGAATTTTCTCCAGCAGCCGAGCAACACTCTCGTCAATAGCGCGATAATGCCAGCGATCAAAGTCGGTATTTATGACGGCGAAGGCAAACTGGATTCGTATACATTGTTCGGTAGCCTGATGCTCGCGATCGCTTACGACCCGAATGGCGGTACAGCGGGAATCACCGGCAACAGCGCAAGCTTTGTATCAGGTGTCGCCACGTTCAATGCCGCCAAGATCAATCTCGGCGGTAGCCGCTACACGCTCAATGCCGTCGCCAGCAATGCAGCCACGCCACCGATCAATCTGATCAAGCCCAGCAACGCATTCAACATCACCACCGGCACGCCGCAGAAGCTGGTGTTCATGCAGCAGCCCACTTCGGTCTACGCCGGTCAGCCGATCACGCCGTCAGTGATTGTCAACGTCGAAGACGTCAACAACAATCTGGTCAACATGGACAACACGACGAAAGTCACTCTGATACGCACCACCTGTACTGGTCAGGTCCCCGTCGGGGGCGGACCGGTGACGGTGACTGCGGGTGTCGCTGCCTTCCCGAATTTGACTTTGTACGCACTCGCCAGCAATGCGCAATTGCAGGCCACGGCAACGAGCCTGAGTTCAGCGACGAGCCGCGTGTTCAACGTCAACAAGAACACCGACATCTTCTTCCGCAACGGCTTCGAAAGCTGTTCGCCGTAGCACTTTGCGAACAGATGCTAGATGCGTTCATTGCCGCAACACGCAGCGCATCTCAATCATCCTGGCGTAATTGCGTGATCCCAATGGCGATCGCACGGCGGCGTGCGTCGTGTAGCGCCGCTCCAAGATCTGGCCCGCTCAGGCCGCGATCGAGAAACTCCTGCGCCTTGGGCTCCAGCGCGCGATGGAATAATTCAGTGAGGTAGCGCGCCTGCAAATAGTCACTGTCGGCCTTGCCTCCGCGACCGCGCGCATCCGCGGCGCAGGCGAGCAGGAACTGCGGCAGGCGATTGGGTTGTCGGAATGCATCGAGCTTGTCGAACAACTCCAGAACCGTGTTGGCACGCAGTTCGAATGCAGTGTGGGCAAGCAGATGATAGCGACACACACGTTCAGCCAGCGCAGCGTATTCGGCCGGAACCTTCAAACGGGTTGCGAGCGCGCGCAATGGTTCGACGCCCGCATGCTCGTGGCCGCGATGGCTGGGCCATTCATCCTCCGGCGTGCGCGCCTTGCCCAAGTCGTGGGTCAGCGCGCACCAGCCGATCAGGCTGTCGCCGGGGGCCAGGCGCGCGGCCATGTCGAGTACCATTTCCAGATGGATGCCGGTATCGATCTCGGGATGGTATTCGGCGCGTTGTGGCACGCCGTACAACGCGTCGACTTCCGGCATCAGCACAGCCAGGGCCCCGCATTCGCGCAGGCAGCGTACGAAAGCGCTGGGCGTGTGTTCGCTCAGCGCCTTGCGGGTTTCAGCCCACACGCGTTCGGGAACGAGGTGATCGATCTCGCCGCTGCTAACCATATTTCGCATGAGCGATAGGGTTTCGCCAGAGAGACGAAAGCCGCGCGATGCGAAGCGCGCAGCAAATCGAGCGACGCGCAGGACACGCACTGGATCTTCAGCAAACGCAGGCGACACATGGCGCAATTTGAGCGTGCGTAAATCCGCCGCACCGCCGTAGGGATCAATCAGTTTTCCGTCGTCGTCCTGCGCGATGGCGTTGATGGTCAGGTCACGTCGACGCAGATCCTCTTCCAACGTGACGCTCGGATCGGCGACGAACGCGAAGCCGCGATAGCCGTGTCCGGTCTTGCGCTCGGTGCGCGCCAGTGCATATTCCTCGTGGGTGTGCGGATGCAGGAATACCGGGAAATCGCGACCCACGGGCAGGTAGCCACGGTCGAGCATGTCTTGCGGCGTGGCGCCCACGACGACGTAGTCACGATCCTTGACTGGCAGACCGAGCAGGCGGTCACGCACGGCGCCGCCAACGAGATAGGTTTTCATGCACACATTATGCGGCAGTGCGTTGGCCGATGCCGCGAGTTGGCCCGCCAATTACGGCTGCGCTGCACTCACGGTCGAGGGTGCTGCCTGCGTGGGAACAGCGTTCGCGGGACAAACTACTGCCTTGCGCGGTGCGTCTGCAGCCGGTGGTGCGTAGGTCTTGCCGATACGCGGAAGACGCGACGACAGTGTGACCACGTTGCCGTGCAAGCGCCAATCGTAGATCACGGTGAACGCCAGCACGCGCGAGACGTAGCCACGAGTTTCTTTGTACGGGATGGTTTCGATGAAGAAATCCGGGTCAAGCGTATCGCGCGCATTGATCCACTTGGTCACCGGAGCGGGACCGGCGTTGTAAGCAGCGCTGGACAGCCACGGGCTGCCGTCGTAGCGGATCGCCATGTCGCCCAGGTACTGAGTGCCCAATTTGATGTTCAGCTCAGGGTCGAATAACGCGGTCGCACCGGAAAACGAAATGTTTTGCGCTTTCGCAACGCGTTTGGCTGTGCCCGGAAGCAACTGCATCAGCCCGTAGGCATCGGCGCCGGAATGTGCATCGGTGGTCCAGGCGCTTTCCGCGCGCAGGATCGCGTAGGCCCATGCCGGTTCGATGCCGGCCGCGTGTGCGTCGCGTACGAGTTGAGCCCGGCGCGCGATCGGAAAGCGCAGCACGTATTGCTGCATATCGTCGCCTTGACCGAATGCGTACACCGCCCGATCAATCCAGCCGAGCCTGGCAGCCAGGTCTGCCGCGAGGCGACGCTGCGGCACACTCAATTTCGACATCGCGAAACTCCATTCGCGGCGAGCCTGAGGCAATTGTTTCAATGCGAAGAACTCAAAGGCGCGCGCCAGATTGGCGTCACTTTCCAGCGATTTGTCGCTGTTTGTGTCGCTTGGCGGCGGCGCTGGGCAGATCGTGTACGGCTCAGCGAGCCAATCTGCTGCCAGAAAGCCGTGGAAGTTGGCCTCGGAGGCGATCGTGGCGAATAGTTTTGTGGCTTCGTCGCGCCGATCCAGTTTGGCTAGCACGCGCGCGCGCAAATAAATCCAGCGCTCATCGGCACGTTGCTCGTCGGACAGAGCGTCAAGTGCGAGTAACGCCTGCTTCCATTGTTTGGATGCCAGTGCGACGCGCACGCGCCATTCGCGCGTTGCATCGTCGTGCGCACTGGCCGGCAATTGTTCCAGACGCGCGAGCGCATCAGGCGCGTAGTCAGCGGCGCGATGCAAGACGATGGCATGCAGGATGGTGCCGCGTTGTTGCGAGTCAAAATGGAAATGCTTGCCCAATTTTTCCCACTGCGATTCGGCCGCATCGCTATCGCGGCGAACGAGGCGAGTAATGGCGACCACCAAGGCTTGGCGCGTGTGAGCCGAATCCGGCCATGATGAAGCTTGGGTCAACGCCCCGGCAGGATCGGTAATCGCGAATTTGACGCGTTGGGCGGCCGTGCGCTGCGCACCGTCGAGCATGCCAGATAGCGTATCGACGAGACCGGCTTGACCGGCATTCGCGGCCAGAACGATGCGTTGCCAGATGAGTGCATCGCTGAATTTGTTGTGCGCTTTTGCCCAGGCGAATACGCCGTCGCACGCGGAAGGCAATGCTTTGGCCGACAGCCAGATCGGCTGGATGTCATTTTCAAAGTTGGGCGTCTGGTGCAAAGCGATGCGAGCATTGAGCGCGTCGCACTTCAACACGGTGCTGGTTTGCTCCGGCGTGTACAAATCCAGAAAATCTTTCCAGGCGCCGCGCCGTGCCAGTTCGCGCAGGAAATCCTCGCGCAGCGTCTGCGCAGGCAGCGAGTCTGGCCAGGCGGCCAGGAACTTGTCGACATCCTTGCGCGTGAGCGCGGCCATGTGCTGCTGTAGCGAGGCCAGTTCGAGATACGGGTACAGCGGATAGCTTTCCAGCCCGGAGCCAAGCTTGCGCCACAAGTCGTCCGGGCCGTGCTGGGCCGCTTCCCACACCAGCATGAAACGCTCGCGTTGATCCAGGCGTTGCTTCGTGACGGTGGGTTTTGGGGCTGCCGCTGCGATGATTGGCACGACACAGAGCAAGATTGGCAACAGGCGTGAGATCAATGCAGAAAAGGGTCCTTGGCGCATCATCCAAGTCTAGCAGCCTCTGCAAGTCGGCAGGCAGAGTCAAGGTGAATGTGCAAGTGAGTGCGGTGCATGCCCTGGGGACCAATTTTTGCGCCCCTTTGGGAGTATAGCCGTCCGAATTCGTCGTAATTGGACTGTCCAAGTGACGCGATCGCCGGGTATGGCAAAAGCGGCCCTCGTATGCCATTATCGCGCCGCGTTCACAAAAAATTTACAAAAAGCACCGCGCCGCAGGTTGGTCCGCGGCGTCGCACGTTGATATCCACCAGACCTTTTGTTTCCGGGAGTATTCGCATGAAACATCTAGTTCGCCATTGTTACTGCGTAGCGTTATCCGCAGCGATCGGGGGAGTGATGCTCGCATCCATCAGCGTGCCCGCCTTCGCACAGAACAAGCCGGGAGACGACACGCAAAAGCTCGAAGCGATCGAAGTCACCGGTTCGCGCATCAAGAAAGCCGAAGTCGCAGATCAAACGCCGGTCGTGACGATTTCCGCCGCCGATATCGCGCAAACCGGCCTGGGTTCGATTGGCGATGTGATCCAACAGTTGTCAGTGAGCGGTTCTTCGCTGAACACGAAATTCAACTCTGCCGGCAACTTCGGATTCGCACCGGACGGTTCCGGCGTCGGTTCGGGATCGACCACCATATCGTTGCGCAACCTCAATCCAAAGCGCACGCTGATTCTCGTCGATGGCTTGCGCTGGGTGAATGAGTCGTCGGCCTCCGGCGTCTCCGCCGCAGTCGATCTGAATACAATTCCCGCCAGCATTGTCGAGCGCATCGAAATCCTGACCGATGGTGCATCCGCACTGTACGGCTCCGACGCGATTGCCGGCGTTATCAATATCATCACCAAGAAATCGCAGGATGGTGCAGCGTTGCATGTGTACTACGGCGATTACGACGTAGGCGACGGCAAAACCGAATCCGGCGACATCTCATTCGGCGGGAAAGGCGATCGCTACAGCTTCTTCGTCGACATTAGTCACTACAAGCAGAACGGGATCAGTGCCGGCGATTACGGTCCGGCCAGCGACGAATGCGTGCCAGGCACTGGTTTGGCCAACTGCAGTTCGGCTACGCCATATACTCGCGTGCTGTTCGACACGCCCGGGGGTACGGACTTTGGTGGGCTGTGCCCAGGCGGTTTTTGCAGCATTACGGCCAACGGCGTTGCCGGTGCCAACGGCGTGCAGGATTTTCCCGGTGGCTACCATCATTTCACCACTGCGGATCGTTTCAGATTCGCACCGTACAACCTGTTGTTGACGCCGTCTGAGCGCACCGGATTCTTCGCCCAGACCAACTACCGCGTTACCGACAACGTCAATTGGTACATGAAGGGCTTGTACAACACGCGCAAATCGACCAACCAGGCCGCACCGGAACCGATCTTCCTCGGCCAGGCGTTCTGCTTCCTGATCGACCGCTGCTACTCCACCGGCGTGGATGCGACCAACCCGTACAACCCGTTTGGCTTCACCCTGGATCCGAACAGTCCGGACACGGGGATCGGCCGGCGTCCGGTCGAAGGCGGCCCGCGTATATTCAGTCAGGATGTCAACACGCGTTATTTCGCAACCGGTCTGAACGGTACGCTCACGCTGGGCCAGCGCGACTATAGCTGGGATGTCAACGTCGTACGTTCCGTCAACGACGCAACCCAGGATGTCACCGGGACTTACAACATCGCGCACATCCAGGAAGCACTCGGACCAATTTCGATCTGCAATGCGGATCCGACCTGCGTACCGTTGAACATCTTTGGCGGGCCTGGCACGATCACGCCAGAGATGCTCCAGTACATCCAGTACCATGAGCACGACACCAGCCATCAGTCGCTGGGCATGTTCACAGCGAATGTTTCCGGCGACCTGTTCCAGATGCCGGCCGGCCCGCTCGCCTTTGCGGCCGGTTACGAATATCGCGATCTGTCCGGCAACTATCAGCCTGACTCGGTCGTTGTCGCCGGCGATTCCAACGGTGTCCCGTCCAAGCCGACATCGGGCAGCTACAACATCGACGAGTTTTACGTCGAGTTGAACGCTCCGCTCATCGCCGATGCGCCGTTCGCCAAGCATCTGGATCTGAGTGTGGCCTCACGCTATTCGGATTATTCGACCTTCGGCAGCACCACCAACAGCAAAATCGGATTCCGCTGGCAGTTGAACGACGACCTCACCTTCCGCGGTACGTATGCAGAAGGCTTCCGCGCACCGTCGATCGGTGAGTTGTTTGGCACATTCTCGCGTTTCGACGCCACACTGCAGGACCCGTGCAACAACGCGACCGGCCAGCGTGCGGTGAACTGCATGGCGTTGGGTGTGCCAAACCCGGCAACCTACGAGCAATCCAATTCACAGATTTCGGTGCTCACCGGCGGCAACCAGAACCTGCAGCCGGAGAAATCCAAGAACACGACTTTGGGTACGGTTTACAGTCCGTCGTGGGCTGAGAACACCTCCTGGTCGCAGAAAGTGGATTTCGAGCTGACCTATTATCGCATCACGGTCAAGGATGCGATTCAGGCCAAGGACGCGCAAACGCTGCTTGATCGCTGCGCCGATACGCTGGATGCGGCGTTCTGTAGTTCGCAGGCACGCAATGGCGCCGGCTATATCGCGTTCCTGAACGATACCTTGGGCAACCTCGGTCGCGTGCAAACCAAGGGCTGGGATTTCGGCGTGAGTTGGCTCGGCCCGGACACGGGTTGGGGACGGCCGGGTGCCAGTTGGCAGAGTACTTACGTGAGCAATTACAGCGCGGTCGATTCGAGTACCGGTCTGTCTGAACCGCAACGCGTAGGAATTGAAGTCAGCGACAGTGGCATTCCGCGCTTGCGTTCGACCCTGCGTCTGAAGTGGGCGCTGAATGACTGGACCGCATCGTGGGCTTTCCGTTACATGTCCGCGCTCAAGGAAGACTGCGCTGGCGCGGCCGGGTTCGCCATCTGCAAGTATCCAGAGCCCACGCCGACCCGTCCGGACGGTACCCACACGTTGGGCGCGACAACGTATAGCGATGCGCGCTTGTCGTGGAAAGTGCCGACAACGATTCCGCTCACCATAGCCGGCGGCGTCAACAACGTGTTCGACAAGTCTGCGCCAATCTGCGTGAGCTGTTCGCTCAACGGTTACGATGCGTCGAATTATGACCTTCCTGGCCGCTTCTACTACGTCGAGGCCAGCGTCAAGTTCTGATTCGCAATAACAAGAAGCCTTGCTTAAAAACCTCGGGCCGCGAAAGCGGCCCGTTTTTTTTGTGCCGCTTTTGCGCGCAGCAGTGAGCGATTGACTTACACGACAAGAGCTTTCACTCGCCTGCGGCGAGCGAGCAACTTGCAGTCGGTCGGTGGGATGGGTGGAGCGCAGCGATACCCATCACTTGTGGAGCAAAAGCAGAGCTTCCACGCGACTGCGTCGATCGGGTAACCCAGTGCAGAGCTCTCACTCGCCTGCGGGGAGCGAGTGACTTCTTCTTGATTGGCCAAGAAGAAGTAACCAGGAACAAAGTCGCCCCGGTGGGGCCCCATTTGGGTGGCATTCCCTGCCGCAGCAGCAAAAAGCGACGAGCGTCGAGTGCCGTCGTTGCTCTAGATCTTGATCTGGCTTTTGATCTTGAGTCTCCCTTAAGCGCAGGGGACCTCACGCGCACAGCGCACGAGGCGCAGCGCCGGGGCTGCATTTCTCTTGGCGACTTCTCTTTGGGCATTCAAAGAGAAGTTACCCGCTCGACTCAGTCGAGTGGAAGCTCTACGTTTGAGGAAGTGACTCGCTCGCCGTAGCCGAGTGAAAGCTTGGCGCGTTGCGCAATCAGTCGGGCAGTGGAGCATTCATTTGCAAACTGGCCGGCAAGCGAATGCGCGCGGCCAGTGGCAGGTGATCGGAGACGGGATGTGGCAGCGTCCACAACTGCTCGATATGCAATTGCGCCGAGGTCAGGACGTGATCGATCGCGCGGCGTGGGTGCCAGCTCGGGAACGTCGCCGGCGAATCTTCGCTCGGCGCAACCAGTGCGGTTGCCTGGAACAACGATTTGAGTTCGCTGCTTTGCGCCGTGCAATTCAAATCGCCCATGAGCACGACATGTTTGTGCTTGCCGATGAGTTCGGCAAGAAACGCAAACTGCTTTTTGCGCGCTGCGGGACCCAGTGCGAGATGGGCAACGACTACGATCAGGCTTTCCTTGCCCTCGCCGAAACGCACCCACAATGCGCCGCGCCCGGGAATGCGGCCGGGCAGCGGGTAATCGAGGACTTCACTGGGTTCGATGCGCGTAAGCACGCCGTTGCTGGATGCCGCGAATTGAGCGACCTTGCGATTGGGCTGGTGGCTCCAGTAAGGAAAACCTGCGGCTTCGGCAAGGTACTGGGTCTGGTTGACGAAGCCTGAACGCAGCGATCCCGCGTCGGCCTCCTGTAATCCGACGAAGTCGAAATCTGGGAGCAGTTTGGCGAACTCATCCAGGTTACCGCGCTTGGCGCGGGTTGGCAGCACCTGCTTCCAGCTTTGGGTCACGTAATCGCGATACCCGCGCATGCTGCCGCCGGCGAGAATGTTGCAACTGAGTAATTGCAAATGCGTGCGGGTCTCGACAGACACTGGGGTACTGGAAGGGATTGATCGGGCAACAGCGCACATAACAGTGAGCCTACGGCGCGCCTGCCGTACTAGCAAGCGCGCGAGGTTCGTGCTTACTTGCCGGCGGGATGCGCCTTGCGTGCAGCAAGCTCGCGTTGGACCAGATCCAGCGCAATCTGCACCATCTCCGGGAAGCCGTCGCCCGTGGCGCTATTGGCGGTGACGCGATACTTGCCATCGATGACCAGGCTTGGCGTGGCATCGACCTGATAGTCGTGCACCTTCTGGTTGCCGCTGGCCAGTTCGCCTTCGATCACGAACGAGCTTGCCGTCGACAGAAACTCGCCGGGACTCACACCGTAATTGCTGTAGAACAGGTTCGCCAGGTCCTCGATGGTGCGCAACGGCAGGTGGTCGCGATGCAACGCATCGAACAATGCCTGATGGGTCTTGGCGAGCACGCCCATCGACTTTGCTGTGTAGAACGCACGCGCAAACGGCTCCCATTGGGCATTGAACACCGCCGGCAACAAATTGAATTCGACGCCAGCCGGCAGTTTGCTTTTGAGTTCATCGGCATACGGCTGGAAGTGCGCACAATGCGGACACGCGTAGGAAAATACTTCGGTGACCACGACCTTGTCGCCGGAGGTTGGCTGCGGCGGCGTGATCAGGTTGTAGTCCTTGCCCTCCACCCAATTGTGTTTGGCCGCGGTCGGAGCGGGTGCTGGTGGCGGGCTGGTCTTGGCGCTGCACGCCGAGACGGCGACCAGTCCGGTCAACAGGATGGCAAGGTGTTTGAGCATCGTGATCTCCATTGTCTTAAGACGCGCGCGAGTCAGTTGGACGGTGCCGCGCGCAACAAGTTCCTATTTTGCGGCGGATTCCTTGGCGACCAGATACAGCACGAGTTCCTGCGCCTTGGGCCAACTGCCGCCGGCAGATGGCGTCGTGAGCCGGTATTTGCCATTGACGATGATGGTTGGGGTTTGCTCCACGCCACAGGCCTTGATGTAGGCATCGGCCTGTTTCATTTTGGTGTTGATGGCAAATGAATTGGCGGTGGCGACAAACGTGGCCGGCTTCACTCCATAGCTTGCGTAAAACTTTGCCATGTCTTCGATGGTGGGAAGATTTGGCTTGATGCGGTTCGTGGTGGGATCGTAGATGGCCAGGTCGTGTGTTTTCCAGATAGCGTCGAACATCGCCTCGTGGGACTTTTCTGCAATGCCCAGTGCCTTTGCGGTGAAATAGGCGCGCTGGAAAACCACCCAGTCTTCGGAAGGGTTGAATGACGCCGGCACGTAGTCCATCACCGCATTGGGCGGAAGTGCCTTCTTCAGGGCATCGACGAACGGATACGATGCGTTACACGCCGGACAGCCATACGAAAACACTTCGGTGACTTCGATCTTGTCGCCACTGTGAGTGGGTTGCGGCGGATCGATCACGAAGTAATTGGTGCCGGCTTGCCAGGTTGTGGCGCTGGCATTGGCCGTCTGCGCCTGCGCACCGGCGCTGGCAACGATTCCGAGCAGTGCGATCGCGGCGATTGAACTCAGGCGATGTGAGGACATACGCGTATTCCTTGATTTAGTGTGACGACAAAATCGCGAATTATTTCGCGGCGGTTGTGCTGGATGTTGCATCGACCGCATGCAGGCCTTCGACGTACGACGACAATGCGGCGATATCGCCATCCGTCAAGCCTTTTGCGACCAGCGCCATGATCTGGGCGTGGGGCGCATCGCCCCAGGTCTTGCCGTCGCGCCAGTCCTTGAGTTTCAGCGCTACATAGTCGGCGTGTTGCCCGGCCAGTTGCGGATACATCGAACCCGGATTGCCGCGTCCGTCGGGACCGTGGCAGGCCATGCACGCCGGAACCTGCTCGTCCTTGTTGCCGCCGCGATACAAGGCTTGGCCTTGCGCAACCAGTTTGGAATCGGCCACGCCCGGCAGCGATGTCTGGCTGGCGAAATACGCACCGACGTCAGCCATGTCCTGCTGGCTCAGCGACGCTGCGAAGCCCATCATGATCGGGCTTGGACGCTTGCCGCTCTTGATCAATTCGAGTTGCTGGGCGATATAGCTTTCGTGCTGGCCGGCAAGCTTGGGATATTGTGCCGAGGCCGAATTGCCGTCGATGCCGTGACAGGCCGCACACGTGCCGGACTTGGTCTGGCCGGCCGTGGCATCGCCGGGTTTGACCGGCGTGTCGGCTGCGGGCGCAGGGGCGGGTGGCGTCGTCGCTGCGACGGCAACGGGCGGCGTAGTCGGAGCGGGCGCGCTGGGCGCCGCCTGGATCGAGCCTGCGCCAAGCAGCGCGGCCACAGCAATCACATGCCGAAAACTCATACACTTCACTCCGAAGGTCAGCCAAACCGGTGCCGCAAAAAGCGCGGCAAGGCACAAACCGGCACAATCGCGGAATTATCCCAGTCGCTTCGGGGACGGTCAAACAGGAATCACCATGTCGACGAATCCATTCCGCCACGCACAGTTCGTAACGAGTGCGCCCAACCCGAGCAGACTGCCGCAGGATTCGGGTGCGGAGATCGCATTTGCCGGGCGCTCGAATGCCGGCAAATCCAGCGCACTCAATACGATATGTGACCAAAAGGGGCTTGCGCGCACCTCGAAAACACCGGGTCGAACGCAGTTGCTCAACGTCTTCGAGTTGGATGAAGCGCGCCGCCTGGTCGACCTTCCCGGCTACGGCTATGCAAAGGTACCCGAGGCCATCCGTGAGCAATGGAGGTATGCCATCGATGCCTATTTGCGCGAACGCAAGTCATTGCGCGGCGTGGTGCTGATCATGGACAGTCGCCATCCGCTCAAGGATTTCGACCAGCAGATGCTCGGTTATTGCCGCGATATCGGATTGGCTTGCCACGTCTTGCTGACCAAAGCCGACAAGCTCAGTCGCGGCGAAGCGGCACAAACTCTTTTAAAGCTGCGGCGCGAATGCGTGGCCCAGGGCTGGCCGGCGAGCGCGCAATTGTTTTCATCGCTGGCCAAGACCGGGCTGGATGAAGCGCGCAGCATGCTGTCGAAGATGCTCGACGAACAAGCACCCCTGGTTGCCGACGAAGACGAAGGATGACACGGGCACTTTATTGTGCATTTGTGCCTTCCCCGCACTTTTGATCGAATCCGACCGCCCCCACATTATTTCCCCATTTAGCGTGAGACTGCCATGTCCGGACCGAGTGCCGCCGCAGAAATCGAGCTGACCCAGCGTAACCAGCTCGTGGAATACCTCGCCAGCGGCGGACGGCCCCCGGCGCAGTGGAAGATCGGCACCGAGCACGAGAAATTCGGATTTCGCCTGGATGATTTGCGCCCCCCGACTTACGCAGGCGAGCGCGGTATTGCCGCATTGCTCAACGGCATGACTCGTTTCGGCTGGACCCCGATCAGCGAAGCCGGCAACGTCATTGCATTGGCGCGAGGCGACGGGTCGATCACATTGGAACCTGCCGGCCAGCTCGAGTTGTCCGGTGGCCAGGTGGCGACCGTTCATGACACCTGCTGCGAGGTCAGTTGCCATCTCAAGGAAGTCCGAACCGTCGCCGACGAGTTGGGCCTAGGGTTTCTCGGCATGGGTTTCCAGCCGAAGTGGAGGCGCGACGAGATGCCGTGGATGCCCAAGGGCCGTTACGCAATCATGCACCGTTACATGCCGCAAGTCGGCAGCCTCGGCCTGGACATGATGGCGCGCACCTGCACCGTGCAAGTCAATCTGGATTTCGCTGACGACGCCGACATGGTGAAGAAATTCCGCGTCAGCCTCGCCTTGCAACCGATTGCCACGGCCTTGTTCGCCGATTCGCCATTTACCGAAGGCAAACCCAACGGTTATCTGAGTTACCGTTCGCATATCTGGACTGATACCGATCCGGATCGCACCGGTATGCTTGATTTCGTGTTCGACGAAGGCTTCGGTTTCGAACGCTACGTCGATTACCTGCTCGATGTGCCGATGTATTTCGTGCATCGCGACGACAAATATATCGATTGCGCGGGCCAATCGTTCCGCAAATTCCTCGACGGCAAACTACCCGCGCTGCCCGGTGAGAAGCCGACATTGCGCGACTGGTCGGATCACATGACCACGGCATTCCCCGAAGTGCGTCTGAAGAAATATCTGGAAATGCGCGGCGCCGACGGCGGCCCTTGGAACCGCCTGTGCGCGCTGCCCGCGTTCTGGGTTGGCTTGCTGTACGACTCAACCGCGCTCGACGCGGCTTGGGACCTGGTCAAGGATTTCAGTTTGGCCGAACGCCATGCATTGCGCGATGGCGTGCCGAAGCACGCCTTGAAGCTGCCGTTTCGCAATGCAACCGTACGCGAACTCGCGCTGCGCGCGCTGGAAATCGCCGGTCATGGATTGGCGCGACGTGCACGCCTTAATGCGAGCGGTGCCAGTGAATCCGTATTCCTCGAACCACTGATTGAATTTGCCCAGGCCAACCAGACCCCAGCCGAACGCAAACTGGAATTGTTCCACGGCGCGTGGAATGGCAGTGTCGATCCGGTGTTTACGGAGTTTGCGTATTGAATTCACGCACGTCGGGAATTCAATTTCGGCCCGCGACCACGTCGTGTCCGGAATGATGAATCGAGGTGGTCAAACCCATCTCTCTGATTCGACACAACCGATGCACTGCGAATGCACCGCGTTATGCAGGATACAAAAAGGCCCGCAGATGCGGGCCTTTTTGCCAATCAGGAACGGTGTGATTATTTCTTTGCTGCTTTCGGTGCCGCCTTCAAACCGCGATTGACCAGCATTGGTTCGATGCTGGGGTCGCGACCACGCCAGTCGCGGTACATCTTGGCCAGTACTTCGGTGTTGCCGCGCGACAGGATCATGGCGCGGAAACGATCGCCGTTGGCACGGGTCATGCCGCCGTGTTGCGTGAAGTAGGTATAGGCGTCATCGGCGAGCATTTCCGTCCACAGGTAGGCGTAGTAGCCGGCCGAATAACCGTTGCCCCAGATATGCAGGAAGTAGCTGGAGCGATAACGCGGCGGCACGTAGGAAAGGTCGAGCTTGTCTTTCTTCAATGCGGAGGCTTCGAATTTGTCGGCATCCTGCAAGGGCGCGTCGGCGCTGAGCATGTGCCAGTCCATGTCCAGCATTGAGGCGGCGACGACTTCGGTCATGTCGTAGCCCTTGTTGAACTTGCTCGACTTCTTGATCTTGTCGACCAGCGCCTCTGGCATCGGTTCGCCGGTCTTGTAGTGCTTGGCGTAGTTGGCGAACACCTTCGGCACGAATGCCCAATGCTCGTTGAACTGTGAGGGGAATTCGACGAAATCGCGCGCGGTGTTGGTGCCGGACAAAGTTGGATATTCCTCGTCGGCGAACATGCCGTGCAAGGCGTGGCCGAATTCGTGGAACATGGTCACGACATCGTCGGTCGACAACAATGCCGGCTGGCCCGGCTGGGGCTTGGTGAAGTTGGCGACGTTGTAAATCACCGGTTTGGTGCCGAGCAGCCTGGACTGGCCGACGAGGTTGTCCATCCACGCGCCGCCGGACTTGTTGTCGCGCTTGAAATAGTCGCAATAGAACAAGGCGAGTGAGGTACCGTCCCTGTCGAAGACTTCAAACACGCGCACATCGGGCTGGTACACCGGAATGTCGGTACGCTGCTTGAAGGTCAGTCCGTACAACTGGTTGGCCGCATAGAACACGCCATTCTTGAGCACGTTGTCGAGTTCGAAATACGGTTTGACCTGATTTTCATCCAGATCGTACTTGGCCTTGCGTACCTGTTCGGCGTAGAAATTCCAATCCCATGGTTCGAGCTTGAAGCTGGGCTTGCCGAGTGCTTTTTGATCCTTGTCGATCGTCGCCTGGATGTCGTGGGCTTCGGCGCGCGCGCGCGCGGTGGCGGCAGGGCCGAGGCGACGCATGAATTTGAGCGCATTGGCCGGCGTCTTGGCCATCTGGTTCTGCAAAGTCCAGGCAGCGAAGTTCGGGAAGCCGAGCAGTTTGGCCTTTTCCGCACGAATCTTGGCGATGCGCTCGATCGTGGCGCGAGTATCGTTGGCATCGCCGCGTTCGGCACGGTTCCATGAGGCCTCGAACAGGGCGTGGCGCGTGTCGCGATTGGTCAGGTTCTGTAATTCCGGTTGTTGCGTGGTGTTCTGCAACGGGAGCACCCACTTGCCGTCGAGTTTGCGATCTTTTGCGGCCTGCGCAGCAGACGCAATTTCAGAGTCCGACAATCCGTCGAGATTGGCCTTGTCATCGACTACCAGTGCTGCGGCGTTGGCGGCAGCAAGCAGTTTGTTGACGAATGCAGCACTGAGCGAGGATTCCTCCTCGTTGAGCTTCTTGAGTGCGGCCTTGTCCGCGGCGGAAAGTTTTGCGCCGGCATGGACGAATTGATCGTGAACCACGTTGACGAGGCGCAACGATTCCGGATCCAGCTTGAGTTTGTTGCGCTGCTGGTATACGGCATCGACGCGCTGAAACAATTTATCGTTGAGGTGAATCGCGTCGGCATGCGCGGCGAGTTTCGGCGCTTCTTCCTCCTGCACCTTCTGCAGCGTGGGATTCGTGTTTGCACCGGCGACCGCGTTGAATACCATGGACACGCGATTGAGCAGCGCTCCGGTTTTTTCCATCGCCACGTAGGTATTCTCGAACGTCGGCGGTTCCGGGTTATTCGCGATCTTTTCCATTTCAGCCAATTGCTGCTTCATGCCTTCTTCGTAAGCGGGCTGGTAGTCGCTGTCGCGAATCGTGTCGAATAGTGGGGCATGGAACGGCAGGGTGCTTTCCGCAAAAAGTGGATTGACGCGTTCTGTGGTCGCGGCTGGTGCCGCGGTGGCGTCTGCTTTGGCCGGTTCGGCTTTGTGCGGTGATTGCGAGCAGGCGGCAAGGATGGTGGTCATGGCAATCAGCAAACTACGGGTTGGGAACATTTTGGGGTCTCCCCGATTTGGAAAAGTGGAAGGATGCGTGGCTGCATGCGGCAAGGAACCCGGTAAAACAGTCAATCACGCGGTTTTGACGTCACGCAATTGCCAGTTGCTGCCGATTAGCAGAGTCAGGCGGTGTTTCAAGATTGCGTGCGGCAACGAGGTGGTAACGATGAAGTCGGTATGCATGTCCGTCTGGTTTGCGCTCACGTCGGCTTTCGGGTCGCTTGCACCCAGCGCTGGGTCGACGGCGTCGGGGTCTGGCTGCATCGCTTTCCAGCGACGCCAAAGCGTTGGCTCGCGCAACGCGGACTGGAGCAACTCCGCAAAGCTGTCTGGGGAACTGCCGTGGAACGATAGTTCGTTGAACTGCCCGCGTGACTTGGCCAAATCATCAACGCTGAAATAATACCGCTGTGACGACATACGGGCTCCTCTGTACAACGCCCAAGTCTAGCAGAAGCGCGGATATTGGCAGAATGACTTTTGCCACAGCCGCTTGACGCCGGTGGGCACTACAATCCGGCGCTGTTCGCCCTTCACCCTGTGAGGAACGCTCCATGACTTCCCGGTATTTCTACTTGCGCACTGCTGCCGCGCTCGCGCTCATCGCGCTGGCACCTTTGGCCAGCGCCCACACCAAGCTTCTGCGCTTCCCGGATATCTGCAAAGATCGCATTGTTTTCACGTATGCCGGGGACCTGTGGACGGTCGGCGCACAAGGTGGCACCGCGATCCGCCTGACCGCCGCGCCGGGTTTGCAGCAATCGGCCAAGTTCTCCCCGGACTGCTCGCAGATCGCCTTCACCGGCGAGTACAGCGGCGAGGACCAGGTTTACGTGATGCCGGCCAATGGCGGCGTGCCGAAGCAACTGACGTATTACCCGGCGATGGGCCCGCTGCCGCAACGCTGGGGCTTCGACAACCAGGTTTACGGATGGACGCCCGATGGCAGTCGCATCTTGTATCGCTCCTACACTGACAGCTTTGCACTGGCGCAGCCGCGCCTGTTCACGGTGAGCACCCAGGGCGGCTTGCCGACGGCGCTACCGATCCCGATGTCGGGCGTCGGTGAATATTCTCCGGATGGCAAACAACTGGTGTATTCGCCGCTGTTCCGCGATTTCCGCACATGGAACCGCTATCAGGGTGGCTGGGCGGAAGATTTGTACATCTTCGATATCGCCACGCAGAAAGGCCGCAACATCACCAACAATCCGCGCACGGACCGCGATCCGATGTGGATCGGCAACGCGATCTATTTCGTCTCTGATCGCGATGACGTGTTGAATCTGTACCGCTACGACGTCGGCAGCAGCCAGACCACGCAGTTGACCAAGCACCGCGCATTCGATGCACGCTGGGCCAGCGCTGATCGCGCCGGCCACATCGTTTACGAATACGGCGGTGAACTGCGCATGTACGACGTCAATACCAACAAGGACGAAGCCATTGGCATTGACGTACCCAGCGACCACGCGAAGGCGCGGGTCGAACACATCCAGGTTGCCGACCGGATCGAGCAGTTCGGCTTGAGTCCGAATGCCAAGCGCGCATTTTTCGTCGCCCGCGGCGACCTGTTCAGCGTGCCGGTCGAGCATGGCATCACGCGCGATTTGACCCAGACGCCCGGTGCGCATGAGCGCGAAGCGGCCTGGTCGCCCAATGGCAAGCGCATCGCTTACGTTTCCGATCAATCCGGCGACGAGCAGGTTTGGGTGCGCGATACCAGCGGTCCTGGCAATGCCCGACAACTCACCAACACCGTATACGGGCGCTTGTACGCTTTGCGCTGGTCTCCCGATGGCAAGCGCATTGGTTTCAGCGACAGCACCAATCGCATCCATGTGGTGGATGTTGCCAGTGGCAAGGTCAACGAGATCGCGCGCGATCCGTTCGGCTTGCAGCATGATTACGTATGGTCGCCGGGCAGCGCTTATCTCGCTTACTCGCTGAATGCGGACAACGGACAGCCATCGGTATTCCTCTGGTCGGTGGCGTCGGACAAGAGCGTGCGCGTCACCGATCCGCTATTTGCGGAATTCGGGCCGGCATTCACGCCTGATGGCAAATTCCTGTATTTCCTCGGCGCGCGTGAGTGGGCGCCGCAAATCAGCTCGGTCGAGTGGAATTTTGCGACGAATCGCAACATCGAGATTTACGCGCTGACCTTGCGCAAGGACGGTCCCAATCCGTTCCCGGTCCGCGACGACGAACCAAAAGTCGGTGACGATAAATCGTCCGATAAATCCAAGAATAAGGACAAGGACAAGGACAACCACGAGGCCGATGCCCATGTCGTGGACCACATCGATTTCGACGGACTGGCCGAGCGTGTCACGCGAGCGCCGATCGACGCGGACAACATCCAGGGCTTGGCCGTCACCGACAAACGTATCGTTTATTTCGTCAGTGATGCCTTTTATTACGGGCGTGAAGGACGCTTCAAGCCCGAAGTCCACGTCTATGACATAGACAAGCGCAAGGACACCACGCTGGTCAAGGATGTCGACGATGCCGCGTTGTCCGCCGACGGCGATAGCCTGCTGGTGCAGGAAGGCAAGAGTTTCAAAGTCTATGCAGTCGGCGGCGATGGCAAGGATTCGAAAACTATCGACACCTCGGGCCTGGCGCTGACGCGCGATCCGCAGCAGGAATATGCCGAGATCTTCCGTGAAGTCTGGCGACGCTACCGCGATTATTTCTACTCGCCGAAGATGAATGGTTACGACTGGAAGGCATTGCGTGCCAAGTACGAGCCGCAATTGGCCTATGTGGGTGATCGTTCGGATCTGAATTACCTGCTTGGACAGATGGTCGGTGAATTGAGCAATTCGCATTCCTACGTCAACGGTGGCGACTTGCGCCTGCCGAAGAAGCCGAATGTTGGATTGCTTGGTGCACGCTTCGATCTCGACGCCGCGTCGGGTCGCTACCGCGTCAAGTCGATCATGCAGGGTGAGAACGACGAGGCGCGGTACCGTTCGCCGTTGACCGAAGTCGGCATCAACGTGCATGTCGGCGATTACATTCTCGCCATCAATGGCCGCGAATTGCGGGCCCAGGACAACCCCTATCAGCTGTTGCAAATTGCGCCGGGACAGCCGGTCGAGCTGCGTGTCAATTCAAGGCCTGACGAAAACGGTGCGCGTGATGTATTGGTCAATCCGGTATCCAACGAGACCGATCTGAAGTACTACGCTTGGGTGAAGCACAATTACGACTATGTCGAAAAACAGACTGGCGGCAAGGTTGGCTATCTGTACATACCGGACATGGGCGCCGATGGCATTCGCGAATTCATCAAGTGGTACTACCCGCAGATTCGCAAGCAAGGTTTGATCGTGGACGTACGCGACAATGGTGGCGGCAATGTCTCACCGATGATCATCGAACGGCTGTCGCGCAAATTGCTTGGCACCAACTTCGATCGCAACTCGACAGCGACCGGAACTTATCCGGCGCAGACGTTCTACGGTTACATGGCTGCGTTGATCAACGAAACCAGTGCGTCCGACGGCGACATATTTTCCTACATGTTCAAGCAGGCGAAGTTGGGGCCGACCATTGGCAAGCGCACGTGGGGCGGTGTAGTCGGCATCAGCGACTACGGCCCGCTGCTCGACGGCGGTCAGGTTGAAGTGCCCGAATTCGTGGCCATTGCCGATCTCGACGGAAAGTACCAGGTCGAAGGCGAAGGCGTGAATCCGGATATTGAAGTGGACAACGATGTGTTCTCCACCATCCACGGCAAAGACCCGCAACTGGATCGCGCTATCGAAGAAGTGATGGGGAAGATCAAGGAACATCCGCTGACGCTGCCACAACGCCAGGCCGATCCGATCAAGGCACCGCCGGACATGCAGCCGAAACAATAGCGTTCGCTGCCTTACTCAGATGCGCAATCAGCGCGCCCCCATTGGGCGCGCTGACATGTGGCACAACGCCCAGGCACGGCGCAGGCAGGCGGTCGCGCAGCGTCATCAGGTTGTCTTCAACGCGGGCCATGTTCGGGTCGATCCGGTTTCCGATCCAGCCGAGTAGTTCACAGCCGTCGGCAACGATGGATCGCGCGCTTAGCAAAGCGTGATTCAGGCAACCCAAGCGCAGGCCGACAACGAGTATGACTGGCAGGCGCAGCGCACGAGCCAGATCGGCCAGCATCAGCTCGCACGACAGTGGCACCATCCAGCCGCCAACGCCTTCGACGATGACAAAATCTGCATTTGTGGATAATGCTGCAAATCCGGCAAGCATTGGTTCGAGCTGGATTTCGATTCCGGCGTCAGCGGCGGCCAGATGCGGCGCGATCGGATCGAGCAGCGCGTATGGATTGACCAAAGCGTAGTCTGGCGCACCGACACTGCGTGCAATCAATCGCTGCGCATCTTCGTTGCGCAAGCCTGCGGGCGTGACTTCGCAGCCGCTCGCGATTGGCTTCATGCCCACGGCGCGATATCCAGCCGCGGTGAGCGCAGCGAGCAAGGTCGCTGATACCAGGGTTTTGCCGATGCCGGTATCGGTGCCGGTGATGAACGCGCCTTTGCTCATGCGTCGTGCGCAAGCGCGGCGATGTGCCGTCGCCAATACCGCGATAGCCCAATGGACAGGGGTGCCATGGCGAAGTAAATAATGCCCGGTAACGCAACCGTTTGCGGTGTCGTCTCGAACGGCAAGCTCACGGCCAATGCGATCGAAAGCACGGCGACGACCGCAAAGCCCAGGTTCAAGGCGATATGAAATCTCGTGGCTTCGGTTTCCGCACGACTCAATCCGATCGTGCCTTGTGCTTTGAGCGCATGTCGGTAAAGCAGCACGAAAATGCCCCAGATCGTCGCATAGCCAATGCCGAACACGACGTACGCCGCGCGCAACTCAAAATAGCTTCGCACCACGTGCGCTTGCGAAGACAGCCAGCCATGACCGAAAGTGCCGAACATCGCGCTGAACAAAATGCGCAACGGATACACGTAGATCAACACAACGAACACCAGTAACAGACTCAGCCAGACGGTCGCATTGTCATCCAGATCGTACGTGCGGCTCCAGTTTCGATGACTCTTCCAGATGCGCGCGATCAGCAGAAAGCAGACTGCGAATGCGGGAATATCGCGCAGCGCATTGAGCATGTCCGCAACGGTATCCGGCACATGGCCCACCGAGATCACGATCAGGGTAATGGCAAATGCGAACGCAGAATCAACGAAGCTTTCAAGACGCGTGGGTTGATTGCGGCGGATGTGCATGACACTGGAAACGGACATCGACATGGGCGCAGCATAATTCCCGGCGCGCGTTGGCGCCACACGCTAGAATATGCGCATGTTTAGCGCAAACGCACTGCAAGCCACCGACAAGCCCGGTCAATACGCCGAACTGGCCGAACAGGTGCGCGGCTTGTTGCACGGTGAGCGTGATCGCATCGCCAACGCGGCGAATTTCGCGTCCCTCGTTTATCACGCGTTGGCCGAGGTGAATTGGGCCGGATTCTATTTCTACGATGGCCACGAATTGGTGGTCGGGCCGTTCCAGGGTCAGCCGGCGTGTATCCGCATCGCGCTGGGCAAAGGCGTCTGCGGCACGGCAGCGGTCACCGGCGAGTCGCAAGTCGTACACGACGTGTCGGCGTTTGCCGGGCACATCGCCTGCGATTCGGCATCGCAATCCGAAGTTGTCGTGCCATTGTTTGATGGGCAGCGCCTCGTTGGCGTTTGGGATGTGGACAGTCCACACATCGGCCGCTTCGATGAAGCGGATCGCGCCGGGATGGAAAAATTGGCGGCAATATTCATGGAATCGATCCGTGAAACTTGAACGTGGTTGCAGCTGGGGAACGTGATGGCAGTTAAAGACACCAACAAAATTCGCAACGTTGGACCAAAGTCAGCCGCCTGGTTGCGCCAGGTCGGCGTGCGAACACAGGATGACCTGGAACAACTAGGTCCGGTCGAAGCGTTCATGAAGGTCAAGCGCGCTGGATTTCGTCCGAGTTTGAATCTGCTGTATTCGCTCGCTGGAGCAATCGCCGATTGCCACTGGACGGATCTGTCCGACGAGCGCAAGGCCGAGTTGGTGCAGGCCGCCCAGGCCGATGAAAGCGGCAATCCGATCAAGACGCGCTGGCAGAAACAGGTTGAGCGCAGCGAAGTGGGCATGGCCGAGGATGCGGATTCCCAGCCGATGCCGGATAGCGGCTTTCTCGATGATGCGGATGCCGCTCACGACAGTGACCGCAACACCTGAAAGCCCTCGTCACCAAGCTTGCTTGGGGGGAGAGGGTTGGGTGAGGGGGCGACGTTTCGGGTTGCCGAATCGTTACAGTAAACCGAGCACTTCCCCTCACCCCAGCCATTGCCCCGGACAAAGTCGGGGCGATGGCGTAAATGCGCTAGCGCACTACCGCATAGTTGCGCGCATCTTCGCGCCAGCGCGGCGTGGCGAGAATGGTAGGCAGCACATCCTCAGGATTGCTCACCAGCGACCACATGCCGGCATGTTCGGCATTCATGAAGCGCTGATCGACGACCTGTTGCAGAAACGTTTGTAGCGGCGAATAAAAATCCTGCGTGTTCACCAGCACGATCGGGTTGAAGTACAAACCCAGGCGCTTCAACGTGATCGCCTCGAACAATTCTTCCAGCGTGCCGCAACCGCCAGGAAGCGCCACCACGGCATCCGAATCGGTCAGCAGGCGATGCTTGCGTTCGCGCATGTCGCCGACCACCTCCAGGCTGGTAACGCCGGGATGCTGCCATTCCACGTCGATCATGAATTGCGGAATGATGCCGATGACCTTGCCGCCGTGTGCCAGTGCACCGTTGGCCAGCGACCCCATGAGCCCAGTGGCTCCGCCGCCATAGACAATAGTGCATCCGGCTTCGGCAAGCAGCGCACCCAAGCGCGTGGCCGCCGCATGATAAGCACGATCGCATTGCTCGCTGGATGCGCAATAGACGCAGATTCGCATGGGATTTCCCGGAAGGAAGGTGGCCGAAAACCTGGACATTCTACCCTCGCTACCCCGCTGGTTAACCGGAATTGAACAATTGCTCTGCTACGGTCGCGCATCGCGATCAAGCCGGCGTCGGTCAAATCAGCGAAAACCCGAGTTTTCCCGGAGATCCACCCGCGATGTCAATCAAGCGACTTGCCGCAGCAGCTGGATTTGTTGTTGCGCTCATGACCAATGTCGCCGCGCTGGCTTCGCCGGTATCGAGCGTGTGCACGCAAGACGCCTTGCAGGTTTTATTCGCTGCGGCTCAAGCCGGCGGTGATTCGCTGTTCCCGCTGCCGCTGCCATCCGTCATCAGCGTTTCGGCTTACGCAGAAAATGCAGCTCAAAACGAAATTCCCCAGGCGGATGATCCTCGGCAGCTGCTCGTCGAATTGGCGCTTGATCAGCGTGATGTACGTTATCGCCGCGGCGGCCGCAGCCCGTCCACCGGCTTTGATTGCAGTGGCTTCGTCCATTTTGTGTTTGCGCGCGCCTTGGGCGTCGATCTTCCGGCCAACGCGGTCAGCCAATTTCGCGCCGGTATCCGTGTAGCACGCGATGACATGAAGACTGGCGATCTGGTCTTCTTCCGCATCCACGGCAAGCGAATTTCGCACGTCGGTATCTATCTTGGAAATGGCCGTTTCATCCACGCGCCGACGACCGGTCAGCGCGTCCGTGTTGACCGGATGGACCAGCGCTACTGGGCACATCGTTTTGCCGGAGCCAAACGGCTACAGGTTCTTGGCTGACGCAATCGCGTTTCAGCAAACCCGAGTCGTCGTCACCATTGCTTCCGTTGTGGCAGCAGACCGCGCAATTCCAGGTCGCTCAAATTGCGCCATTGCCCGACTTTCAGCGCGCCCAGCTTGATATTGACGATACGCACCCGCCGCAGTTGGTTGACGCGATAGCCGAACGCCTCGGCCATCAGGCGAATCTGTCGGTTAAGCCCCTGGGTGAGCACGATGCGAAAGCCGAATTTGGCAACTCGCATCGTTTTGCATGGCTTGGTGATCTGTCCGTGCACGCGCACGCCACGCGCCATGCCGGTCAGGAATTCCGACGTCACCGCCTTGTTCACTCCCACTAAATATTCTTTTTCGTGTGCGTTTTCCGAGCGAAGGATTTCGTTGACGATGTCGCCGTTGCTGGTGAGCAGGATCAAGCCTTCCGAATCCTTGTCCAGACGCCCGATTGGAAAGATGCGCTCGCGATGGTCGATGAAATCCACGATGTTGTCCTTGACTTCATGTTCGGTCGTGCAAGTGACACCGATCGGTTTGTACAAGGCGATATAGATGTGCCGGCGTCCCGGCGCTGCCTCGCGGCGCGCACGCAGCGGCTGACCATCGACCAGCACCTCATCGCCTTCCTCGACCTGGCTGCCTATGCCGCCGGGCTTGCCATTGATGAGGACGCGCCGGTCGGCGATCAGTCGATCTGCCTCGCGGCGTGAGCAGAAGCCGGTTTCGGCAATGTGTTTGTTCAAGCGCATTGGGGTGTTGGATTTGTGGGCGCCGATCGAATAGTTCATAGCTTTGGAAAATTGTCGGTGTTACCGCCGATTCCGGATTGAACCACAAAAACCGCTACCGCCAATATTGCAGTAAACCGCATCGTCCAGCCTGCGGGCCATACAGAACTTCATTCTCTTACACGTACCGCAGCTCACTTGCGACTCGGCAGAGCGGTTCAATTTCAGGTCGGCAGCGACAATACTGGTTGACCAGGAGTGGAAATGCACCGCTGATAACGACACGAACACAAGACCTCTGTACGGTGCATATCGCCCTGTCGCTATTTAAGTTGAGGAACGAGGGTTCTCAACGCCGCATGATGCAGCGACAGCACGCAGTTTGATCGCCGTTTTATTACGGATCTCTTTGAGCAAGCCGAATGACGAGGAGCGGAATCGTCAGCCCAGGCAAAATATTTCATTGCCAGCGAATCACTGATGCATTTTCTCGCGCGGCACGAAAAGTCCCAGACGTAAAATCCTCACCGCAAAGTTAGGCCAACAATGCAGCCGCTTTGAACATTCTTGTTGTCAGGACGATGCACATCACGATCCGCTCCCTTCAAGCAATCTGGGGTAGCAAGCGACCAAGTTCCTTCTTGACTGCGCCGTAACACTCGCAGGCGCATGTCTGCAGGCCAATGGGGTCGAGAATGGAGATATGGCCGCGCCGATAGCCGATATACCCCGCCTCACGAAACCTGCCGGCGACCTCCGTGATGCTTTCACGACGTACTCCCAACAAGCCGGCCAAGAGTTCCTGCGTCACATTCAGATCTCCAGCGGGAAGGCGATCGACCGTCGACAAAAGCCACCGGCTGAACTGTTGCTCGATGGAATGGTGGCGGTAGCATGCCGCCGTCTGCGCAATCTGCGCGATCAGTGCTTGCGTGTATAGCAGCAGCATGCGTTGCAGCGGGCCTGCGCTGCCAAAAGCCAGAAGCAGCGATTGATGTTTGAGTCTGTATCCGTGCCCAGTCCTCTGCACAACGGCTGAGCTCGGCGTCGTATTGCCGCCCATGAAGAGCGAAATACCGACCATCCCCTCACGACCCACACCCGTTGTCTCGGCACAAGCGCCAGTGGACGTTACATAGTACAGCGACACGATCGCGGTCGTGGGGAAGTACGCATGCCGCAGCTGCTGGCCGGGTTCATACAACATGTCACCCAGCAGCATGGGAACCAATTCCAGATCCGCAGAAATGCGATCGAACTCGGTGGCGGGCAACGCAGCGAGAAGTTGGTTCTGAATCGGGCTGTGAGTCGATAGCACTGACATTCGTGGTGACCTATTTCCCCGCAGTCACTTCCACACCGATCCCGCGGTAGCCGAGGAAGCGGCACGAATGGTCGAACATCGGCTGGCCGCTGACCCGAAACTGCTGACGCGAACCATTGCCGTTGACGCGGTGGAAGACGAAATCGATGAATGGTCGACGCGCGGCAATATTGGCCTGCAGCTCTTGTCGTTCCCCCTCGTCCCAACCGTCGGCTGCGGCGAAGCCCGCATTACCCGCCAGAGCAGCAACCCGAATGCCGAGCATCTCCAAAACGGGTCCGGACACCTTGCTGAAATCACCGCGTTCATCCTGCTCCCAGTACCAGTCGGAGGCCAGTTCCGTCAGGCCGCGAAAGCGGGCTTCACTTTCTCGCAGTTCCGCCGTTCGATCGCGCACTGTATTTTCCAGCGTCTGGTTGTGGGCTTCGAGTTTCCGATAGAGCAACCGGACTTCCAGCATGTTGTGAATACGCGTTTTGACCTCGACGAGATCAAAGGGCTTGCTGATGAAATCTTTGGCGCCGGCCTGCAAGGCACGAAGTTTGTGGCCGGGCTGAGCGGTGAGCACGATGACCGGCAGATAGCTCTCGTGGTCGTTGGTTTTCAGGCCGTCCATAACGCTGAACCCATCGATGCCCGGCATCTGCAGGTCGAGCAGGATCAGGTCGTAGCGGTTGCTTCGGTGCAGCGAACACACTTCCGTGGGATTCGTGGTGGACGTCACTCGGGTGTAGCCAGCCTCAGTCAGCAAGCGGGTCAACAACTGCACATTGGCATCCTGATCGTCCACGATGAGGATGTTGGCTTCGAGGATGTCCTGTTCGATTGTCATCAGGTTGTCGATTCGAGACCGACGCGTTCCGATCGGGTTCTCGCCGCTTCGAGGGCCAGATCCAGCGTATCCATGAACTCGTTCACCTTGATCGGTTTGGTCAGGTAGCGGAAGAACCCGGCTTCCAGCCCCTTCTCAATGTCTCTGGGCATCGCGTTCGCGCTGAGTGCGATGACCGGTATGTGCGCAGTGGCGGGATCAGCGGCGAGGAGCTTGAGCGCGACGAGGCCACTGATCCCCGGCAGGTTGATGTCCATCAAGATGACCTCGGGCATGGCAGCGTGCGCCATCTCAACACCTTGTCGACCGTCCTTGACGCTGAGCAGACGAATGTCGGGGCGACGGGCCAGGAGTCGGGCGACCAGCAGCAGGTTTGCTGGGTTGTCTTCAACGCAGAGCACGGTGCGCAGTTGTGCGCCGCTCGCGGCATCTGCAGAGGAAGCCAAGTCATGTGGATCGGCGTCGGACGGCACCTCGATGGCGCCGCTGGTATTCAACTCTATCCAGAACACGCTGCCGACACCGACCGCGCTCTCCGCACCAATCGAGCCGCCCATCAACTCGACCAGTTGCTTGCTGACGACCAGTCCGATACCGGTGCCTTCTTCCAGGCCTGCTTCCTGGCCGAGACGATTGAAGGGCTGAAACAGTTGTGCCAGTTTGTCTGGGGTTAAGCCTTCGCCGGTATCCTGAAAACTCACGCGAACGCGATCGCCCGCGCAATGACGACAGCTCACTTCGACCGACCCGCCGACCCGGTTGTACTTGATCGCATTCGAAAGCAGGTTCACGAAAACCTGTTTGACCCGCGTGCGGTCGGCACGAACGAATAAGGAAATTTCTGGCTGGGAAAAGCCGACGCGGATGCCGCTCTTGCGCGCTTGTGGTTCGACCATCGCCTGGCAATCGCCCAGCACTTCATTGAGCGACACGGGTTCGAGCGACATCGACAACTTTCCAGACTCGATCAAGGAGAGATCGAGGATCTCATTGATCAACTCCAGCAGATACCAGCCAGCCTGAAGAATCTGGTCGATGCTGTCTTTCTGGACCGGGGTCGGCAAGGGCGACCCCGAATCCATCAATTGGGCAAATCCGAGGATGGCGTTAAGCGGCGAACGCAGCTCGTGGCTCATGCTGGACAGAAAATCTGATTTCGCCAGGTTCGCGCGGTCAGCCGTGATCTTCGCGCGTTGAAGCTCGAGGTTCGTTTCGCGCAAAGCTTGATCCAGCCGCTTCTGCTCGGCCTCGACCTGTTTGCGTGCAGTATTGTCCGTACCGATCAACAGATAGCCGATGATCGCCGTTCCGGCGTCGCGAAGCGCAGTGACGGACACGACCGCAGGCAGTCGGCTACCGTCCTTGCATAAGTATGTCAGTTCATAGATGTCCTCGATCCCGCGCGACGCCTTGAACACCAGGGCTTCGAAGCCCGGTGCGATGGCTGTGGCGAACTCGGCGCTCAAGGATTGAGCACGCAAGATGATTTCGTCGGGATCAGAGATGTCAGCCGGCGTGATCCTGTTCAAGACATCAGCAGCCGCGTAGCCCAGCATGCGTTCGGCGCCGATATTGAAGATCTGGATTACGCCGTTGTCGTCGGTGGCTATGCTGGAAAAGTTCGCACTGTTCAAGATCGCGGTCTGCAACGCGCCCGTCTTGAGCAAATCCACTTGCCGCTGAGCCTCATGCGTTCGAACCGGCTCAGCTGCGACAGCGTGTTCGGTGGCGTGCTTGGTCGTCATTGAGATGGCGTGGCTTCCGTGAGTAATTGGCGTGCTTTATAGGCGGCGAATGCTGTTTCACGCCGTACTACCTACTATAACCTGTCCGCTCAAAATACTCCCTCATAGCAATCCGTCTGTGCGCCAGCCCACATGGGCCAATGCTTATCAGTGCGATCCATCCTGAGTCATGCGCGGATCGCCACGGCGCGTCATCAATCTCGATTCTTGACAGAGTAAGTGGGTGGAACGTATCGCTCCAAGGCGGTCGGAGGTGAAGCAAATAGTCAGCTCTTCCCCACACTACGCGATTCGCCTGTTGGTGACCGCCCTGATTTGACCATGCTGCTCGTTTTGCATTGATCATCGAACAACCCGGCGATTCAAATGTCGATGCGGTTCTCCGATGGGTTGGGGCTGGTGAGTCCAAAACGAGCAGCGTGGTCAATCGAACGCGAGTAGCAACAGATCAGGACTGAATCCGCTGCCGGATAGCTGCCGTTCGCTAGCGGCAGCAACCGGCACGTTGCTGCCAGTCGATTGTGCCCGATGGACGATCCTCAGTCAGTTGGTCAGCTGGTTGGCGATGCTGATCAAGTAGTGAGCCAGCCTTGGTCAACTGTGTTTGCAACGCATGGACAGATCGTTGGCAATACACATTAAGACTAAATGGCACAGGCGACCGTCTCGCCACGTATTGAAACTGATCATTGCTGGAGTTCCGATCACGGGCTACCGGAAATGGTGATCAGAACAGCCGGTTTCCGCAGGTTGAAACTCTATTGTGCCGTACCAGTGTTGTACGTTCTATTGTTGGGGCGGGTAGCTGATAGTGGCGTTTGGCGTACTGTTTATTCCTGAGTTGTACGGTTTATTCACTTCCACCATTTAAATTGTCCCTGACACCTGCTATTCGACCGTCACCGATTTGGCCAAATTACGTGGTTGATCCACATCCGTGCCGCGCAACACGGCAACGTGATAGGCAAGCAGTTGCAGCGGGATGGTGAACACGATCGGTGCAATGAATTCGCCGCATGCGGGCAGGGTGAGCAGATGGGTGTTGTCGGTTGGAAGATTCGCGGCAATTGTGGAATCGGCGAGTACGAACAGTTTCCCCCCGCGCGCGCGGACTTCTTCCAGGTTGGATTTGAGTTTGTCGAGCAGGTGGTCGTTCGGTGCCACCGCAATCACCGGCATGTTTTCGTCGACGAGGGCGAGTGGACCATGCTTGAGCTCGCCGGCGGGATAGCCTTCGGCGTGGATGTAGGAAATTTCCTTGAGCTTGAGTGCGCCTTCCAGTGCAATGGGGTATTGCGTACCGCGCCCCAGGAACAGCGCGTGATCCTTGGATGCGAAATATTCGGCAAGCGACTTGATCTGATCGTCGAGCAGCAGCACATCGCGCACCAGACCCGGTAGCGCCTCGAGTTCACGCACGAGGGATGTGTAGCGTGCGGGGTCCAGACCACGAGTGCGAGCCAGTTCGAGCGTCAGCATCGCCAGGGCAACGAGCTGGGTGGTGTTCGCCTTGGTCGACGCCACGCCGATTTCGGGGCCGGCGCGAGTCATCAGGGTCAAATCCGAGGCGCGCACGATGGAGGATTCCGGCACGTTGCAGATGGCCAGCGTGCTCAGGTAGCCACGCGTCTTCGCCTGCTTCAATGCTGCCAGCGTATCCGCGGTTTCACCGGATTGGGATACCGTGACGAACAAGGTGTCGGCCGGCACGACGGCATTGCGATAGCGATATTCCGAAGCGATCTCCACATTGCACGGCAACCCGGCCAGGTCCTCGATCCAGTAACGCGCGCACAGCGCTGCGTGATAGCTCGACCCGCAGGCGATTAGATGCACGTTGCGGGTTCTCGCAAACAATGCGGGCGCATCAATACCGAACATCTGGGTGAGGATATGTCCGCCGCTGATACGGCCTTCCAGGGTATCGGCAATCGCCTGCGGCTGTTCGTGGATTTCCTTGAGCATGTAGTGGCGGTATTCGCCACGCTGGATCGCATCGGCGCTGAAATGCGCCTGTTTGATCGGGCGATCGACCAACGTGCCGTGCTCATCGTAAATTTTTACACCGTTGACGTCGCCTTCGACGACGTCGCCCTCGTCCAGATAGATGAACTGTCGCGTCACCGGCAGTAGCGCGTGGATGTCCGAGGCGATGAACTGCTCGTTTTCGGCGAGACCCACGACCAACGGGCTGCCGCGACGCGCGCCAACGATGCGGCCGGGCTCGCGCTGCGAAATGGCCGCGATCGCATAGGCGCCGCGCAAACGCGGCAGGATTTGTTGCAGTGCACCCAGCAGATCTGCACCCTGCGTGCAGTAGTGCTCCAGCAGGTGGGCGATGACTTCGGTATCGGTCTGGCTGGTGAACTCAAAGCCCAGCGCGGTGAGTTCAGCACGCAATTCCGCGTGATTTTCGATAATGCCGTTGTGAACGACAGCAATCGTATTGCGCGAAGAAATCGGGTGCGCGTTGACCGTGTTCGGCACGCCGTGCGTGGCCCAGCGCGTGTGCGCGATCCCGGTAAAACCACTGATTGGATGCGCAGCCTGCAGCTCTTCGAGATCGTGTACCTTGCCTTTGGTACGCAACCGCTGCAAACCGTGATCGGACAGTAGCGCGATCCCGGCCGAATCGTAGCCACGGTATTCGAGCGCCTTGAGTCCGGCAATCAGCGTTCCAGCCACATCACGCCGGGCGGCGGCGGCAACGATTCCACACATGAGAATGCCTTTCGAATTCAGTCGCCTATTTTAGCCGTTTGCGTGTCTTTCGCGGGGCTAATTTGTGTCTTTCTTCGGGCGCGCCCAGCCGGTGTGCGTGGTTTGTTTGGCGCGCGCCACAGTCAATTCAGCTGCGGGGGCGTTCGCGGTGATGGTCGATCCGGCACCGATGGTTGCGCCTTTGCCGACGGTCACGGGCGCCACCAGGGCGGTGTTGGAACCGATGAAAACGCCGTCTTCGATGATGGTGCGATGCTTGTTCACGCCGTCGTAGTTGCAGGTAATGGTACCGGCACCGATGTTCGCATCGCGACCAATGGTGGCATCACCGAGATACGCCAGGTGATTGGCCTTGGAGTTTTCACCCAACGAGGAGTTTTTGATTTCGACAAAATTGCCGACACGTGCGCCCGACGCCAATTCGGTTCCTGGTCGAAGCCGCGCGAACGGGCCGATGTTGCACTCGCCGTGAGTCACGGCGCCGTCCAGATCGCAGTGCGCATGGACGATGGTGCCGGCAGCGAGCGACGTATCCTTGATCCGGCAGAAGGGTCCGATACGTACGCTGTCGCCAAGTTTGACGCGACCTTCGAACACGACGTTGGCATCAATCTCGACGTCGCTGCCGCAGGTCAATTCGCCACGCAGATCGAAGCGTGATGGGTCGGTCAGGCGCACGCCTTGGTCGCACAAAGACCGAGCCTGGCGCAACTGGAACTGGCGCTCAAGTTGGGCCAGTTGCCAGGCATCGTTGGCACCAAAAGCTTCGCGCTCGTCGCGGCAACGCAAGGCGGTCGCCGGCACGCCTTCGGCGGCGGCCTGCGCGAAGATGTCGGTCAAATAAAATTCCTGCTGCGTATTGCTCGCGTCGAGGTTGTTTACCCATACGCGCAAACGCCGAGCGTCGGCCGCGAGGATACCGGTGTTGACGCAGGTGATCGTGCGTTGTTCGGGCGTGCAATCGCGTTCCTCGACGATGGCGCGCACCTGTCCCAGCTCATCGCGAATTACGCGCCCGTAGCCGCTTGGATCGAACAAGTCGGCGCTGAGCATGAGCAATGCATTGTCGGACGCAACCAATGGCTTGAGCGTTTGTGCTCGGATCAGTGGCACGTCGCCGTACAGAACGAGGACGCGGGCCGTTTCCGGAACTTGCGCGAGCGCGACGCTCACTGCATCGCCAGTACCGCGCTGATGCACCTGATGGACCCAGTCCAGATCGGGTTGATCGGCGAAGGCAGCGCGGACCTGATCGCCGCGATGGCCATGGATCACGTGAATTCTATCCGGTGAAAGCTCGCGCGCGCACGCGATGACATGCGCCAGCATTGGCCGACCAGCCAATGGCAGCAGCACTTTCGGCAGGGCCGAATGCATGCGTTTACCTTCGCCGGCGGCGAGGATGAGGATCTGCAGCGGCATGTCGGTCATTTGGGTTGGGTAGTCTGGGTTCCGACGAAAGGTTCGCCATCGCGCAGTGCGAAGTTGAATGCATAGTCGAGACTGAACGGCTTGGCCGCAACCACGACCTGCTGCGACCCGATGGAATTGCCGTGCGTATCGTACTCGTCTTGCCAGCGGCTGAATCGCTTCGTGTCGGCAGCCATGACGGCGTGGTAGTCGACGTTGGTTCGCGTCACTAGGGCAGGTTCAGGCTTTGGCGGTGCGCTGGCGCAGCCGCCGAGCAACGCCGCAATTGAGGGCATTATCAATGCGCTGCGATGACCGCAGATTGACGAAACCGTAAGCCATGAATGTGAATCCATGCGCATACGATAACGCACTCTGCTGGGCAGATTCGATTTTTTTGCGGCGCAATTGCGGGCAATAAAACGCCGGCGTGGTGCCGGCGTCTGCGTTGTGATTCGAGAGAATCCGAAATTTAGTGCTTGAGCGACCGGCGCAGCTGCTCGATGGCCTGCAATTGCGCAATTGCCTGGGCCAGTTCTGCTTGTGCCTGGGCGATCCCCATCGTATCGGTACGATCGGCCAGTTGGCGCTCCGCGCTTTCCTTGGCGTGGCGTGCGGCTTCCTCGTCGAGATCCTTGGCCCGGATCGCGGTGTCGGCAAGGATCGTCACGACCTGCGGCTGGACTTCGAGAATGCCGCTGGAAACGTAGAAAAATTGATCCTCGCCATTTTCCAGGAACAGATGCACCTGGCCCGGCTTGAGCCGCGTGATCAACGGCGCATGGCGCGGTGCGATACCGAGCTCGCCGGCCTCGCCGGTGGCGACGACCATTTTCACGTCGCCGTGAAAGATCTCGGTTTCGGCACTGACGATGTCGCAACGGATGGTGCTCATGTCTTTCTCACTTCGTTCGGTCGACGGGAATCGGGAATCGGGAATCGTGAATGGTCAGAACAGGGAGATTGCAAGGTTGTGCGTCTGCGATCCCGATTGTCCATTCTCGATTCCCGAAGGCAGCCATCAGGCTACCTTCTTCTCCATCGCCTTGGCTTTCTCGAAAGCCTCGTCGATACCACCGACCATGTAGAACGCCTGCTCGGGCAGGGCGTCGCATTCGCCTTCGACGATCATCTTGAAGCCGCGGATGGTTTCTTTCAGCGTGACATACTTGCCCGGCGCGCCGGTGAACACTTCGGCCACATGGAACGGCTGCGAGAAAAAGCGCTCGCACTTGCGCGCACGCGCAACGGCTTGCTTGTCTTCTTCGGACAACTCATCCATGCCGAGAATCGCGATGATGTCCTTGAGTTCCTTGTAACGCTGCAACATGCCCTGAACCTTGCGCGCCACGTCGTAGTGTTCCTGGCCGATCACGTTGGGATCGAGCTGGCGGCTGGTCGAATCGAGCGGATCAACGGCCGGATAGATGCCGAGGCTGGCGATGTTACGCGACAGGGTTACGGTTGAATCCAGATGCGCGAACGTGGTTGCGGGCGACGGATCAGTCAAATCGTCCGCAGGCACGTACACGGCCTGGATCGAAGTGATGGAACCGGTCTTGGTCGAGGTGATGCGTTCCTGCAGGCGGCCCATTTCGTCGGCCAGCGTCGGCTGATAACCCACCGCCGACGGCATGCGCCCGAGCAGCGCGGATACTTCCGTTCCGGCCAGGGTGTAACGGTAGATGTTGTCGACGAAGAACAGCACGTCCTTGCCTTTGCCTTGTGCGTCCTTGTCGTCGCGGAAGTATTCGGCCATGGTCAGGCCGGTCAGCGCCACGCGCAGGCGGTTGCCCGGCGGCTCGTTCATCTGACCGTAAACCATCGCCACTTTCGATTCCGGCAGGTTGTCGATCTTGACGACGCCGGCTTCGATCATTTCGTGATAGAAGTCGTTGCCTTCGCGGGTACGCTCGCCAACGCCGGCGAACACGGACAGGCCCGCGTGTTTGGTCGCGATGTTGTTGATCAGTTCAAGCATGTTCACGGTTTTGCCGACGCCGGCGCCGCCGAACAGTCCGACCTTGCCACCCTTGGCGAACGGACAAACCAGGTCGATCACCTTGATGCCGGTTTCGAGCAGGTCGTTGGCTGCGGCTTGTTCGTCATAGGCCGGTGCATCGCGGTGGATGACCCAGCGTTCCTTCTCGCCGATCGGGCCGCGTTCGTCGATGGGATCGCCGAGCACGTCCATGATGCGGCCGAGCGTGCAAGTACCGACCGGCACCTTGATGCCTTCGCCGGTATTGCGTGCCATCAGATTGCGCTTCAGGCCGTCGGTGGAGCCGAGCGCGATCGTGCGCACCACGCCGTCACCAAGCTGCTGCTGCACTTCGAGCGTGATCGCGGTACCGTCGATTTTCAGCGCGTCGTATATCTTCGGTACCTGATCGCGCGGGAATTCGACGTCGACCACGGCGCCGATGATTTGGACTACTTTGCCTTGACTCATTTGCGTGTCCTCAAAAATGTCTCGAATACTTTTTAACCCCTCTCCCGCCGGGAGAGGGGTTGGGGTGAGGGTCGGGTCCTGGACCAACATTGATACAAGTACCAACCCTCATCCGGCGCTTCGCGCCGCCTTCTCCCAATGGGGGAAGGGAAAAAACGTTCATTTCTGCTCCTCGCAGAAATGGAAAATCAAGCATCACACCGCTGCTGCGCCGCTCACGATTTCGGAAATTTCCTGGGTAATCGCAGCCTGGCGCGCCTTGTTGTAGATCAACGTCAACGAGTCGATTGCCTTGCTCGCATTGTCGCTCGCGGACTTCATCGCGACCATGCGCGCGGCGTGCTCGCTGGCCAGGTTTTCCAGGGTTGACTGGTACACCAGCGATTCGATGTAGCGCGTCAACACGTGTTCGAGCACGGTCTCGGGATCGGGTTCGTACAAGTAATCCCAGTCGTGGGCGCTAACCATGTCATCCGACGGCAGCAACGGCAGCAATTGATCCAGCGCCGGCTTCTGCGTCATGGTGTTGACGAAATCGTTGTAGGCCAGAGTTAGCCTGTCGATGCGGCCATCGCTATAGCTATCGAGCATGATCTTGATCACGCCAATCAGTTTTTCGATTTTCGGGGTTTCGCCCAGATGCGACGCACTGCCGACCAGATTGACGTTCAGGCGCTTGAAGAACGTGTTCGCCTTGGTGCCGATCGCGACGATATCTACTTCCACGTTTTTTTCTTGCCACCCGCGGATATCGGCGAGCAGTTTGCGGAACAGATTGGAATTCAGGCCACCGCACAGGCCGCGATCCGTGGACACGATGATGTAACCCACGCGCTTGACCTGCGCGCGTTGGGTCAGGAACGGATGCTTGTATTCGCTATGGGCGCGGGCCAGGTGGCCGATGACCTGGCGCATCGCGCGCGCATACGGACGCGAGGCACGCATGAGTTCCTGCGCCTTGCGGATTTTCGATGCCGAAACCATTTCCAGTGCGCGCGTCACCTTGCGGGTGTTTGCAACGCTCTTGATCTTGGTCCGGATTTCTCTTGCGCCTGCCATAAGGGAACTCTATAAGTTTCTGGGAACGCGCGCTCTTTCTGCCGTTCCCGTACCTTCCACAACCCACTGATTTCGCCAGCGCGAAATCAGCCGCCCCTTGACTCAAGGGGCTCCCAAGTCAAGATCACCAACTTCCGGTTTTCTTGAATTCTTCGACGCCTTTCTTCAGCGTCGCCTCGATTGCGTCGTTCCAGTCGGCCTTGTCGTTCGCGGCCTTGACCCAGTCGGCGTAGTTGCTTTCGAAGTGGATATGCAGTGCTTTCTCGAACGGCAGGATCTGCGCGACCGGCAGATCGTCCAGATAACCCTTTTCGGCCGCGTACAGCGAAATCGCCAACTGCGCGATGCTCAACGGCGCGTACTGCGACTGCTTCATGAGTTCGGTCACGCGCTGACCACGTTCGAGCTGGGCGCGGGTGGCCGCATCCAGGTCCGAAGCAAACTGCGCGAAGGCCGCCAACTCACGGTACTGCGCCAGCGCCAGTTTCACACCGCCGGACAGCTTCTTCACGATCTTGGTTTGTGCTGCACCACCGACACGCGACACCGAAATACCGGCGTTCACGGCTGGACGGATGCCGGCGTTGAACAGGTCGGTTTCCAGGAAGATCTGACCGTCGGTAATCGAAATCACATTGGTCGGAACGAACGCTGAAACGTCACCGGCCTGGGTCTCGATGATCGGCAGGGCAGTGAGCGAACCGGTCCTGCCCTTGACCGCGCCGTTGGTGGCTTTTTCAACGTATTCCTCGTTGACGCGCGCGGCGCGCTCGAGCAGACGCGAATGCAAATAGAACACGTCGCCCGGATAGGCTTCACGACCCGGCGGACGGCGCAACAACAGGGAAATCTGGCGATACGCCCACGCCTGTTTGGTCAGATCGTCATAAATGATCAGCGCATCTTCACCGCGATCGCGGAAGTATTCGCCCATCGCGCAACCCGAATACGGGGCGATGTACTGCATCGCGGCTGAATCCGACGCGGAGGCTGCAACAATGATGGTGTGGTCCATCGCACCGAATTCTTCGAGCTTGCGTACCACGTTGGCGATCGAGCTCTGCTTCTGGCCGATGGCGACGTAAATGCACTTAACGCCGCTGCTCTTCTGGTTGATGATGGTGTCGATTGCCAACGCGGTCTTGCCGGTCTGACGGTCGCCAATGATCAGCTCGCGCTGTCCGCGGCCGATCGGAATCATCGCGTCGACGGACTTGTAACCGGTCTGCATCGGCTGCGATACGGATTTACGCCAGATCACGCCCGGTGCGACTTTTTCGATCGGGCTGCTGCCTTGCGCCTGGATCGGACCTTTGCCATCAATCGGTTCACCCAGCGCGTTGACCACGCGACCAAGCATGGCTTCGCCGACCGGCACTTCGAGAATGCGGTCGGTGGTCTTGACGGTGTCGCCTTCGCGCAGGTGTTCGTAATCGCCCAGCACCACCGCACCGACTGAGTCGCGCTCAAGATTCAGCGCCAGGCCGAACGTATTGCCCGGCATCTCGATCATTTCGCCGGCCATCACATCAGCCAGACCGTGAATGCGCACGATGCCGTCGGACACGGATACGATGCTGCCTTCGTTGCGCGCTTCGGCAGGGAGCTTGACCTTGTCGATGCGTGCTCGAATCAGTTCGCTGATTTCGGAAGGATTGAGTGTGGTTGCCATTTTGATGGTTCCTGTATCGGACGCAGAGTTCGTTCTGCGCTCGGGTTCAATTGAATTATGTTCAAGCAGTCAGCGGTCAGCGGGAAATCAAGCGCATCCTTGGGGTTCCCGCTCAGCGCTAACCGCTCAGTTCAGCAAAGCCGTTTCCAGGCGTTGCAAGCGTCCGCGCACCGAGCCATCGATGACCAGATCGCCGGCATCGATGACGGCGCCGCCGATGACTTCGGGATCAATTTTCTGTTCCAGCTCGATATCGAGGTTGAAGCGCTTCTTCAATGCGGCCTTGATCGCATCGATCTGCGCGGCGTCCACGGCACTGGCACTGCGCAAGGTCACCTTGAGTACACGCTCGGCATCGCGCTTGAGTTCGTCAAACAAAGCGTCAATCTCGGGCAGCAGTTTCACGCGTCGGTTTTCGACCAGCAGGCCGAGGAAGGTGGCGAATGCTGAATCGACTGTTTCGCCCGGAGGCAACAGCAAGCCGACCAGGTCGTCACTACCCAGGCGCGGGTCGCCGACGATTGAACTCACGCGCGGATCGCCCAGCACCTGTGCGGAAAACGCGAGGTGGTTCGACCACGCCGCGAGCGCTTTTCGCTCGCTGGCGGCTTCGAACGCGGCGCGCGCATACGGACGCGCCAATGTCAGCGGTTCGCTCATGGGGACTTCTCCGTCGAACAGGCGCAGAAGTCCGCGGCACAGGGAAGGGCCGCCGGCACACGCAGCGCAGCGAAGGGTGACGGTGCGCGCGTCCAGACCTGTGCCGGACTCGCGCACGCGAATGTTTGGACACGATGTTCAAACATTTGCAATCCCATGACTATATCTCGGCGGCGAGTTGATCGAGCAGCGCTTTATGCGACTGCGGATCGATTTCGCGGGCAATGATCTTGCTCGCGCCTTGAACCGCCAGCGCGGCGACCTGACCGCGCAACTGTTCACGCGCCCGCCCAACCATGCCGTCGATATCGGCCTGCGCAGTGGCTTTCTGGCGGGCCGCTTCGAGCAGCCCGTCGGTCTTGGCCTTGTCAACAATCTGGCTGGCCTGCTTGTGCGCCTTGTCGACGATTTCCGCCGCCTGAACGCGCGCGCCCTTGATCTCTTCGGCGACACGTGCGTCGGCGTCCTTGAGCTCAGCCTGCGCACGTTCCGCAGCGCTCAGGCCATCGGCGATGCGTTTGGCGCGCTCGTCCATGGCCTGCATCAGCGGCGGCCAGATGAATTTCATCGTAAACCAGATCAGGATTCCGAAAACCAGAATCTGGGCGATGAGCGTTGCATTGATGCTCACGGGCTAACCCTCGTCAAGCGATTGAATGGCGTGCGTCAGTGTGGCAACGCGGTCGCAGCGGCTGCAACCTTGGCGGCGAACGGGTCGACGAAGGTCAGATACAGCGCGATACCCACGCCGATGATCGGAATTGCGTCGATCAGGCCGACCAGCAGGAACATCTTGCCTTGCAGCATTGGGACGAGTTCTGGCTGGCGTGAAGCACCTTCCAGGAACTTGCCGCCCATCAGGCCCATGCCGATGGCGGCACCGATGCCGCCGAGGCCGAGCATCAAGCCGGCCGCGATCGCGGTCATGCCTTCAACAGAAGCGAGTGCGCTGATATCCATGGTTGTCTCCGTGTACTTTCTGAGTGAGTGAGAGGAATAGTGAATGACGTCAGTGATGATCGGCCGCCATCGCCATATAGACGACAGTCAACACCATGAAGATGTAGGCCTGTAGCGAAATGATCAGGACATGGAAGATCGTCCATGCCACGGCGAATAGAATCTGGTAGTACGAGGCGAGTCCGACACTGGGAATCAATCCGAACAGGGCGAGCAGCGGAAAGCCGAAAATCATCGCGGTCGCAATCAGTGCCTTGCCGCGGCTGAACAGCCATATGGTCACGACGGCAAGCGCCGCGAACGCGAAGAACCAAATCAGGCTCACCGCCTTGGTGGCTTCCGATGCGCCCAGGCTCAGGGTGAAGCAGGCCAGCAGGATGAAGATGATCTCGCCCGCGTACATGTTGCCGAAAAGTCGCAGGCCCAGGCTGATGGGCTTGGCCAGTTCTTCCACGCACTTGAGCAGGAAATTGACCGGAAGCAGCCACTTGCCGAACGGATGGAACAAGAATTCAGCGCCGACGCCCTTGAAACCCTTGGCGACAAAGCTGTAGCCAAACGCGATCAGGAATACCGTGATCGACATGCCCAGGGCGACGTTCGGGTCGGCCGATGGCACCACGCGTAGATGCTCCACGTCCATGCTGCCGGCGATTTTCGGCAACAGGTCGATCGGCAGCAGGTCCATGAAGTTCATGAAGAACACCCAGAACCCGATCAGCAGCGCCATCGGTGCGACGAAGCGTGCGCCGTGGTGATAGGCATCCTTGACCTGGCTGTCGACGAAGCCAATGCACATCTCGATGAAATTCTGCCACTTGCCCGGCGTGCCGCTGGTCGCCTTGCGCCCGGCGCTGTGGAACATGAGGATGAAGATCACCGCCAACAGCAGCGAAAAGAACACGGAATCCAGATTCAGCACCCAGAAGCCGCTCGCATTCTCCACGATTTTCCACGTACGCAAATCCAGCTGCAGATAGGTCAGATGGTGCAGGATATAACCGCTGGCACTGTGCGTGGCTTCTGTCGCCATGGGTCTAGCAATCCAGTTAAGTCAACAGGTCAACTACGAAAACCAACTACGAAAAATCACAATCCGGCACGCAACCAGTCAGTGCTTCAGCGCTGCCGGCTCCAGACTTCGTGCAGGCCGAGCAATTGCGGAATCAGCGCCGCGATTACACCAGCCAGCACCGGCAAAGCCGGCAACTGTGCCTTGACCAGCGCCGCATACAGGCCGAGCACGATAATGCCCCACTTGAGCAGGCTGCCGATCATCAGGCGTCCCAACACGATGCCCGCCGATGCCGGCCCCGCGCCGAACAGGCGCAACGCCAACACCGCCGTCCCCAATGCAACGACCGCGCCGCCACTCAATGCTGCCAGTCCGTGACGCCACCCAGCGAAAGCAAAGCCTGCTGCTACCAACATGGTGACGCCCAATTGGGCAAGCACGACACGCATGGCAAGCCGCCGTCCGGCAGCGATGGAATTTTGCATCGGAACAGTACAATCCCGATTCGTCCGCGGCGCGAAAATTCACGCTGCGAATGAATGGTCGACAAGGCCGACAATTATAGCAATCGGCGGCGGCCGGCCGCAACAGCAAAGCGTGGGTTTTATCGCTCGGACGGGCCCAATCTGATTATGGAATGATGGCGTTTGGGCACAAATGATCCCATGCCTGTTGCATGCCGGTGCTTGTATAGGTGTGGCCGCCGACAAAGGCGGTAAAAAATAGCGTCTGTCCGTCGATCCAGCCTTCGTTTTTGAAGCGCGTCGCGTCGCTCGCGGCATACGAGTAATTGGGGTCGGAATTGCCGATATGGATATCGACCGGAATCTTGCGTGAGAGCGACGTCAGCGCCAGATTGCACTGAGAGTCCGATAGACCCTGACAGGCCAGTCCGGCAAGGTCGCCGCCGACGACGGCGTAAGCGGCCATGGTCGAGGCATTGAAGGCGGCGCTGTATTGATTGATCCCCAAATCGTGCATGACGTGGCCACCGGCTGAAAAGCCCCAGCCGTAAATGCGATTGCGGTCGATATTGTAGGCCCCTTGGATATCCGAACGAATCGAGGCAAACATGTCGTAATCGTTGGCGCCCGAAGAGGGTGGCACCAACCAAGAAATGGCGTAGGGCTGGTTGTTGTTGTCGTTAAACACCGCGTTGCCAACAGGAGCCGCAACGATGAACCCGGCAGCGTCGGCGATCGGTGCCCAAGTATTGATCACAGCCTGCGCGTAAGTGCCTGCAGTGGCATACGGCGCCACGCCATCCAGAGCGAGGAGCACCGGCCATGATCGATTCGCGCTGTAATGATTCGGGATATACAAATAATACGACTGGGTTCCAGAGCCCAGGCCGGCGACATGCACATTCCGGGTTACGTTGCCCGGATAACTGCCACCATTGCCACTGGACGGATTGTGCGCAATCGACATCTCGCCAGACTCGAATCCACCTACAAAAATTGCGTCCGGGTGCGTGCACACCCAAGCCGGCAGGTCGACGCTTTGCACGGCGTTCGCGCTTGCGCTTGCCAGCAATAGCCCAGTAACCATCAACGCGCGCTGGAAGAATCTGGATGTGATCATGCGCGCCATTCTACGGGTGGCGTCGTAGCCAAACGTGAACGCACTCACGCATTTGCCTTGCAGCAGCGGCTCACGGCTGCGCATAATCGCGGCGACGCGGCCAGACCGTTAGCGGATAGGCATGATGAGCGACACGAAAGACAACTTTATCGACGTACCCAAAGGTACAGAATTATTCAAGCAAGGCCAGAGCGGTGGATCGATGTACATCGTCGATTCCGGCCAGATCGACCTGATCCAGAAAACCGTTGCCGGCGACGTCGTCACGGCCACGTTGGGGCCGGGCGAATGTTTTGGCGAAGCGGTGCTACTGGAAAACGGCGCGCATTCCGACACGGCGGTGGCCAACGGGCCGGCGCGCCTGCTGCGCATCGATGCCTCGGCATTCGCCGACATGATCGGACACAATCCGCAGATCGGCGTGTGTGTGATTCGCATGCTGGTGGCCAATCAACATCGGATTCGGCAGCGATTGGATGAGGTTTTGAATGCGTTGATGAAGACCGCAGCATTGCCGCCCGACCCGGCCGAACATGCCGAACCGCCACCAGAACCGGTGGCGCGTGAGCCGGAACCCGAGCCAGAACCCGAGCCCGAGCCCGAAGTTCAACCCGAATCCCAGCCCGAACCGGTGGCTGCGCCGCGATCCGTGGGCTTCGCGCTGCGCGTAACCAGTGTCGATCAGGTACTGTTGCTCGATCCGCAACGCGACGATTTCCTTGTCGGTCGGCCTGATCCGACCAGCGCTACGCAGCCGGAAATTGATCTTGGGCCCTATAACGATGCCGGCACGTTAAGCCGTCGCCATGCAAAAATCCTGCGCAAGGAAGACGTCTATTTCCTGTGCGAAGAAGCGGCCACGACCAACGGTACCTTCATCAACGGGCAGCGCCTGAAGACCGGTGCTGCCGTGCCGCTCAAGAGTGGCGACAAGTTACGTTTCGGATCCATTGAAGTCGAAGTGATTGGCGCGTAACCGCGCGGAGGAAATATGGTAGACAACGAAAACGCGTGGCCGGAAGCGCTGGCTGCAATTGATTTATCCTCAATCGATTCGCTCAAGTCGCTCAAGCACGAGCAGGATCAGCTCAGTGAGCGCCTGCAATCGATGGACGAGCTCAAGGCAACTGTTGCCGAGGCCGTGTATCGGCGCGTGCATGAGGATTATCGCAAGCGCATGCAGGTGTTCGAGGAGCAGGCCCACCCGCTCAAACAAACCGCGCGCGAGGAGTACGCCAAGCTGCGCGGCTTGCTGGATCGCTTCGAGGCCGATCACGAATCCATCAAGCTCGATCAGGAAGAACTGGCGTTGCGCCACAAACTTGGCGAATTCGACGACAAGGAATTCCAGCGTCGCAACAAGGCGATCGACGGCGCGGTGAAAGACAAGGCCGAAGCGCGCGCGCGCGCATTGGAACTCAAGTCCCGATTCCTGGAAGCGTTCCACAGCGAAAGCGAGCTGGACTCCGCTCCGCCCACACCCGCAAAAGCCGTGGTCAAACCCGCGGACCCATCGCATACTGGGCAGATGGCGGCAGTAACGCCGCCCGCGCCGCACAAGGTGATTCTGCCGCCACCGATAGAAGACGACGCTGAATCGACCAGCACGCAAATGATGACACCGGTCAAGGTGCCCAAGCCGGCAGCGCCACCAACATCACCGCCACCGCCACCGCCACCGCCTCGCGCAGCGCCACCCGTCAGCGGAGGAGCCACGCAGATTTTCCGGGCCGCGCGCCTAGTGCCGCAAAATCCCGAAGCGGGCAAGCAAAGCTACACGCTGTCGCTCAAACCGATGAGTATCGGTGCGGCAGCCGGCAACGATGTCCGCATTGGCGGCCCCGGCGTGGACCCGAAGCATGCGCAGATCACTGTGGGCATGGGCGGCTTCACCATCGTCGACACTGACAGCAAGCACGGCACTCGCGTCAACGCGGAAAAAATTCACGAGCGCACCCTCGCCAACGAAGATGTGATCCAGATTGGAGCCGCACGCTTCGTATTCCGCGAAGGTTGATCGCGCAATGGCGATTGAGATCCAAATCGAAGAGCAAGACGAGATTCGCATTCTCGGTTTGAGCGGACGCCTGGATACCGAAACCGCAGCCGACGTTGAGCTTGCGTTCGCCGACCTGCTCGCCACCGGCGCCACGAGTTTCGTGGTCGATCTTTCCGGCATCGGTTATGTGAGCAGCGCCGGCTTGCGCGTCTTGCTCGCGCTGGCCAAGAAACTCGACGGCGGCAAAGGTCATCTGTACTTGTGCGGACTCAGCCCTGCCGTTCGCCAGGTGTTTGATGTTGCCGGCTTCAGCAAACTGTTTGCGTTGTTTCCCGATCGCGATGCCGCGTTGAAAAAGGCGGGTAAAGCCGCACCGGTTAAACCCAAGCCTGAAGCAGCACCCGTACCCGCAGATACGGCGAAAGCCGATGCAGCAAAAGCCGAAGCGGCAAAGGTCGAAGCTGCGAAGCTCGAAGCTGCAAAGATCGACGCCGCCAAGATAGCGGCGGCGAAAGCTGAAGCCGATAAGCGCGAAACCGCAGCTGCTGCACAGGCCCAGGCCGCAAAGGCCGAAGCAGAGCAACTGGCGACAGCCAAAGACGAAGCCGCCAAGCTCGAAGCCACTAAGGCCTCAGTCGAAAAAGCCGAAGCAGCGAAAGCAGACGCAGCGAAAGCCGAAGCCGCCAAGGCCGCAGCCGACAAGCTTGCGGTCGCAAGAACCGAGGCAGCCAAGGCCGACGCCACGAAGCTTGAGCTAGCAAAGCTTGAAGCGGCGAAAGCCGAAGCGGCAAGGCGTGAAGCTGGGAAACTTGAAGCTGCCAGAGCCGCAGCCGCGAAGGCCGAAGCTGCAAAGGTCCAAGCAGCGAAAGTCGAAGCCGCCGGGGCAGAAGCGGCAAGAATCGAGGCAGCAAGAATCGAAGCGGCGAAAGCGGAAGCCCAACGCGTCGAAGCCGCACAGGCGTTGAAACCGGAAAATGTCCTTGCGCAGCAGGTGACGAAATTGCTTGGGTTGGCAGCCACGCCCGAGACACCCGATCCGAAGGTCGCCATGCTGGCTCGAAGTGCTGCGTTGTTGCTGGGACTGGGGACTGGGCGATCCGAGCAGGCAACAAAACCGCCGCGTGGGCGCGCAACACCTGCCAACGCTGCGCCAGTCGCAGCGTCCCCGCAGTCGAGCGCGCCTGCCGCGGTCGGGTGGAAGGACAAGATGCGTGGACTGTTTGGTGGCAAGCGTTAGTTGTCGCCGCAATTTGGGATTTGTTCAACCAACAACGGAAGTTCAATGAAACAACTTGCCTGGATCAAACCAGTTATTGCTACGTTGTTGTTGGTGTCCGCTAGTTTCGTTTACGCCAGCGACGCGATTCATTTTGATGCTTCGTCAGATGCCGTGGCAAAAGCCAGTTGGGATCGGATGTTTGACAATGCTTCCCGCGACCAACAGCAGCAGCTGCTTGCGGCTGTTATCCAGATCAATCTGGTTGGCGTCAAAAGCGTCGACGAGGTTACGTCCAATCCAGACCTTCAGAATTTGTCGGCCGTACGCATCAAGGACAAGATCGCGGGCATGACTGCAGCCCAAATCATCGATTTCGCCAATCGGGTAGCGACCGTCAGGATTGAACGACCTGAAAAATGACAAGTGAGTCGGGAGCCGTCGCGTTGCGACGTATCCCGCCATTGTCGCGGCTTGCCTCAACGTTGGCGGGATGCGCTGCGCTCCTGACGCCGTACCGCAAACAGGCATTTGCTGGTTGTTGCTGGTTCAACGGGCCTGGCAGCACCAGCATATTGGTGCGCAACTGAGCCGTCCTTGACGCAAGCTTGCAACGCCTGGCTGCCCTATTGGTCGCGACTTAGCGTGAGCAAGGTCAGGTCGTCGCTTTGCGGCTCACCGACAGTGAATCGGGCCAGTTCTTCCAATAGTGAATCCATCGCGGATTGCGCGTTATTTCCGTGCTTGGCCAACGTTTCTACAACGCGTGGTTTTCCAAAAAGCTCTTTTTGCGCATTGTGCGCTTCGTCCAGTCCATCGGTATAGAACAACACGCAAGCGCCGGGTTCGAGTTGCACGGTGTATTGCTGGAACATGGTGTCCGACATCGCACCCAGTGGCAGCGCGCCCTCGGCGCCAAGGTCGCTGACAGTGCCGTCTGCGGCTCTCGCCAAGGGTGCCGGATGGCCGGCATTGGCCAGTTTCATCTTGCCTGATTCCGGATCCAGCGATGCGGCGATCATGGTCACGAACATGCCCGGTTCGAGTTCCTGCGCCAGTTTGCGATTGAGCGCAGTGAGCAATTCGACCGGGCCGGCGAGGTGCTTGGCCAGCATTCGCACCTGCACGCTCAGGCGTGCCATGTACAACGCGCCCGAGACCGCTTTCCCGGAAACATCGGCGACAACCAGACCGTGATAGCCGTTGTTGAACTGGAAGAAATCGTAGTAATCACCACCAATCACGCGTGCCGCCGAGTAACTGTCGGCAAATCGATAGCCCGGAAGCGAGGGCGGCGATTGCGGCAGGAAGCGTTGCTGGATGCGACGGGCCAGCGCCAGGTCGTGGGCTTCGATGGCACGTTCGGGCGATTGCGTTTGAGCGGCGCAGATCATCCATGCCAGTTGGCCGGTGATGGCGTCAAACAATTCCTGATCAGCGGTACGCCAGGCTTGCTCGGTGTTGGCGCTATCCAGATACAGCACGCCCAAGACCTCGCCGCCCAGGCGCAATGGCACACCGAGCACCGAGGCGGGTACCGAAGTTGCGCGCAGTCTCGCTGCGAGCGCATCGCGTTCGGCTGGGTCGACCACCATCAAGCCATGTTGCAGGCGCAGGGCCTCGCGCAGGAATCCTTCGATTTGCGCAAACTTGACGCCCTCATCCAGACGATTGCGTTGCGCCAATACAGCCAAGTGATCGCTGCCGGCTATGCGCCGATAAATTGCGAGGTGACTGGTTTGCGGGAAGGCAGTCTGGATTGCCGCAAGGGCAAGGTCCAGTTGTTCGCGCAAGTCCTGTTTGCTGCGTGCAAGCGCGCCCAAATCACCAAACAACTTCAGCCGCGCCAGTACTTCGCGCAAACCGGGAGACGCCTTGGCATCAGCCGTCGATATCGGCGGGTTCAAATCGGAAAGCGTGCGCGTGGCGTTGTCGCTGGGCAGCGCAATCGAGGGTAACGACGGCTGCTCGGTATCTGCACTGCGATAGATCGTCTTGATTTCGCCGAATTGCAGATCGTCGCCGTCGCGCAGTTCGGCCGGCTCGTCGATGCGTTCGCCCTTGTGCAAGGTGCCGTTGGCACTGCCCTGATCGTGCAGAAAATAATGTTCGTCATTGCGCCGAAACATCGCATGACGACGTGAAACCGTCGGGTCGTTCAGGCGTACATCGGAATACTGGCCGCGGCCGACGATTGCGTTGTCGGAAAAACTGAAGACCTGTCCGGCGAGCGTGCCGGAGGTGACGATCAGGCTGGGCATGGATGTGTCCGCATATGCACGATAATTCCCGAGTTTGGCATAAAAGCCGGCGATGTCGGATGATGCACCGTGATTCTCAGGAGTGTAGACAATGCATATATCTTACTGGTGTGTACTCATTGCGGCGTTTTTGCCGCTGTTGTTCACGGCAATCGCAAAGACCATCGGCAGGCGCCGATTCGACAACCGTTCGCCACGCGATTTCCAGGCGAATCTGACCGGCGCGGCATTGCGCGCGCATTGGGCGCATCAGAATTCTTTCGAGGCATTCGCACCGTTCGCGGCGGCTGTTCTGATCGCGCAGCAATTGGGTGCGGCGCAAGGACGCATCGATATTTTGGCGATTGCGTTTATCGTGCTGCGGCTTTTGTACGGTGCCTGTTACCTGGCCAATTGGGCGACATTGCGTAGCCTGGTCTGGGCCGGCGCGATGGCGTGCACGGTGGCGCTGTTCGTTATCGGTGCCTGACAAAACCTGCTGATTATTGAGACGGCCAGGTAATGCTTGAAGTTGGCGCATCGGCGATCGTCGAGTCGCGCAGCGCACGACAGGCGTTTGCTTCTCCTTCCCCCGCATGCGGCGGAAGGGCAATCAAGATGAACCACGCTTGCGGTGGAAGAAAGGTCGCCGCTGAGCCTCGACGGCAATCGGTCAAGACTTTACGAAAACCGCAGGCAAAAAAATGGCCGGATGGATGACCACCCGGCCTAGTACGCTGCGAAAATCTAGGGGAGGGAGTTCCCGCAGCGTATTTCGCTATGCAGGCCTGAGCGGCCCGCGCGTTGTTCTTACTTCGCAGCCTTCTTGGTTGCGGTCTTGACCTGCTGGCTGAAGCGATCGTTGGCAGCCTCGAAGGTGCCCTTGGCCAACTGGCCGAGCGCTTCGCTGGTCTTCAACGTCAGGCCGAACACTTCCTGGCCATTCGCGTACAATGTTTCGGTGGATTCTTTCACCAGGTTCACGCCTTTCGGCCAGAACGCCTTGACGCTTTCGAAATCACGCAGTTCAGCGGCTTCGGTCCAGAAGTCCACAGCGGCGTTGACGCGGTTTTCCATCGCCTTGAGCTGCAGGTTGGCAATGCGCTCGGCACCTTCGGCGGCAACGCCGTTAGCCTTGAACGCGACGTCGGCGAAGTTCTTGCTCATCGCCAGGAATTGCGAATTCATTTGCTCGTACATGGTTATATCCTCGTGGTTTGCTAGAAGTGTGAGGCACACTATACCGCAAGAAATGCTGCAATGCAACATCTGGTAAGAAGGAACGCGTGATCAGGATACAAATATCTGTATCACAACGATATTTAATCTTGAATTTGGCATGAGACAAGTCGTTCAAATGCCCTTAATGGTGCAACCGCGCATAAATCAGGGGTAGGGAGTTCCAGTAGCGCCACTCATCCCGCGTAGACACAACCGGACGTGCAGGTTTCGTGCACCACGATCTTGCTCAATGCCGGCAACCGCGGCTTGAGTGCATCCCAAATCCATATCGCCAGACGTTCGCTGGTTGGATTCTCCAAACCAGCTACCTCGTTTAGATAGTTATGGTCGAGCTGCTCGAACACGGGCGCGAACGCCGCTTTCAAATCGGCAAAGTCCATCACCCAACCGGTGTCGACGGCCGGTGTTCCGGAAGCATGCACCTCGATGCGAAACGAATGTCCGTGCAGCCGCGCGCACTTGTGCCCAGCGGGAACGTTCGGCAAACGGTGAGCCGCCTCGATCGAGAAAATCTTGAAGATGTCCATGCGCAGAGTTTACACGGCGGTGATTCAAGCATGTTTTTGGCGAACATTGTTCGACTTGTTCGTCGCCGATTTGCGGCTTCTTGATGCGAAGCAGCTTGCCTGGCAGCACTTTACTCGCATCGCCTGAGTTACTCGCGTTCAATTGACCACGCTGCTCGTTTTGGACTAACTGCGGACATATTAGCGAAGACGCGGGCAAGCCTGATGCCAAATAGTTACAACGTTTCAGTCGCCAGCAGCAACTTCACGCTAGGGGTACGCACTCGAAAGCACAGATAGCCAAATCAGCTATTGAATGACAACAAAAAGGCACGGCGTGCTAGGGTCATTTTCAAACGATGGTTTGAAAATGATCGCTGAGTTTGGGCACAGAACCGGGCACAACCGGGCACGGAACGGTAATGGATGGAGTTCGGCCGCAAGCACGCGATGCGCGATGAACCACGCAAATCGTTGATTGGTCTTGGGAAGTTCCCGCGGAAGACGTGGTGGCTATGGGTGGACTCGAACCACCGACAGCATTATGAGGATGCACTTGAACGGTACCGTATGTGTACGTTAATAGATACAAGTTCCAAGTGACAACAATTAGAAATGGCTGTGCAAAGCCATTTACGTAAAACACATCATCTGACATTGTCAGCTTCCTGGTTGACATAGAAGCAAAAGAACTACAACTAAATCGTCTCAAGGCATTGCATTAGTTTGACCTAGGCACTACGCTTGGTTCGTGACGCAAAGCACTGACCAACGCCGCGTGATTCGCGATTTCGCTCGCCTG
>JBDTLA010000012.1:0-3378 GCA_039935035.1 Rudaea sp. | reverse complement strand
ATCTGGATATCGAAGCGATTGCGTGGCTGGAAGAATTCCTGCGCAACTTCAATGGGAGCCTGGTGTTCGTCACCCACGACCGTAGCTTCCTGCGTGCGCTGGCCACGCGCATCATTGAGATCGATCGTGGTGAAGTCACTTCATGGCCCGGCGATTACGAAAATTATTTGCGCCGACGCGAGGAACGCCTGCACGCGCAGGCGCAGGCCAATGCCTTGTTCGACAAGAAGCTGGCGGCCGAGGAAGTGTGGATTCGCCAGGGCATCAAGGCGCGACGCACGCGCAACGAAGGTCGCGTGCGCGATCTGAAAGCGCTGCGCCGTGAACGTGCCCAGCGACGCGAGCTAACCGGCAACGCGAAGATGACGGCCGCGACCGGACAGGCATCGGGCAAAAAAGTGATCGAAGCCAAGTCGGTGGGATTCGCGTTTGGCGACAAAATAATGCTACGCGACTTCTCCACCACCATCATACGCGGCGACCGCATTGGCATCATTGGACCGAATGGCTCCGGGAAAAGTACACTTTTGAAATTACTGCTTGGCGATCTGCTGCCGCAGCAGGGCGAGATCGTGCGCGGCACGAGTTTGCAGATCGCTTATTTCGACCAGCATCGCACCACGCTGCGCGACGATCGCAATGCACTGGAAAATGTGGCCGAAGGGCTCGAATACATCGAGATCAACGGCGGCAGAAAACACGTGCTTGGCTATTTGCAGGATTTTCTTTTTTCGCCGGAGCGCGCACGCGCGCCGATCACGCGACTATCCGGTGGCGAACGCAATCGACTGTTGTTGGCGAAGCTTTTCGCACAGCCATCCAACCTGTTGGTGATGGACGAGCCTACCAATGACCTGGATGTCGAAACGCTGGAGCTGCTCGAAGAATTGCTCGGCGCCTACAAGGGCACCCTGCTGCTGGTTTCGCATGATCGCGAATTTCTCGATAACGTGGTGACCAGTACGCTGGTGCTCGAAGGTGAGGGTCGCGTTGGCGAATATGTCGGTGGTTATGCGGATTGGTTGCGGCAGCGGGCTGGGGCAGTTTCGGCATCCGCCTCAGTTCGTGATTCCAGGGCGGGCGCGGATGACGGGCAAGAGCAAGCTGCGCCTCAACAACCCGAAAAACGCAAACTTGGCTACAAACAGGCACGCGAACTGGAACAATTGCCGAAACGCATCGAGACTCTGGAAAGCGATATCGCCGCGCGTACCCAAGCCATGAACAACCCCGAATACTTCAAACAAGACAACGGGGCAATTCTGGCCGCCAACGCCGAGCTTGCGCAGATTCAGGCGGAACTGGATCGTGCCTACGCCCGCTGGCAGGAACTGGATGGCTGAGCTTCTTCGACTTCGGCGCTGCGCGCCTACGCTCTGAGCGAACGGATTCGTTGGGCTGTACTATTACCCAAATTCTACCGGGGCAGTAAATTCGTGTTACATGCATGATCATCGTGATGGGGGAATCGTGGACGAATCCAAACTGAATCGACGCCCGATCGCAACGCGAAATGCGGGCTGGGCCCAGGCCATGGCCACATGGCTCGCACGCACGGCGATCACGCCAAATCAGATTTCGATCTTGAGCATTGGCTTCGCAGGCATCGGTGCGGCCTTACTGGCCTGGTGGCCAACGCCGATCGGATTGGTTGTTTGCGCGATCTGCGTGCAACTGCGGCTGCTGGCCAATCTGCTCGATGGTCTCGTCGCTGTTGAAGGCGGCAAGGGCTCGGCCCTGGGCAGCATGTACAACGAATTTCCCGATCGAATAACTGATTCGATTCTGCTGATCGCACTCGGCTACGCCTGCGGCCAGCCATGGCTTGGCTGGTTGTGCGCCCTGCTCGCGGTGTTGACAGCCTACGTGCGTATTTTTGGCGGCTCGCTCGGTCTTGCCCAGGATTTTCGCGGGCCGTTGGCCAAGGCGCAACGCATGGCCGTGCTGACGGTTGCCTGCCTTGTCGGCGCGGCGGAAATGTTCTGGCATGTGCAACGCTATGCGTTGCTGGCCGCAGCGGTTCTGATCGCACTCGGATCGTTCGTCACCTGCGTGACGCGTACGCGCGCGATTGTCGCAAAACTGCACGCGCGGGCCTGACGGTGCTTTCGCATTTACTCGCCTTGATCGTGCGCGTACTGGTCGGCGCGCGCGGCATCTGGATCGGCAGCACTCCGACGACGACATTGCGCATCTACTACGCGAACCATTCCAGCCATCTGGACACGCTGGCTCTGTGGTGCGCGCTACCCGCACAGTTACGTGCGAAGACGCGGCCGGTCGCAGCGAAAGACTATTGGAGCGGCGGCGGCATTCGCGGTTACATCGCGCGGCACGGCTTCAACGCGTTGTTTGTGGATCGCAGCGCCGACCGCAGCGAAGGCGATCCGTTGACGCCGCTCACCGATGCGCTTGCGCGCGGCGAATCGCTCATCATCTTTCCCGAAGGCACACGCCACGAGCAAGCCCTGCCGAGTCCGTTCAAGAGCGGCCTGTTCCATCTGGCGACGCGTTGCTCCAGTGCCGAACTGATTCCGGTGTATCTGGATAACCTGTATCGCAGCATGCCCAAGGGCGCCTTCCTGCCGGTGCCGTTGACTTGCTCCGTGCGCTTCGGTGCGCCGTTGCAACGTCGCACCGACGAAGCCAAGGATGTGTTTCTCGAACGTGCCCGGCAAGCAATCGTGGAGTTGGCATGAGTACGCAGGAAAAATTCTATTGGCTGATGGGCGGCGTGCTCGTATTGCTGGTCATCGCTTCCGTAGCCGGCTGGATGCTGCGACGCGCGCGCGGCAAGAATGCCGTGATCGACAACCTCAATGCCCGCATCCGCGCCTGGTGGGTGATGGCCGCTGTGCTCGCCGCGTGCTTCGTGCTCGGCGATACGGCTACCGTCGTGCTGTTTGCGATCGCATCGGGTTTTGCCTTGCGCGAATTCATCACGCTCACGCCCACGCAGCCCGGCGATCATCTGCCGCTGGTCGCCTGTTTCTACGTGCTGCTGCCGGTGCAGTACTGGTTGATCGCATCGAACTGGTACAACCTGTTTGCGATCTTCCTGCCGGTGTACGGATTCTTGTTGCTGCCGGTATTGACCGCACTCTCCGGAGACACCGAGCGTTTCATCGAGCGCGTAACCAAGATCCAGTGGGGCGTGATGATCACGATCTACTGCATCAGCTATGCGCCCGCGCTGCTGCTGTTGAATGTGCCGGGCTACAAGGGGCAGAACCTGCTGCTGGTGGTGTATGTGCTGCTCGTGGTGCAGATCAGCGATGTGCTGCAATACGTATTCGGCAAACTGTTCGGGCGGCACAAGATCGCGCCGAACGTGAGCCCGTCGAAAACCGTCGAGGGTTTTATTGGCGGCGGCGCGAG
>JBDTLA010000011.1:0-30305 GCA_039935035.1 Rudaea sp. | reverse complement strand
CGCAGTTGGCCGGTCGCGGCGTTGCTGATTTGTCGCACGGTGCATACAGGCTGGGGAAGTCGTTCGGTGCGGGTCTGCCGACGTTGTCGTTGACGCTGGAGGTCGCCGCCACATCGTCGAACCAGCGCAAGCCGGTGCAGGGGCCGACGTAATTCAGGCAAGTGAGTCCAGCGATATAACTTCCCGGACTGTTTATCGTAGCGCCGGAAACCAACGCCGCGGCGCGAGCAGAATCCCCCGCATCGTTCACTTCGTAGGTCAGGAACGGCGAGTAGTCACCGCTGTCGCTATCGACGATGGCGACGTTGTCGGAATAGATATCGTCGAACGGGCCTTCGGTCACGTCCTGGTAATCGATCGTGCCCTGGCCTTTGGCATCGACCGTGACGCCGGCTTTGGCACCGAGCGGGCCTTGGGTCGCATCGGTATTGACCAGGCCGAGGAATCCCAGGCCGTGCGTGATTTCATGCATCGCGATGGTGATGAAATCCGTATCCGCGCCCGGCTTTTGCGTCGGATCGTAGCCGAAATAGAAACCTTGTCCGCCAATGACATCGGCGTTGCCGATATCCATGTTGAATGTCGCTTCGATTGCGTCGTTGCTGGCGGTGTCGCATGCACCGCCGGCAAAGCCACACATGCTGGTGCCGTTCAGGCGCATCGCCACCGTGCCGGGATACCAGGTGTACTTGTGCGGCAGTGAATTGATTGGATACGACGGCGAATCGTAGAAATACGAGGTCGGCCCGGCTTGGGCCAGGGTTGCTGAATTCTTGTCGCCGCCCAGATGCGCACCGCAGGCGTGCAACGTGATCGGGATGGGAATATATAGTTGTTTCGACAATTCGTTGGTCGCGTACTGCAGCGCATTCTTGCGTTGTTCACCCTTTGTCGCACCTGGGTTGCCGCCTACCGGAGCGACTGGGGTGGGGTCGGTCCAGAAGCTGTCGTCGCAGGCGTTTTTCGGATCCGTTGCCGTCTTCGGATTACCAAAATCCAGGACGATGTCGGCAACCGGTGCCGGACTGTTGGTGGCCGTGGCGGTCAGGGTCCCATTGGCGGTCGTGGTGCCGCCATTGATCAACGCAACATACCAGCGGCCCGCCTGCAGCGGGATCCGATTCGAAGGCAATACCACGATCGATTCATTCGACGTGCCGCTGACCGAATGGTATTGCGCGTAGCGGCTAAGCGTGTCGTAGCTGATCGGATTGCCGCCGGCTTCCGGAAACGGCGTACCAAAGCGCACGAACAGGTCGACATCGCCGCCGCTGGCGTTGACGCTGAATTTGAGCTGTTGCGCCGCGCTGTCGACGTCAATGTATGCGTTGGTAATGAAGTTGTTCGCCGGCAGCGGCGGTAATGTGCCTGACACGCCGGATTGCAGCGCATTGTCTGCGTGAACATTGACGCTGGCCAAGCTCAATAGCCCAGCACTCGCAGCGATCAAAACAAAAGCGAATTTGGAACCGCGCATGTTCAGTTACCTCCCGTGTGCGGCACGACCGTGCGTTGCGGCGGCACCTTGGCCGCCGGGTTCGGGCGTTGCACGCATTGCAGCACGAGCCGACCATCGGCGCCGCGAACGGCGCGGGTGACGTTGATCGTCGGCGGCGCCAGGCGCCTCAACGCGTCTGGTTTGGCTGCGGCGAGCTCCGATTTGGCGAGCTCCGATTTGGATGTCGCGTGCGGCGACGGTGCCAGCGGGTGCGCGACCATCGGGCTGGCGGCCAGCGCCAGCGGAGCGGCACCCAAGCCGATGCAGATGCAAAGAGTTTTCAACATGGTGAAGATTCCGTGTAGCGGGTAGTGGTGAGTTGGCAATGATAGCGTGGTCTGGTAGATCAGTCGTGAACGCGCGTCCATGTCGCCAGTACCTGCGTCGCACTTTTACCAGCGCGATAACTGTGGCGCAGCGCCCCGTGCAGGTATTTTTCCGCGTTGGACACGGCTTGGCGCAGCGGCTGATCCAGCGCCAGTCCGGCGGCGATGGCTGCCGACAACACACAACCGGTGCCGTGAGCTCTCAGTGGCAAACGCGCGTGCCGGAATTCGCAATAGCCGTTTGCGTCGACCAAATGATCGCTGATTTGGGTGCCGCGTGCATGCCCGCCCTTGAGCAACACCGCTTTCGGCCCAGCGCCGAGCAGTTCGTGTGCGGCGCCACGCAACGCCGCAGCAGTCAGCGACCGCCGGCCGAGCAACGCCATGGCTTCCGGCAGGTTCGGCGTCAACACATCCACCAGCGGTATCAGTTGGTTGCGTAACGTTGCCAGTCCGCGCGCTGAAAGCAGGGGCGTGCCGCTGCTCGCCACCAGAACGGGATCAAGCACGATATTGCGGGCCTTCACATTTTGCAGGGCCCGGGCCACGGCACCCACGTTGGTCGCCGAGCCGAGCATGCCAATCTTGACTGCGCGTACATCGAAGTCATCGAACAACGCCTGCAACTGGGCAGCAACGATTCGGGCCGGCACGCAGTGCGAAGCAATGATGCAGCGCGTATTCTGCGCGGTGATTGCCGTGACTGCGCTCAGCCCGTGCAAGCCGAAAGCGGTGAATGTTTTCACGTCGGCCTGAATCCCGGCGCCGCCTCCGGAATCGGAGCCGGCAATGGTCAATACGCTGGCTTGGCGGTTGTGTTGGTGCATGCCAGTTCCGATGTGTTGTGTTTTTGCGACATAATTGTTGTATGGTTGCACGGCAAACCAATGGATTATCTTCAAATGCTTGTACCAAAGCCGATTTCCTTCAAAAATCCGCTTGACTCGCTGTTGCATTTTTGCCAAACTGGGCGCGGAGTCAATCACACTCCTAACGCATTCAGGGCTATGCGTCGGTCAACAGCAAAAGTGAAAAATTTGGCGGGAGCGATCGGGATACTACTCGCGCTCCCGCTTTCTTTCGTGGCCACTGCCAGTGCCGCCACGTCGAGCGCTGGTGGCTCTTCATTCGCCGAACTTTCTCGCGGCACAAGTATACTCGAGGCTTGGCGCGATTATGCGCTGGCTGATTTGAGTTCCGGATTTTCCTGGGCGAAGCTTGGCAATCCGGAACCGCTCGCCCCTTCGGTTTTCGATCGTGCCAATGCGCGCATCGCACCACCGGCATCGCACTTTGCCGGGGCCGTGATCGATCCGCCGTTATTGCACGTCACCTATATGAAGGCCAATGTGGGTGACACGCCAGCGTTGGTGCCTGCAACGGCCTCGGATCTGATGCAGGATTTCGTTCCCGGGCTACAGCGCTATATCGTCGCGCCGTCGTTCTCCCAGCGTTGGGGCGAAAACAGTGCGTTCAGCCTGTCGGCAATTTTTGCTTATCAGCGTTTCGCCGGGCTTGGCCTCGGTCAGGATTCCGTAGCGGTACGCGGCACTACCGAATTTTCCGAGTTGCCACCGGCTTATCGCAATAATCCCGGTTCGTACGGAACCGGCATGCGTGTCGAATTCAACAGCGGTTTGAGCAACCGCGTGAGCTGGCAAGTCGGTTATCAATCGCGCGTCAATATGGATGCATTCAACAATTATCGCGGCGTGTATTCCGAGCCGGGCAGTTTCGATATTCCGGCCAGTGCCAACCTGGGCCTCGGCTACGCGCTTACGTCGACCTTAAAAGTAGATATCGGTGTCGAGCGGGTGATGTACAGCGGCATTGCACCATTCACCAGCGATGCCTTGCCAACGCGTTTTCTGGTGCTGCTCGGCAGCTCGATCAGCCCGGTGTTTGAATGGCGCGACTTGAGCGTGTATTCAGCCGGTTGGACCTGGCGAGATCCGGCCGACGGCGTGTGGTCGTTGCACTACAGCACGCGAGAACAACCGTTGCCGACTTCACGCTTGTTGCAAAACGCGCTGGAACCGTACCTAGCCTCGCATGACGTCGAATTCCGTTTCGCGCGGCCGATCGGCGAGCATTCCAGCCTGCGTCTGGCCGCGACCTACGCGCCAGCGCAACTCGTGCTTGGTTTGCCGACGAGCAACAGTTTGCGCAATGGCGACAGCGGCGGACAGGTCGAATACGAAATATCGTGGACCACCCGATTCTGATCAGTTTACAGGGCTGATATAACACTTACGGGAGCTTGATGCTCCCGTTTTTTTTGGGTGCAGGCCCGCGGTGGAAGCAGAGCAATTCACCACAAAGGACACCAAGGACACAAAGTAGAGCAAGGTCATTCAGGTGGGCTTACGTGCAATGTTGGCTGTGTATTTGCTGCATGAAATCACCCAATCAGCCATGGCGATCTGCGTAGACCTATTCGCGCGTTCAAGCACTTGCATCAAGCTGTTTTCTTTCCTTTGTGTCATTGGTGGTAAATCATTCAGACTTCGCCTTTCTGCCAAGGCGTCACAGCATCTCCGACGCGTAATCGGCCAGACGCGAGCGTTCGCCGCGACGCAAGGTGACGTGAGCCGAATGCCCCCAGTTCTGGAAGCGATCCACGGCGAAAGTCAGGCCGGACGTGGTCTCTGTCAGGTAGGGCGTATCGATCTGCTCGACATTGCCCAGGCAAATCATCTTGCTGCCCGGACCGGCACGGGTGAGCAGAGTTTTCATCTGCTTCGGCGACAGGTTCTGTGCTTCATCGATAATCACGTAGCGACTCAGGAAAGTGCGCCCGCGCATGAAGTTCAGCGAGCGAATCTTGATGCGCGAGGCGAGCAGGTCGTTGGTTGCCGCACGCCCCCAGCCGCCGCCTTCCTGGGGTGTGGCCAGGACCTCCAGGTTGTCGGTCAGCGCCCCCATCCACGGCGTCATTTTTTCTTCTTCCGTACCCGGCAGAAAGCCGATGTCGTCGCCCACGGAAACCGTCGCCCGGGTCATGATGATTTCGCGATAGCGCTGCTGGTCCATGGTTTGAGCCAGGCCTGCCGCCAACGCGAGCAAGGTCTTGCCGGTGCCGGCCGTACCGAGCAGGGTGACAAAGTCGACTTCTGGATCCATCAACGAATTAAGCGCGAAATTCTGTTCACGATTGCGCGCGGATATGCCCCATACGCCATGCGATCCGCCCCTGTAATCGTCAATGATCTGCAACGTCACCTTGCGCTCGTCGACCCTGACAACTCGCAGTTCGACTTCGTTGTCGCCGGGCAGGTAGACAAATTGGTGCGGATGCCACTTTTCATCCTTGCGCGGTTTCAATTCGTAAAGCGTGTGCCCGTGTTCGGACCACGAACGCAGTTCCGGGTGGCGATCCCAGAAATTGGCTGCCAGTTCGTTGTAACCCGCGTACAGCAAGCTGAAATCGTCCAGGGCGCGATCATTTTCGTAATCTTCCGCAGCGACGCCGTTGATCGAAGCCTTGATGCGCAGGTTGATGTCTTTGGAAACCAGCACCACCGGCACATCTGGCTTGAGCTCGCGCAGCGCCAGGATCGATGCCAGGATCAGGTTGTCGGGCAGCTTGCGCTTGCGACCATCCGCAGACCCGTTGGATTCAATATTCTTTGTCTGGAAGTATAGACGGCCAACCTGTTTCTTGCGGGCCAGCTGCAATCCCTTGGGAAGTCTCAGTTCCAGGCCTTGTTCGATATCCTGTTTGCCGTGGCCTTCGATCAATTCATTGATGAAGCGGCTGACCTGGCGCGCGTTGCGCGATACTTCGGACATGCCTTTCTTGGCCGCATCGAGCTCTTCAAGCACGGTCATGGGCAGAAACACGTCATGTTCCTCGAAGCGAAACAGGGCGGTCGGATCGTGCATCAACACATTGGTGTCGAGCGCGTAAATGCGTTTGCCTCGGGTCATGCGAAGGTCACCGTGTGGGAATTGGGATGGAGAATCGGGGGAATACGAAGGCGGGGAGACGGCGCAAGCGCTGCGCTTGGCCTATGTCGAAACGTCGCCAATCTCACACCCGCTCCGTGGCAAGGGTCGCGAGAACCTGTTCGGCATGGCCAGGCACTTTCACACCGCGCCATTCGTGCAGCAACTTGCCATCCGGGCCGATCAGGAACGTACTGCGCACGATGCCGACGTAGGCTTTGCCATACAGTTTCTTTTCGTGGATCACATTGAATGCCTTGCACCAGGTTTCGTCGCTGTCGACGACAAGGTCGAACCCCAACTCGTGCTTGGCGCGGAAATTCTCGTGCGATTTCAGTGAATCGCGCGAGACGCCGAGGATGACAGCATTATGCTTGTTGAATTTCGTGGTCAGATCGCGAAAGTCTTGCGCTTCGCGAGTGCATCCGCTGGTGTTGTCTTTTGGGTAGAAATACACGACGACGAAATGCTTGCGCAAGTCACGCAAACAAATTTCGCCGGCTGTGGATTGTGCCTTGAGATCAGGTACGAGCTTGCCGGTTTTGAGCATCAATATTTCATCGGGTCGATGATGGCGTCGAGGTTCAGCCCGTCGCAGAACTCCAGGAAGTCATCGCGCAACGCGGCAATGTGCGTGGATGCAGGGATGCCGACGGTGATCTGCGCGGAAAACATCTCGGCACCGGTTTGCATCGCGCGATAGCGACTGGATTGCAGCTGTTCGATGCAGATTTCGTGGCGCTGGAAAAATTCGGCGATCTGGAAAAGAATTCCGGATTTGTCGGCGGCCACGACCTCGACCATGTAGGGCAGCAGGTTGGTTTGGGGTTGCTTGACGCCGGTACGAAAATGGACCAGGCGAATCTTGTCTTCGCGCTCCATGCGTCCCAGCGCGGATTCGAGTTTGGCGATGGCGTCCCACGGCCCGACCGCAAGCACCAAAACCGACACGTCGCTGCCGACAGCGGCGACGCGGGTTTCAGCCAGGTTGCAGCCGCAATCGGCGATGCGACGGGTGATGGCGACCAGCGGCGAGCGTTCCAGCGCGGCGAATGCGTTGATCAGCAAGAAATTCTCGTTTGCTGCCGGCGGTCGCGGTGCGGTATCGGTCAAGGTGTGCGTTTCCCTAGCATGGCGTTGGCAGGTCTGCTATCACTCCAAAGCATGAGAATACTTGCCATGCCAAATACCCGCAAGTAACATCGCTCGACCAAGCCTACAGTGGGTTTCGACTTGAAAAAAATCTCCGGCAGCATCTGTGCTCTGGCGACGCCGTTCTGCGGCGATGCGCTGGATCTGGGTGCGTTCGCCGCGCTCATCGAGTACCAGATTGCCGCAGGTACGCAAGCGCTGGTGGTGGCCGGTTCCACCGGCGAAGCCCATGCGCTGGATCAAGCCGAATTCGACCGATTGCTTGAGTTCGCAGTGGCTCGTGTCGATGGGCGCGTGCCCGTTGTCGCCGGTACCGGAACAGCGAACACACGCAAGACCATCTCGGCGACGCGCCGCGCGCAAACGCTGGGCGCGGACGCGGCGTTGGTGGTGACGCCGTATTACGTGCGTCCGACCCAGCAAGGCCTGTTTCGTCACTTCAGCGAAGTCGCAGACCACGCCGGGTTACCGATCGTGCTCTACAACGTGCCGTCGCGAACGGGTTGTGACATGCTTCCGGAGACGACGGCCAGACTGGCCACGCACGAAGCTATCGTTGGCATCAAGGAAGCCGTGGGCGAGCCTGCGCGGGTTGCTGCGCTGGTAGCGTTGAAAAATGACGGTTTTTGCGTGCTAAGTGGCGACGACCCCAGTTGCGCAGCGGCGATTCTTGCCGGAGCGCAAGGTATCGTTTCAGTCGCGGCCAATGTCGCCCCAGCAGCCATGCGTGCGCTGTGCGACGCCGCGTTGGGCGGTGACGCCACGGTAACGCTGCAACGCGATGCCGGTTTGCAAGGGTTGTATCATCTGCTCGGCACCGAACCGAACCCGATTCCGCTAAAATGGTGCCTGCACAGGCTCGGGATAGGGACTGCCGAGTTGCGTTTGCCGTTGTTGTCACTAAGCCCGCGCTATCATGCGCAGGCTCAACAGGTTCTGGACGAGTTGCATCTGCATGTCGCGGTTCAGCCGCGGCACAGCAGCGCAGCCTGAAACTTCTCACCGCTCAACATCACCGGGATTCGCCGTGAATCGTATTTTTCCTGTTCGCACGACCGTCTTGATCGCTTTGGCCGCTGTAGCTGTTGGCGGCTGCAGCATGTTTCATCATCGCGACAATTACTATTCGAAAGCCAAAGAGACCCAGCCGCTGGAAGTTCCGCCGGATCTGGATACGCCGTCGACCACCGATGCATTGATCGTCCCGGAAGCCGGTAATTCGGGTACGGCAGGATCTGCAGGCGCTACCGTTGGCAGCGCGCCGCCGGCGGCTACGCTGGACAACGGCAAGTTGCACGTTTCCGATACAGTTGAAAATACGTGGAAGCGTGTTGGCCTGGCCCTGGAACGCGCCGACATCGGCAAGATCGATGCGCGTGATGAAACTGCGCACAGCTACACGCTTGCAGTCAGTGGCCTGCGCGCCGCACCCACACCACCGCCTGCGGCCGAGCATCACTGGTACAGCCGCGTCCTGCACCCGTTCGGTGGGGGTAATAAAGCACCGAGCAACAATTCGCAGCCGGTGAGCGGAACACTGTCGATCACGGTCAGTGCCGACGGCGATGGTGCGCGCGTGGATGTGCAAGGCGCATCCGGCACGGATTCCGCCGAAGCCGCGCAGCGTGTGTTGCAGGTGTTGCGCAGCCGCATGGGTTGAGACGCCGCGACATTCCCGGTCAGGCCTGAAGTCGGGTCGATCATCGGGAGCGACGGGGGGGGAGCGAACGCGAACCCCAGCATCGTTACCATTCAGCATCCTCGACGTTGGGCATCGTTGCATTCAGCCCGCCCTACAATGCCTCTGCTTCCTGGTTTCGAATGAAGCTGAGAGGCGATTGGGTTCAACGCTCCAGCAAAGGTAACTTGTTCGGCTTGCCGTCCCATTGCTTGGCATCGTCGGGCGCGTCGATGCGTTCAGTGAGCACCGGCCAAAGTTTGGACAGGTCGGCGTTGAGTGCGATGAAGTTTTCCTGGCCGGCCGGGACATCGTCTTCCGGATAGATCGCGTTGGCCGGGCATTCGGGTTCGCACAGCGTGCAATCGATGCATTCTTCGGGGTCGATCACGAGGAAGTTCGGACCGGCGTGGAAACAATCGACCGGACAGACTTCGACGCAGTCGGTATACTTGCACTTGATGCAGTTGTCTACGACGACGAATGGCATTGCTTTATTCTGCCCTAGCGAGCACGGATGTTCGCAAAATACACATGGCGCTCCCTACGAGACTCGAACTCGTGTTCCCGCCTTGAGAGGGCGGTGTCCTGGGCCACTAGACGAAGGGAGCGCGGCTTGGGGAAACCACAAGCGGCGCCTAGTATAACGGTTTAGTGGCGCGCGCAGTAGCCGACAATTACGGAATGAATCAGTCAGTGTCACCTACGCATACGCCGCCAAATCCGGTGCAGTTGCGCGTCATAGCGCGCGACCAGCACACGTTGTCGCGGCGGAATATTTCCAACGGCGCATTACGCGTCCTGTATCGCTTGCACGAGTCCGGTTATGCCGCCTATCTCGTCGGCGGCGCGGTGCGCGACCTGTTGCTCGGCGGGCATCCCAAGGATTTTGACATCGCCACGGACGCTACTCCCGAACAGGTCAAGCATCTATTCCGAAACTGTCGGTTGATCGGACGGCGTTTTCGTCTCGCCCATGTGGTATTTGGTCGCGAGATCGTCGAGGTTGCCACGTTCCGCGGCAGCAGCGACGATGGTAGCGGCGATCGCCATGTTGTCGACGGGCGAATCGTGCGCGACAACGTTTACGGCAGCATTGAGGAAGACGCAGTGCGGCGCGATTTCACCGTCAACGCGCTGTATTACAACATCGCCGATTTCAGCGTACGCGATTACGTTGGAGGTTTTGCGGATCTTGACGCGCGCGTCATGCGCCTGATCGGCGATCCCGAACAGCGCTATCAGGAAGATCCAGTACGCATGCTGCGTGCCGTACGCCTGGCGGCAAAGCTGGATTTTGAGATTGCACCGGAAGCGCGCGCACCCTTCGCCGAGCTGGGTCGGCTGTTGGTGGATGCGCCGCCAGCGCGCCTGTTCGACGAATCGTTGAAGATGTTCATGGCCGGCAATGGGCTCAAAAGTTTCCGAGCGCTGGAACAATCCGGCCTGATTACCGACGTGTTTCCATTGGCCGCACGCGCGCTCGCGTTTCGCGGTGGCGATGTGTTTCGCAAGTTGGTCGAAGCCGGGATGGCCGGCACCGATGCGCGCATCGCGGAAAACAAGTCGGTCACGCCAGCATTTTTGTTTTCCGTCATGTTGTGGGGCGCGGTGCGCGCACAGGTGCAGTGCGAAATCGACAAGGGAGTCGAGACCAATCTGGCATGGTTGCGCGTAAGCCACCAGGTAATTGCCGAACAGGCGCGTCAAGTCGCGATTCCGCGTCGCTTTGCCCAGATCATGCAGGAAATCTGGACGCTACAGCCGCGCTTCGAGCAGCGCGCAAAGAAACGCGTGTTTCGCCTGCTGGCGCATCCCCGGTTTCGCGCGGCCTACGATTTTCTGATGTTGCGTGCCGTCGAAGGCGAGGAAATTGCGGAGTTGGGCCAATGGTGGACCCAGGCGCAGGCACAACTACCCGAGGCACTCGCCGAACAATTGGCGAGTGCGCCATTACCCAATCCCACCGCCACCGAAAAAACCGATGTGCCCGCCAAACGCCATCGCCGCCGCCGCAAACCGCCGATTGCTGCGGCGGAATAGTCCATCGCACGCACCATGGCGCTGGCATACATCGGTCTCGGCAGCAATCTTGCCGATCCTCCCGCGAAAATCCGCACTGCACTGCAAGCATTGCGGCAAGTGCCGCAAACGCGCGTGTTGCGGCAGTCGCGCTTGTACCGCAGCGCGCCGTGGGGACAGCCTGATCAACCGGACTTCGTCAATGCCGTGGCTGAACTCGATACCGCGTTGACGCCGCGTGAACTGCTCGACGCGCTACTTGGCATCGAACGAGAAGCCGGTCGGGTGCGCATTGGTGCTCGATGGGGGCCGCGCGTGCTGGATCTGGATATTCTCGTTTATGCGGATGAATGCATCGATGCCGCCGGTTTGCGCATCCCGCATCCGCACCTGCATGAACGTGCGTTTGCGTTGATGCCGTTGGCGGAGATCGCGCCGAACCTGCATATTCCCGGTCAAGGCAACATTGAAAGTCTGTTGGCAAGGATCGATATTGAAGGTTGCTGCGCGCTTGAGTCGAACTCAAGCTGTGCGGAATAGTGCCGTTTTCACACCCATCGGAATCGACGATGCCCACTGAAGCCAAATCCGCGCTGTCACCCACGCCGATGACTGCTCTGCGTCTGGCCGAGATGAAATCCCGCGGCGAAAAGATTGTCGCCCTCACCAGCTACGATGCCAGCTTCGCCGTACTTTGTGACCGCGCCGGTATCGACGTCGTGCTCGTCGGCGATTCGCTGGGGATGGTCGTGCAGGGACATGCCAGCACCGTGCCGGTCAGCCTCGATGACATGGTTTATCACACCACCGCGGTGGCGCGTGGACTCGATCAGGCATTGTTGATCGCAGACCTGCCGTTCATGACGTATCGCGATGCCGATTGTGCATTGCGCTCATCGGCGCGATTGATGGCGGAAGGCAGCGCGGCGATGGTCAAGCTCGAAGGCGCAGGCTACGCAATCAACGTGATCGCGGCATTGTCCGACCACAACATCCCGGTGTGCGCACATTTGGGCCTGACCCCGCAATCGGTACACAAACTCGGTGGCTATCGCGTACAGGGTAAAACGCGTGCGGCGGCCGATCGATTGTTGGCCGATGCCGAAGCCGTGGCCCTGGCGGGAGCGGATTTGCTCGTGCTCGAATGCGTACCGGCGAGCTTGGCCAAACGCATCACCGAAAAATTGTCGATTCCCGTTATCGGCATCGGCGCCGGTGTGGATTGCGATGGGCAAGTGCTGGTGTTGTACGACATGCTCGGTATCACGCCGGGCAAGCGTCCGCGATTCAGCAAGGATTTCCTGGCCGATCATGGCTCGGTCGAAGCGGCCCTGTGCGCGTACGCCGATGCCGTCCGCCGGGGCGAATTCCCCGCCGCCGAACACGCGTTTTGATGCAACGCATCGTCACGGTCGACGACCTGCGCGCGCGAATTGCCGCGTGGCGGCACGATGGCGAGCGCATTGGTTTCGTGCCGACGATGGGCAACTTGCATGCGGGTCATTATTCGCTGATCGAAATCGCCCGCCAGCATTGCGATCGCGTCGTCGCCAGCATCTTCGTCAATCCCACTCAATTCGGACCCAACGAAGACTTTTCGACGTATCCGCGCACACCCGATGAAGACGCGGCGGGGCTACAGGCAAATGGTTGCGACCTGCTGTTTGCTCCGGACGTCGAGGCGATGTACCCGTTTGGCGCGACCGCCGGCGTGCGCGTCGACGTGCCGGGCCTGAGCGACATTCTCGATGGCGCATCGCGGCCCGGCCATTTTTCCGGCGTCGCCACGGTCGTGACCAAGCTGTTCAACCTGGTGCAGCCCAATGTCGCGGTATTTGGACAAAAGGACTATCAGCAATTGCTGGTGATCCGGCGGCTGGTCACCGATTTGCGCCTGCCGATCGGCATTGTCGGCGCACCGATCAAGCGCGAAGCCACGGGCTTGGCAATGAGCTCGCGCAATCAATACCTCACCCCGGTCGAACGCAAACGTGCCAGAGTCATCCACCGAACGCTGGTTGCCATGCGGCAAGGCCTGCTGGCGGGCGAGGCAATCCCGTCCATCGAAGCCACCGCGCGGGATTCACTCGAGCGAGCCGGCCTGCAACCCGATTACGCGGTATTGCGTGATGCGGACGATTTATCCGTTCCGGATTCAGGACACCGCAACAATCTGGTTGCCCTGATTGCGGCAAAACTGGGCCGGGCGCGCTTGATCGATAATTTGGTGATCGAGGAGCTGTGAGACGTGAAATGGAGAGTCGGGGACCCCACACCTCGTCATTCCCGCCTACCGGGGAATGACGGGGTCTTTTATGTGATCCCCGATGCCCGAACCCGATTCCGATTCCCGATCCGGCTGCGCGGCCGCAGGCTGACGGGCTCTTGATTTTACGAATCCCAAATCCCGGCTCCAAATCAAAACACATCGCCCCCACTCGATATCGCGTGCTCCAGCCGATCGCCGAACCGGCCGATTTCCTGGATCAATCGATTCAATTCGTCCGCAGTCAGTAGCGCATACGGCCGGTTCTCGCACAGGTGCAGATACGGCGATCCATCCAGGTCGTTGACCGCAAGGTAGCCAACGCGCTGCTCCCAATTGAAGCGCAGGCAGCGTTGCGCATCCATGCCGGTAAGCGATCCGATGGGCGTGGAAATGCGCAGATACTTGCGATCGTCGTCGCCTTCGAGCTCAGCAAGATAAAGGCCCTGCTGACGACCGCCTCCGTCGATCGACAGGTCGAAGCAGATCAGATACGGGTCATTGATGCGCAAAGTGTATTTGGAGTTGATGTGCGAGCGGATTTCTTCGAAGGATTGCACGCGCGTATCTCCCGAATCGACTGGCGCCTATGCTAACGTGCCGCGACGATGAAGTCAGTTCCCGTCGATATCAAGCCTGACCATGCCGCAATCGTACGGACAATAGCGGCGATTCCGTCTGGCCGCGTGGCCAGTTACGGCGAAATAGCGCAACGCGCCGGCTTGCCCCGACGTGCGCGGCTGGTAGGCCGGGTTTTGCGTGGGGCCGATCCACGTTTGAAACTGCCGTGGCATCGAGTGCTCCGGGCCGATGGTCGCATTGCCTTTGCGGTTGGCAGCAAAGGTTTTCGCGAACAACGCGAGCGTTTGGTGGTCGAAGGCGTCGTTGTTGTCAAAGGTCGCGTCGACCTTGTGCGCTTCGGCTGGCAGCGTGATCTGGATGCACAGCTGTGGCGCATGGATTGAACGCGTGTAAGCTGTCTGCGTGAATACCGAAACGATTTTGCCGTTTGCCATCGATTGCGGCGCTCGCGCGTCCAGTGACAATCAACAACGAAGCTACGCATAGAAAATGTCAAAGATTCCGCCGATTACCGCCGTACTGCTCGTCGCGAATATCGTGATTTTCCTGCTACAGCAGGTTACCGGCGACACATTGATGTTGCATTTCGCGCTGTGGCCGCTGGGTCCGCATCAGTTGATACAGCTCAGTGATGGCTCGGTAGTTTCGGGCGGCTTCGAGATCTGGCAGCTCATCAGTTACAGTTTCTTGCACGGTGGCATTCCACATATCGCGTTCAACATGTTTGCGCTGTGGATGTTCGGTGCGCCGGTGGAAAATGTGCTGGGCGCGCGCAAGTACACGTTCTACTATTTTGCGTGTGTGCTTGGCGCCGCATTCGCGCAGTTGGCCACGCTGCACTTTTTCCAGCCGGAAAACTTCTACCCGACGTTGGGCGCCTCCGGCGGCGTATTCGGCTTGCTGCTGGCGTTTGCGATGTTGTATCCGCACGCGAAAGTGTTCCTGTTCTTCATTCCGGCGCCGATTCCGGCGCGCATTGCCGTGGTCGGCTACATGGCCATTGAGCTATATCTGGGGATCACCGGAACCCAGGCGGGTGTCGCGCATTTCGCCCATCTCGGCGGTGCGGTAGTCGGCTTCGGCCTGATTCAGTTTTGGCGTGCGCAGGCGCGTGAACGCGGGCGGTTCTGAGGAAGGCTTATTCCGCTGCAATACGATTGGTTCAACCCTGGCCGATAAACCCCGGGCTGCACACGAAGCGCAGCGCATCCAGGCGCAGCAGCGAACGCGGCAACGCATCGATCAAGGCGCGGCGTTCGATATCGATGGCATCGAGTTCGTGCGCATCCACGCTCGGGTTGACCCGGCGCAACGCCGCCAGGCGCGCATGTTCGGTATTGAGCTCGCGTTCTACCTCATCCATCGCCTGCGCAATTTGTGCGTCGGCGCGATCGCGTGCCAGCGCTTCGCAGCGCTTGAGCATCGGCGGCACCAGGGCGGCGAAGTATTTGCGATAGCGTGTTGCATCGATCAGGCGCTCGCTGGCGCGCGCCCGAGCTGTCGGACTGGGTTGCCAGTCGCCGCGATCCACGAGCTTGGTGTCCACGACGACACTCAATGGTGTCGGCGGCAGGAAGCGATGCGCATGCAATGCCGGCGCCGCGACGCAATCGAGCACGAATATGGCTTGCAGCAGCACGTTTTTGCCGGGCAATGCATCGTCGATCAGGAATGCGGTATTGCCCAGTTCGGAGTCCAGCAGCAAGTCGATGCTGCCGGCAACCATCGGATGATCAAGTCGCAGTAACGGGACGTCTTCACGCACCAGCGCGGTGGCGCGATCGAAAGTGATGCGTTGCGCTCCGTCCTTGAGTCCGGGAAATCCGTCCGTGCTCAGATACTCCGGATCGAGCAGCCAGGTGCGGTTTCCATCGTCGTCGCTGTGCACACCGAACTGCTCGAACAGGCGTAGCACGAATTCATCGGTATCGTTGTCGGCATCGGCCTGTGCGAGCGCATCATGCAATTGTTTGGCCCCGGCTTCGCGTTGATTGGCCAGTTCCAGCAGGCGATCGCGGCCATGTTGCAGCTGCTCGGAAAGCCGTGCGTGCTCGGCGCGCGTCTCGGCAATCAATGCATCGATTTCCACGTCGGGTTCTTCACCGCCGTGGGCATGCTCGACCGCAAGCGCGTGCAGGCGTTGCCCGAATGTTCGAACCAGTTCGCGCGCATCGGCCGGACTGTTGCGCAAGGCGTCGAGCGCTTCGCGATACCAGCGCGCAAGCACGAACTGTGCGGTACCGGTGAAGGCGGCGCAGTGCACGTGGATGTCGTGCTTCTGGCCGATTCGATCCAGACGACCAATGCGTTGTTCGAGCAAATCCGGGTCGTGCGGCAAATCCCACAACACCACGTGATGCGCAAACTGGAAATTGCGGCCTTCCGATCCAATCTCCGCGCACAACAGCAGGCGCGCACCATCAGACTCGGCGAAAAATGCCGCGTTGCGATCACGCTGCACCAGCGTCATGCCTTCGTGAAAACGTGCGACCCGTATTCCACTGCGCGTGCGCAGCGCTTCTTCGAGCGCGAGTACCTTGGCCTGACTGCGACAGACCAGGAAGAATTTGTCCTGCGGATGGGCGTCGATCAGGTCGAGCAGCCACGCCAGGCGCGGATCGTCGGCGTAATCGAGTTGCAGCGGTGCCGGCGGCGCTTGTGCGTCGGACAGGAATTCGGCGAGCAGGTGCTGGCGCGCAGCGTCATCCAGCGCGCGCCCATCGAGCTCAACGAATTTCGCAATGCGCCGCGGGAAGCCGCCGATGGCAACGCGTCGATTGCGAAACATCACGCGTCCCGTGCCATGGCGATCGATCAAGGCACTCAGCAAGCGGTCGGTCGCGACGTTGTCCGTTGCATCAAGATCGGCAACGGCGGTGGCGAGGTCTGCATCGTCATGCAGGCGAGCAGCGAGCTGTCTGCGATCGTCGGTTGAAAGCGCCCGCGCCGTCTGTAGTTTGTCCACGATGTGCGAAAGGTTTACGTAACCTTCCGCTTCGCGCTGGTACTGGTCCAGATCGGGATAACGGGCTGGGTCGAGCAGGCGCAAGCGTGCGAAATGGCCGCTGCGACCAAGTTGTTCGGGGGTTGCCGTCAGCAAGATCAAGCCCGGCGTCGTGGCAGCGAGATCTTCGATCAGGCGATACTCTGGACTGGCCGATTGTGGGCTCCAGGCCAGATGGTGCGCTTCGTCGAGCACGAGCAAGTCCCAGCCGGCGCTGCGAGCTTGCTCGGCGCGTTTTTCGCAATCGCGCAGAAAGGCGAGGTCCGTTATGACAAGTTGTTCATCCTCGAACGGGTTGCGTCCGTCGCCGCCTTGCTCGATCGCTTCGCAGCGTTCCTCGTCGAAGATCGCGAACGGCAAATTGAAACGACGCAGCAGTTCGACATACCACTGGTAGACCAGCGCTTCAGGCAGCACGATCAGCACGCGCGCGACGCGTCCGGTGGCCAGCAAGCGCGCCATGATCAGGCCAGCCTCAATGGTTTTGCCCAAACCGACTTCGTCGGCGAGCAGCACGCGTGGCCGGCGTCGCGACACGGCGGTCTGGGTCACGCGCAACTGATGGGCGAGTAAATCCACGCGCGCGGACATCATGCCCCATGCCGGAGATCGGCGCGCCCGTGCCCGCTGGGTCAGCGCGGCCAGGCGCAAGTCGAATTGATCGTTGCGGTCGACGCGTCCGGCGCTCAGCCGCGCATCAGCCTGAGATACGTTCTGGATATCATCGAGCTCACCCTCGTGCAGACTGAGCCCGCCGCCGAAGTAACGCAGGATTGCGCCGGTTTCGTGCTCAACGCGTTCGACGATGAATGCCTGGCCGCCTCCACGAATGCGCTCGCCGGCGCGGAACTCGGCGCGCAACAACGGTGCTGAATGGGCGGCGTACTGGCGCACCGTTCCGGTTGCAGGGAAGGCCAGTTGTACCGTGCGGCCCTCGATGCGCAGTACGGTGCCCAGTCCCAATTCGGGTTCGGCAGTGGAGATCCAGCGTTGTCCGGGAGCGAAGCTCATTACACGATTCTAACGGTTGCCGTAGGATGATTGGGTGTCAATCTGGCGCGTCCGTGGTCGCGCTGGAATTTCATCCATTGCAACAGCCAGGAGGCAACATGCCAAATGAACCCGGGAAACCCGATTTTTCCAATGTACAAAGCGGTTCTTCTACCAGTGCACCCGCAGCGCCGGACTTCAGCAATGTACAAGCTGGAAGCGAAACATCGGCACCACCCGTCGATGAAAACAAAACCTATATTGTGGTCAGCGGCGACAGCCTGTCGAAGATCGCGCAGAAATTCTATGGCCATGCCAACCGGTGGCGCGAGATTTTCGAGGCCAACCGCGACCGGATCAGCAATCCGGATCTGATCAAGGTGGGCCAAGTGTTGAGAATTCCCGCAGATGCGGGCGACAAACATTGATTAAGGAGCAATAGCATGAACACAATTCTGAAACGCAGCATATTCATGGCGACTGTCGCCAGCGTGTTTGCCCTCAGCGCATGTGGCAAAAAAGAAGCGCCGCCGCCTGCCGCAGCGCCGCCAGTGGCCACAACGCCGGCTCCAGCACCAGCCGCACCCATGTCTACACCTGCCACACCGGAAACTTCAGTCGTCTCGGTACAGTTGGGTACTGCGCTCGATGCCAATGGCATGGTCGCCACGCAAAGCAGCAGTTTCACGCCGAAGGACACGATCTACGCGGTCGTGAGCACCAGTACCAGCGGAAGCATGACGTCCACGATTACGGCCAAATGGGCCTTTCAGGACGGTCAGGTCGTGAACAGCAGCCAGCAGAACATCACCACAAATGGCCAGGCGCATACCAGCTTCCATATCAGCAAGCCCGATGGCTTCCCGGCCGGCAAGTACACGCTGGAAATCAGCGTTGATGGCAAGGTAGCAAATACCGCGTCGTTTGAAGTGAAGTAACTTCGCGACTGCAAGCGCAAAAGGGCGCGGAATCATCCGCGCCCTTTTTATTGCGCTTGAAAATCGGTTACCAGATTTTCACCCGCACGTTGTCCGCGCGCACCATCGGGTCGCCGGCCTTGCACGCGAAGGCCTTGGCGAACGCCGGCATGTTTGAAGGTGCGGCGATCGCGCGGAATTGTCCAGGCGCGTGCACATCGGTGTTGATGCGCAGCTTTTGCGTTTCTGGTTTCATTACCGAAACCCAGACATGGGCGAAGTTGAGGAAAAAGCGCTGGTCCTGGGTGTAGCCATCGATCTTTTTCTTGGCTTCGGCCGGATTGTCCGCCAGGGCTTTCTGCAGCGCATCGTAGGCCACGTTGAGGCCGCCCAGGTCGGCAATGTTTTCACCCAGTGTCTGTTTGCCGTGCACGTGCATGCCATCGATTGCCACATAGGCATCGAACTGCTTGACGAGTTTCTCGGTGCGCGCCTCGAATTGCTTCTTGTCGGCCGGCGTCCACCAGTTCTTCAGATTGCCGTGCGCGTCGAACTGCGAGCCTTCATCGTCGTAGCCATGGGTCATTTCGTGTCCAATCCCGGCGCCGATGCCACCGTAGTTGAGCGCATCGTCGGCCTTGGCGTCGAAAAACGGCGGTTGCAGGATCGCAGCGGGGAACACGATTTCGTTCTGCATCGGGTTGTAATAGGCGTTGATCGTCTGCGGTGTCATGCCCCATTCACTGCGATCGACGGCTTTGCCGATCTTGGCCATGCGCCAGTCGTGATTGAATTTGCGCGCGGCGCGGATGTTGTCGAGGTAACTTGTCGTGCCGATGGTCAGGCCGCTCCAATCGCGCCAGTGATCCGGATAGCCGATCTTCGGCACGAACGTATTCCATTTGTCGATGGCCTTCTTCTTGGTTTCGGCACTCATCCAGTCAACATTCTCGATGCGCTGCTTGAGCGCAGCGCGCAGGTTGTCGACCAGCACTTTGGCGCGCTGTTTGGCTTCGGGCGAAAAATTCTGCGCCACGTACAATTGCCCGAGCGCCATGCCCATTTCATTGTTGACGCTGTCGAGCACTTCTTTCCAGCGTGGACGCGGTTTCGACTGGCCCTCAAGAATGCGCGAGTAGAAATCGAAATTCTCGTCGACGAAAGGCTTGCTCAGGTACGCCGCATTGGCGTCGACCAGATGGAAGCGAAAGTACGCACGCCATTGCGCAGCCGGTGCGGTGGCAAGCAGTTTGTCCATCTCGGCGAAAAATTTCGGCTGCGACAACGAAAATCCCTTTTCGCCGGAAATATTTTGCGAGGCAAAGAATTTTTCCCAGGAAAAATGCGGCGTGGACTGTCCGGCTGCCGGAAAATCGACGTAGTGGTACTGGTTGGCCGGGTCGCGTAATTGAACGATGGGTAGCGACGCATCGGCGAGTTGGGTTTCCAGTGCCATCACCGATTTGGCCTGTTCCAATGCATCGGCTTTCTTCACTCCAACCAAGCTCAGCACGCGCGCAATATGCGCGACGTAGGCAACGCGGATCTTCTTCGACGTGGCATCGGCCTTGAAGTAGTAGTCGCGTTCGGGCAAGCCAAGGCCATCTTGCGACGCATAGGCAATCACGCGTTGTGAGTCGTGGAAGTCGGGCTCACCGGAAAAGTCGAACAGAAACGGCATGCCTTGTGCGGCGTAATCGTTGACGAACCCGGCCAGTTCATCCGGGCTGTTGAGTCCGTCAATACGTTTGAGGTCATCAGCCATCGGTGCGTAACCGGCCTTGTCGATTGCCGCCACCTTCATGCCGGTGGCATAAAGATCGCCGATCTTCTGCTCGATCGTGCCCTTCGCCGGCTTGGACTTTGCCGTTTGCTCGACAATCGCGCGTTGTGCGGCAAGCGACTGTTCATCGAGCATCGCGAACACGCCGTAGGAACTGCGGTCGGCCGGAATCGGGTTGGCCTTGATCCAGTTCGCGTTGACGAAATCGAACAGGTTTTGGCACGGACTTGTTTGCGAGTCGAATTGCGCGGGATTCAGGCTCGCATCGGTTGCCGATGCAGTACTGGCCGCTGCGATGGTCAGGCCGACACCCAGCGCCAGCGGTTTGAGAAATGATCGGGTCATGTGCAGTCTCCGTAATTTAGTCGATATCAGGATCAGTTGAAGAATGGGATCTGGTCGGCTACCAGATTGAAACGCTAGCGCGCTCTGCGCGAGCCATCGCATCGCCGGGTTTGCAGGCGAATGCAGTGGCGAACGCGGGTACATCGCTCAGCGGGCCGTTGGTGCGGTACTTGGCCGGAGCATGTTCGTTGGATTGCAGTTGCAGGCGCAATTGCGCAGGCCGCTGCGCTGTCCGCCAGGTTTGCGCAAAGGAAAGAAAGAAACGCTGGTCGGGAGTGAGTCCATCGATCTTGGTTTCGCCTTTGCCTTGCGCGGTGAGTTTGAATGCGTCGTAGGCGACCAGCAGCCCGCCCAGATCGGCAATGTTTTCACCGAGCGTGAGTTTGCCGTTGATGTGCAGGTTGTCGATGGGCACATAGTTGTTGAATTGCTCGACCAGCTTTGCCGTACGGGCATCAAACGCGGCGCGATCCGCGGGCGTCCACCAATCGACCAGGTTGCCTTTCGCGTCGAAGCGACTGCCCTCGTCGTCAAAGCCGTGGGTCATCTCGTGACCGATCACGGCGCCGATGCCGCCGTAATTGAGCGCATCGTCGGCTTTGTCATCGAAATAGGGCGGCAATAGTTGGGCGGCCGGAAACACGATTTCGTTGCCCATCGGGTTGTAGTAGGCGTTGACCGTTTGCGGCGTCATGTCCCATTCGGTGCGATCCACTGCATGATCGATCTTGGCGAATTGACGCCGCGCATCGAACCCTTCGGCCACACGTACGTTGGCAAGCCATGAATTGCGCGTGATCGTCAACGCCGAATAATCGCGCCAATGATCCGGGTAGCCGACTTTGGCTACCAGCGTATCGAGTTTGGCGTAAGCGGCCTGTTTCGTTTTCGCGCTCATCCAGGTCAAGTTGCCGATTCTGGCTCGCATTGTGGTTTTGAGATTGTCGACCAGAACCATCGCGCGTTGCTTGGCTTCCGGTGGAAAAACCTGCGCCACATAGGCTTGACCGAGTATTTCACCGACGGCGTTGTCCGCACTCCGGATCGCCCGTTTCCAGCGCGGCAGGTTCTGTTTGGCGCCACGCAGGGTGCGGCCGTGAAAGTCAAAATCAGCATCGACGAAGCGCTTGTCGAGATACCGCGCATCCGCATTGATCAGATGCCAACGCAGATACGCTTGCCAGTGCTTCACCGGAACGCTGGCCAGTGCTTTGTCGGCAGCAACAAAGAAATCCGGTTGAGCCAGGGAAAAATTGTGAACGTCGGCGCGGCCGATGGCGTGGAAAAAATCTTTCCAGGAAAAGTGTGGAGTGCTCACATCCGCGTCGCCGACCGAATAGATGTGGTAGGAATTCGCCGGTTCACGCAAGGCGACCCGATCCAGCGATGCTTTCGCCAGTTGCGTTTCGAGGTCCATCACCCAATTGGCTTCGCTTTCTGAATCCGCATCGCCAAGCAGCTTCAGCATTCGGGCGACATGCTTGCGGTACTCTGCGCGCAAGCGTTTGGTTTGCGCATCGTCGCGCAGGTAGTAATCGCGATCCGGCAGGCCAAGGCCGCCCTGGCCGGCATAGGCGATGTCGGTGCCGGAATTTTTCAGATCCGGCTGCGCCTGGAAATCAAACAACACAGGTTGCCCATGCGCCTGCCAATCCACGATGAGCTTTGCGATATCGGCGGGCGTGCGCAACGCGGCGATGGCTTTCAAGTCTGTATCCAGCGGTGTGATACCGGCTTTGTCGATGGCTTTCTCGTCCATCGCGGTGGCATAAAAGTCGCCGATTTTCTGCGTGGCGCTACCAGCAGCGCCGGGATGTGCGGCTGCGTCATCAAGGATGCGCTTGAGGATCGTCAAATTGCGTTCGCCGATTTCGTTGTCCAGGCTCCAGGTGCTGTATGACGCTGGAATCGGATTGGATTTCAGCCACCCGCCGTTGGCGTGCTCGAAGAAATCAGTGCACGCGGGAGTGGACGTGTCGAAATTGCGCGCGTCCAAACCGTGGTCGTTGCTGTGCGCGGCAGCGATGCAACTGGTCAGCAGCGCGCTCGCGGCAATTGCGCTCAGGATGGAATGACGCATGGCATGTGCTCCGAAGGGTGCGCAAGTCTAGCCGGAGCAAGGAATCGCGCGATGTGTCGAAGGTAACCGTGCTGCGATTCAGCGCGGCAATCGCACCGTTTGTGGATGCGCGCCATCCGGCAGGGTATCCGGACCAATGGCACCGCCGGACAACAGAAATGCCATCGCCTGATCCATGCTCCAGTCCGTGGCAACGAGCTTTTCCGTCGGCACGATCTCCAGATAGCCGCCGGTCGGATTTGGGGTGGTCGGCACGTACACGGCGGCCAGCTCGCGCCCGGCGCTGTCGGTGAATACGCGAGTGACGAAGCCGATGCTTTTCAATTCCGGCGAGGGAAAGTCGATCAACACTACACGCTGCGTGCCGGCGGGCTTCGTCGACATCATCGTCATCAGTTTCTTGGTGCCGCCATAAATCGTGTGCACCAGCGGAATATGCGAGATCAGGCTTTCAAACGCAGCGATCAGGCGTGCGCCGAACACCCGCGATGACGCCAGGCCCAGCAAATACAGGGCGAGCAGGGTGCCGATGAACGCGACGATCGATTTCAGCCAGTCCTGTCCCAGCCACGCGGCACTGGCCGGCGACAGGGCAGAAAATGCGCTGAACATCACGCTCGCGATGGGTTCGCCCAGGTGCGACAGCAGGCCGAAGATGAATCTGAAAACCAGCCAGGTCAGCCAAAGCGGAATAATGGTGAGCAAGCCGGTAATCAGATAACGTTGGATGTGAAATTTGCGCATCGAGACCAAGTCAGGTTGGGAAGGCGAGCAGGAGGCGGCCATGATAGCCTGAGCGCGGTGTGGTGCGGGCACGTATGAGTGGGTTTACCACGAAGGACACAAAGGACACAAAGGTGACAGAGACAGACGTGTGTTGATTTCCTTCCCGCGCGCGCGGAGCGATTTTGATTTTCCTTCCCCCGCAAGCGGGGTGCGATTTTGATTTTCCTTCCCCCGCAAGCGGGGTGCGATTTTGATTTTCCTTCCCCCGCAAGCGGGGGAAGGTGCCGAAGGCGGAAGGGGGTGCTCTTGATCTAGCATGGGAAAATTCAAAAAACGCCCCCATCAGTCCCAGATTTGATCAATGCCGGGACAGCTTGTACTCGCCACATCCCTGTGGCTCACCCTTCGGGCAGCATCCGCTGCAAACATCCCTCATATTGCTGTCGCGATATTCGACCTGCCGATGTTTCCCCGCTGCGCAGGGGGAGGCGAATACATCTTGGCAGTCGCCAAGTGGATAGAAAGGTGGAATGATTTCAAATGTTACCTGGTTGCAATGAATGAAGAGCAAGCTGATGACCATCGAGCAAGAGACTCACGATTTGGAACTCAAGGAGACTGCGATCACCGCGCCCGCGAGCCTCACGCCCGTTGTCGTCGCGCTGATCGGCTTGCCCGGTGCCGGCAAGAGTATGGTTGCACGTGCACTGGAAGACCAACTCGGGTTGCGCCGCGTTTGCCGTGATGCAATCCGGCACGCCATGTTTCCGCGATGTGCGTACAGTTTTGCCGAAAAACGTGCGGCATTCCGCAGCATGCTGCTGGCGCTTGAAATCAATTGCCTGCTCGGGGAATCCACTGTGCTCGATGGCGTGACCTTCACGCGCAATCGCGACCTGATGCGCGTCGATGCCGCGATCCATCGCTACGGATTTCGACCGATTCCGATTTACCTAGAATGCCCGCCCGATGTCGCGCGTGCGCGCATTGCCAGCGACGTCAAACATGATCGACACCTGGCGCGCGACCGCACGCCGGAAATCGTCAACGATGTCCTGGTCCGATTCGACCCACCGCCGGCCTCGGCATTGCGCATCGATGCGACTCTGCCCGCTGCGGAAATGTGCCGGATTGCCATCGCAACGGTGGCGGCGATTCGTGGTGAATCGTCCACGTCTGCGCAAACCTTGGAAGAATGCTGAAGGGAAGCTTTTAGTCCGGATTGCGTCCGTCGAGTCTACTGCGCAATTCCTCAACACTACGCTCGAGCGCTTCCACGCGCGCTTCCAGTTCGGCCGACCGCGATCGCGCTCCGCCGGATTCGGCATGCGCAGCACGCAGGTTTTCCACTGAAACTGGCCCGCACAACAGGTGCATGTAACGATCCTCGCGTTGGCCGCTGCTACGCGGGATGCGGATGGCCATTCCCGGTTCGCGTGTGATGAGGCGGTCGAGGGTATCGCCGAGCATCGCCGCGTCGGGGAAATCGGCCAGTCGTTCGCAGCGTATTTGCAACTCGCCTTGCGTCTGCGGCCCGCGCAGCATCAACATGGCAATCACCGCGCGTGATCGCGCCGTGAGGCCCAGCGGCGCATCGACCGTGTGTTCATAACGCAGCGCACGCGCGCCGCGTTCCACGCGCACGAGCTTCTTTTCTTCCAGCGTGTGCAGTGCATGGCCGACCGCGCCCAGGTCGACATTCATCACCGGATCGCGATTGGTTTTCTGGTTGCATGCCAGATGCAGCGAATTCAAGGTGAGCGGATACGCATCCGGCGTGGTTGCCGCCTTTTCGATCAGGCAGCCAAGCACGCGTGCTTCGATGGCATTCAGGACGATCAGTTCGGCTGGAGGGGGCGGCAGTTCATTCGGTACATCGTTCATCGGTGGATTTCCATGGGCCCGTACTCGGGCAAGCAATGCAAGTGCCGTCAGGATGAGTTGTTCCTTCGGGTCGCGCAAGTTATACCATCGGCTCCATGAGTCCGCGACTGCAACAACCCATCCGTGCAACCGTCGATGCCATTTATCGCAGCGAATCGCGTGCGGTGCTGGCGACATTGATCCGCTTGCTCGGCGATTTCGACGTTGCGGAAGAAGCCTTGCACGAGGCATTCCGCGCAGCGCTGGAAAAATGGGAAAGCGATGGCCTGCCGGAGAACCCGCGCGCATGGCTCGTTTCGGCAGGGCGCTTCAAGGCGATCGACGGCCTGCGCCGGCAATCGCGGCATGTGGCGCTGGATCCGCAGATACACGATGTCGCCATCGAGGACGCACCGATCATCGATGCCGAAAGCGTGACGGACGATCGCCTGCGCCTGATCTTCACGTGCTGTCATCCAGCGATGGCACCGGATGCGCAGGTGGCATTGACCCTGCGCGAAGTGTGTGGGCTGACCACCGAAGAAATCGCGGCTGCGTTTTTGACACCCGCACCGACCCTGGCGCAGCGCATCGTACGCGCCAAAACCAAGATTCGCGATGCGCGCATTCCCTACGAAGTACCAGAACCCTCGCAATTGCCGCAACGCCTGGATGCGGTGTTGCGCGTAATCTACCTCGTCTTCACGGAAGGTTATGCCGCCAGTTCCGGAGTCACGCTCACACGCCACCACCTTTCCGCTGAAGCGATTCGCCTTGGCCGCTTGCTGTATGAATTGTTGCCGGAGCCTGAAGTATCGGGGTTGCTTGCTTTGATGCTGCTGCACGATGCTCGCAGTGGCACGCGCACGAACGCGGATGGCGAAATCGTGTTGCTGGACGATCAGGATCGATCATTATGGAATCGCGCACAGATCGACGAAGGCACCGCGCAGGTGGAACGCGCATTCGCCTCGCGCCAGTTCGGTCCGTACACCTTGCAGGCCGCGATTGCTGCTGTGCATGCGCAGGTGACAGACGCGGCCGCTACGGACTGGAATGAGATCGTCGGTCTTTACGATGCGCTGCTGAAAATCGAACCGTCGCCAATCGTCGCCCTCAATCGCGCGGTTGCCATATCCCGACGGGATGGCCCGCAAGCTGGTCTGGTCGAAGTCGATGCAATTCTGGCCGCAGGATCATTGACCGATTACCACCTGGCCCATGCAGCGCGGGCTGATTTCTGTCGGCGCCTCGGGCGTACGCGAGAAGCGCGCGATGCGTATGAACGCGCGTTAGTCCTCGCCCATCAGGAGGCCGAACAGCGTTTTTTGAAGAAGCGACTCGCCGAGCTGGACAACTAACCACGCGTCGCATCGACGCTCGGCGACTGGATTCGGAAAATATTTCTTCCAGCAATGTCGATTGTTGGGTTTCCCGTTCGACTACTTCATGAAGGCGGCATGCAAATCCGAGAGCCCGACCAACCGCCAGACCATGATTCACAACAAAACCGGAGAAATGCCATGCGATTCATGATCATCGTCAAAGCGACCGCCGATTCCGAAGCGGGCGTGATGCCGTCGGATTCGTTGTTTGCGCAAATGGGAAAATTCCATGCGCAATTGGATGCTGCTGGCATCTTGCTTGATGCATCCGGCCTGCAGGCCACCAGCAAGGGATGGCGGGTCAAATATTCCGGAGCCAATCGCTCGATCGTGAACGGACCGTTTGCCGAAACTCGCGAACTCATTGCGGGTTACACGATCATAAAAGCCGATTCGCGCGAGCAGGCGCAGGAATGGACCCAACGCTTTCCCAATCCCACGCTGGATGGTAGCGACTGCGAAATCGAGGTTCGCCAGATGTTCGAACTCGACGATTTCGAGCCAAGTGCGGAGCTGGAGCGATTCCGCGAACTGCAAACAACGTCGAACCAATCAGCACGCTGACTACCACAAAACCCAAGGAGTACACCATGCAAATTCAACCCTATCTTTTCTTCAACGGGCATTGCAACGCAGCCATCGAGTTCTACAAAAAGGTATTCGGTGCGCAGGTCACGTCACTGACGCGCTTGAAAGACATTCCCGCATCCGATCATCCGCAGCAACTTCCGCCTGGTGCGGAAAACATGGTCATGCATGCGGATGTGCAGATTGGGGACACAACGATCATGGTGTCCGACGGCCGCGGCACGGGTGAATTGGCGTTCAAGGGATTTGCGCTATCCTCCGCACAAGCCGATGAGGCCGCAGCGCGCCGCGTGTTTGCCGCGCTTGCCGAACAGGGCAAGATCGACATGCCGATGGAAGAAACCTTCTGGTCGCCGTGTTTCGGCATGGTGACCGACCGATTCGGCGTGCAGTGGATGGTTACCGTTCCAATTCGCAAGTCGATGTGACGGCGGATTTATATGACACAGCCAGGGGCAATACACGTGCTGCTTGGCTGTGTCGATACGCAGGCTGGCGCGTAGCATTACGCCTGGTAGCACGACTAGCGGGAGATCGAAATGAAATACCTTTGTCTGGTGTACGGCGAAGAAGAAAAAATTGCAGCAATGGACGATCACGAATGCCTTGCCTGCGATGCCGACTTGCGCGCCAGCGGTCACTGCGTGGCTTCCGAAGCGTTGCAGCCGGTGGCCACGGCGACGACGCTGCGTATGCGCAATGGCCGCCTGTCGATTTGCGATGGTCCATTCGCGGAAACCCGTGAAGCACTCGCCGGCTTTTACCTGCTCGAAGCGCGCGATCTGAACGAGGCCATCCAGCTCGCCGCGAAAATTCCGCCAGCTACAGTGGGTTGTGTCGAAATACGGCCCATCCGCCCGATTCGCGAACAGCCGCACTTTGGGGTGGATCATGCTTCGGGCTGAACTGGCGCGTGCCAGACCTGCGACTCAAGGAGAAATGCCAACGGGCAAATCGATTCGGGCCTGGCAATCCGAAAGACTGATCGCACCCCAAAACTTACAACTCCAAGGTCAATGGTTGCCCAACAGGTAACGTCTGCCACTGCAAATCAAGCTCGGCGATACAACCACGGATGGCGCAGACATCCTCGTCGGTTACTGCTAGAGGCGCGCACTGGCGTGCGCTGCAGGTAACGCGATAAAGATCGAGCAAGTCCTCCGGCACACTGCCGCTGCCCGACCACGCGTCGCCCTGAATCACTTCGACCAGACGCTCGACGCCATCGCTTTCCGACTCTGCGCCCATTTGAAAATTTGCGGCCTCGCCATCACGCACGCGACTCAGGAACCCGCGCTTTTGCAGCGTGTGTTCCACGGCGTAATGCACCATGTCGTGCGGGATGATGCGCTGCTTTGGGCAATCGATCGCTTGATTCGCATCGCCACGCTGGATCAGCATGCGATCGTATTTTCCGCTACCTTTCGTGAATGTAATCTTCATTGCCACAACAGTATTCCAAAAATCTGTAGGTTGGGGTGAGCGAATGCGAACCCCAACATTGTTACATCTGGATACGCTGCGTGTTGGGGTTCGTTGCTCACCCCAACCTACATAACAGCCTTGCGACGTTGAAGCTCTAAGTCCGTGCTCGCGCGGCGTTGCCGTTTACTTCCCGGCACGTTTCGGTCATTTGCCATGGGCACGGAACGGGTTCCACTTAAGCGCAGCAAGCACCGCCCATGCAGTGGCGCCTAGGTGCGGGCGACGATAGTAATAGAAATCCGCGGATTTGCTTTCCGGCCCGAGTGCAAGGCCCGTACTGATGCGAGCCTCACGCGTAGCATACAGGTAGCCACTTGCGCTGAACTGCTTAGCGATCGTCATGAACAATTTGTTGGCTTCGGAGTCACGCCCAAGCACTTCATATACAAGCGCAGCTTGCGCGGTGCCTTCAAGCCACAAGCCATCGCGATCAGTATTGAAATCAAAACCTCCGGCCACGCCGTGATTCTGTTCGACGTAAGAAATCGCGCGCCGCCATTCGGGTGGCGCGTCGGGTAGCAGCAGCGGCCAGAGTTGGGCGTCCAGGCCTGAAGTGTCGATATTCTCTGCACCATCGGGCATCGTCCCGACAAAGAAATGGCCGGTCTTCGCGTCCCACTGGGTATCTACAAAGCGCCACGCGTCTTCGGCGCGCTGTTTCCACGGACCTGACGTCGCCTTGTCCGCCATCCAGTTGAACAGTGCCGACACATCAATATTGTGTTCCGTGGATTTCCAGTCGAGCTTCTTCGGATCGGCGTCAAATCCATCGACACCACCGGTGAAACCTGCGCTGCCGTTTTTTCCCGCGGCGTTGTGCTCGATCCATTGTGCCAAGTGTACCGCCGCCTCGCGCCAGCGCGGTTCGCCGGTCGCCTTGTCCAACGCCATGAGTGCCAACCCAACCCAGGCGACGTCGCCAGTCGGCGTGCCAATTTGATGCGGATCTTCCACCCATCGGCTCTCGGCTTTATCCCACCAACCGTTAGGCAGTACCCCATCTTTGACCACGCCAGCGCGATACGCCTTTCTCAAGCGCGTGTCACTCATGGCCGCCCTGCGCAACGCCTCGCCGACGCGTTGCGCTTGCGGAAGTTTGTCGCATGCAATCAGGGCAATGACAGCCAGCGCGTTGTCGTAGGAAAACGCTGCTGTCTCCAGCGAGGGGTCCTGATTGCCTTGATCATCCGCATCGTAGCTTTTCAGAAACAAGGCAGATGCCGACGGATACAAATCAACACGCGAAGCAATCGCATCGCACGCCTTCTGCGCGACCAGTTGTCGCGGCGGCAGCTTGCTTCCATCCGTTGATGGCTGGCAGCCAACCGAACAGCAGAGGACTAACACGCATAAGGAAATTCGATACACAGGCGATCCTCTCGGTGCCGCTAGTAGGTTGGGGTGAGCGCATGCGAAACCCAACATCGTCGCATGCGGTTGAGTTGTGTGTTGGGTATTGTTCCTCAACCCAACCTACCGTTTCGTTGCTAATGCTTCCCGATCAACTGGACGGATTGATCGTTCCGGAAGATCACCAAGCCGTCGATGACGTTGTCCCATTCGTCGGTTTGGAATTCGCTGCCGAAAACACGTGCAGCAATTTTGCCGGCGCGTTTCAGGCTGGCTTTGTTTTCGTAAACGATATCGGCGCTGGTGTTTGCGAATGC
>JBDTLA010000010.1:0-10624 GCA_039935035.1 Rudaea sp. | reverse complement strand
CACAATTGCGAAAATTTGTCTGCGTAGCGGGCGCCCTTGAGGAAGAATTTCGCCGCGTCCTCGAAGTGGCCATGGGTATACGCATGCACACCGGAAAACTCAGCTTCCAGATCCGGGTGATACCAAGTCCCCGCGTGACTCATCCCGAGCAGGATCTTTTGCAGTTCCGGATCGTTTGGCTGGGCGGATGCCGCGGCTTGTGCCGGACCGGCAAACAGCAGCAGAATGACGATGGCGCTTGAAAGCAGCGTTTGCGACAGCGAAATTTTCATGACCAAACCTTCGGTGACGTACGGCCCCACGTAGTGTTACGGTTATACACTCGCCGCAAGGGTCGAACAATCGTCCCCTGTCAACATTTACAGGTTGCAAGAGGCTCGATATGTTGAACGTCTACGGTGTCGTACCCGTCCTGTTTGTACTTTGCGCATTGCTGTCGCTGTTCGCGCTGGCGCAATTGTTTGCCGTGCGCCGACACTGGCACGCCCGGCGGCGCTTGGCGTGTGCCCATCGCAGCGTGTGGCTGGCGGTGTTTGTCGTGCTGGCAGTGTTGTGCGGCATGTTGGGTGTCGGTCTGCGTGGTTATCGGTTGCTGTTGGCAGAAACTCCGGTTGCCAATATCGATGCGCGTCAGCTCGGGCCGCAGCAGTTCTCCGTGCGCATCGACTTTCCGGACGGCAGCCATCGCAGCGCTACCCTCAGTGGTGACGAATGGCAACTGGATGCGCGCGTGATCAAGTGGACGCCGCGCGCTGTAACGCTCGGAGCGAAACCGCTGTACCAACTCGACCGATTATCCGGTCGTTATCACGAAGCCAGCCAGGAGCGCACGATCTTGCCCAGCGTAGTCGATCTCGGCGAAGACTCGGTTGTCGACCCTTGGCACCTGAAGAAAGAGTATCCGAAATGGTTACCGTGGATCGACGCCGACTACGGCAGCGCCACGTATCTGCCATTGGTCGATGGCGGCAAGTACACTGTGACGATTAGTCCACTCGGTGGTTTGATTGCGCGCGCTACCGATCCGGCGACCAGCGAAAAGCTGAAGGCAGCGTGGTAGGGTAGGGCCTCACCTCACGCACAACGATACACAAAGTCAGCGCATCGCTCGCAGGGGTTCCTGCTGCTTCAACTGATCCAGTATGAACGCGAACTCCTCCGCAACTTCGCGGTAGCGCCGATAACGCCCGGATTTGCCACCGTGGCCGGCGTCCATGTTTACTTTCAGCAGCAGCAGATGCTTGTCGGTTTTCGTAGCGCGCAATTTCGCCACCCATTTGGTCGGCTCGTAGTATTGCACCTGTGAATCCCACAAGCCGGTGGTGACCAGCATCGCCGGGTAAGCATGCGCGCGCACGTTGTCGTAGGGCGAATACGCCAGCATGTAATTGTAGAAAACTGTTTCCTGCGGATTGCCCCATTCATCGAATTCATTCGTCGTGAGCGGAATGCTGTCATCGAGCATGGTGGTAACCACGTCGACGAATGGAACGTGCGCGACGATGCCGCGATAGGTATCCGAAGCCATGTTCGCGATCGCGCCCATCAGCAGGCCACCGGCGCTGCCGCCTTCGGCAAACACCTTGTCCTTGGCCGCGTAACCGTACTTGACCAGGTACTCGCTCACGTCGATGAAATCGGTGAACGTGTTCTTCTTGTGCAGCAGCTTGCCATCTTCGTACCATGCGCGCCCCATTTCTCCACCGCCGCGCACGTGCGCAATTGCGTACACAAACCCGCGATCGACCAGCGAAAATCGCGGCGATGAAAAATGCGGGTCAATGGAAATGCCGTATGCGCCATAACCGTACTGATACAACGGCGCGCTGCCGTCGCGCTTGAAGTCCTTGCGATACAGCAGCGACACCGGGATGCGCGCGCCGTCGCGCGCCGTCACCCAGATGCGCCGTGCGATGTAGTTGGCCGGATCGTAACCGCCGAGCACTTCCTCGCGTTTGCGCAGGGTGCGTTGGCCGGTTTTCATGTCCAGATCGTAGACCGAGATCGGCGTAATCAGCGAGGAATAGTCGTAGCGCAAGGTGTCGGTATCCTGTTCGCGGTTGTCGCCGATCGATGCGGTGTAGTCAGCGTCGTTGGTAGCCACGAAGTAATTCTTGCCGCCGTGCCACGGCCGGATCTGGATGCGCTGCAGGCCATCACTGCGCTCGTCGACCGCCAGATAGTCACGGAACAGGGCAAACTCGCCGATCGTAACCCCTGGTTTCGCCGGCACGACATCTCGCCAGTGTTGCTTGCTGCCCACGCGCGCATCGACCACCTGCATGATGCGGAAATTCTTTGCATTCCAGTTGGTGCGTACGATCCAGCGATGGTCGATATGGTCGGCGTGATATTCCATGGCATGCTCGCGCGGCGCCAACACCTGGAAACGCTCGTGCAACCGGTTCGCGCGAATGAAACGCACCTCGCTTGACAACGTGCTTTGTTCATCCAACACGATGTACTTGTCGTCGCCGCTGCGCGAAACACCAATGTAGTAGCTGTGATCGCGCTCCTCGTACACGACCGGGTCGCGAGCCTGATTGCTACCGAGCACGTGGCGGCGCACTCGCACCGTGAGCAGGGTGATTGGATCTTTCTCGACGTAGAACAAGGTTTTGTTGTCATCGGCCCATGCCATGGATGCGGAGGTACCGGGAATGGAGTCGGGCAGCGCCTTGCCGGTTTTCAAATCCTTGAACGCGATCATGTATTGGCGTCGGCCGGTGATATCGACCGCGTACGCGAGCAGGTGCTCGTTCGGACTGACCGCGGTCGCGCCGATCTGGAAGAAGTCGTGATTGGCTGCCAAGGCATTGCCGTCGAGCAAAATTTGTTCCGGCGCGTGGGTGCCAACAGGCCGTCGCGCATGGATCGGGTATTCCTGATCCGGGATGAATCGCGTGTAGTAGAAAAAATGTTTGTTCTTCGCCGGAACGCTGGCATCGTCCGGCTTGAGGCGAGCGATCATTTCCGTGTAAAGCTTATCTTCGAGCGCCGTGGTGTGCGCCGTCATCGTCGCGTAATACGCATTTTCGGCGTTCAGATAGGCCAGCACCTCGGGGCGCTTGCGGGTGTCGTCGCGCAACCAGTAATAGTTGTCGGCGCGAATGCCGTTCGGCGACTGCACATCGAAACGATGCACGGCAGCGATTGGCGGCTGCGGCTGCGCAGGCTGCGAAATTTGCGGTTTCTGCGTGGCACAGGCGCCAAGCAGTGCCATGAGTGAGGCGATCGCGTAGATTCGTAACTGCCGGGCAAACATGTTGCTGTCTCCGTGAGAGCTGGCGATGGTATACGCTTGGATGCAATGCAACCAGTCAATCATGCAGGACGCAGGCGCGGCTGCGGGTTGCCGGCCCGCGTATAATCCACTTTTCCACTTTGCCCTGCGCCCATGCTCCGAATTTTGCTGATCGAGGACCAACGCGACATCGCCGCAAACATCTGGGACTTCCTGGAGCATCGCGGATTCGTGATGGATCACGCCGGCGACGGCGCAACCGGTTTGCGCATGGCGTTGAAAGGCAGTTATGACGTCATCGTGCTGGATCTGGGCCTGCCCAAGCTCGACGGACTGGATCTGTGTCGACAACTGCGCGCCGAACAGCGCGATACGCCCGTACTCATGCTCACCGCACGCGACACGCTGCAAGACAAGCTCGCGGGATTCGCGCAAGGTGCCGACGATTACCTCGTAAAGCCCTTCGCAATGAAGGAACTCGAAGCGCGCATCCGCGTGCTGCACCGGCGACGTGGGATGCCCAGCGGTGGCGTGCTGCGCGTGGCCGACCTTACCTACGATCCGGCCATGCTCGACGTGCAGCGCGGCGGCCAAAAACTCACGCTGACACATGCCGGTTGCGTGTTGCTCGAGTTGCTCATGCGGCACTCACCGCACCTGGTGCGGCACGCCGAACTGGCGCAAGCATTATGGGGCGAGGCCGGCGGCGACATCGCCACGCTGCACACGCACCTTTCCCTGCTGCGATCAGTCATCGACCGTCCGTTTGTTGTGCATTTGCTGCATACCGTGCACGGTTTTGGCTATCGCATCGCGGAATCGGCCAGTGATTAATTTTCGCCTGAGCCTGCGCGCCCGCGTTGCATTGACGTTTGCGATTCTCGGTCTGGTGGTCAGCACCTGCGTGGCGATGGTGGCGGTGCATTTTTCCGACTTGTACGTGGATCGTCTGGTCGATCAGATGCTGCGCGTCGAGGGCGATTACCTACGTGCGCGCTTCAGCGAAAACGACAAGCTTCCACGTCCGCATACAAAGCACTTTTACGTATTTACTCGTGCCGCGGGCAGTCCCAATCCGCCGCCGCCGGAAATGGCGGGGTTCGGTCCCGGCTTCCATGAGCTGAATGATTCAAAAGGCGGCGAGCGCCACGTCGCCGTCTATGATGTTCAGGACCAACGGCTCTACATCGTCCTCGACATCGGCAAGGAACACCTCCGCGAACGCCGCCTTGCGCACGATTTGATCGCGCTGGTCCTGTTTGGAACCGGTTTGTCGGCATGGCTGGGTTGGCTGTGGGCAGGGCGCGCGATCGACCCGGTGCGGCGTCTCGCTGGGCGCGTCGAAACGCTGGAGCCGAATTCGCGTGGCACCACCATGCTCGCCGCGGATTTCGCCGCCGATGAGGTCGGCGCCTTGGCACGTGCCTTTGATCGCTATCAGGAAAGACTCTATATTTTCGTGCGCCGCGAGCGCGCGTTTACCGCAGATGCCAGCCACGAAATGCGCACGCCGCTGGCGGTGATTCGTGGCGCAATCGAAGTCTTGATCGATCGCAACGGGCACGACCCGGCAAACCTTGCTCGTCTGCGGCGCATGCAACGCGGCAGCGACGAATTGAGCGATTTGCTCGATGCACTGCTGGTGTTGGCCCGCGGCGACGAGTTGGATGGCGACGCCAGCGACACGACCGATTTTGGCCTTGTCGTCAGCCAGATACTGCGCGACCGGGCCGACGCATTCAGTGCAAAGGGTTTGACGATCCAATTGCGTGCGGATACACCGGCAGTGCTGGCAGCGCCACGTCGGGTCCTGGATGTGGTCGCGCGCAACCTGCTTCGTGCCGCAACCGAGTTCGCCGAAAACGGGACACTGGTTGTAGAAGTCGAGCCAGCACGATTGCACATTTGCTTGCAGCCATTGGCACACACGAAATCCACGCCAACAACGCCCACCGATAGTGGAAATGGGCGTGCGGACCGTATTTTGGGTCTGGGCATGATTCGCCGCGTCTGCGAACGCCGCAAGTGGAAACTCGAGGAAGACACCAATGTTACGGGAGCGCGCAACTTCACCTTGCTGTTCGCGTCGCAATCAGACGTCCAAACTGGCGAATTAAGCCAGTCCTAACATTTGCTGAGTACAGTAACGGCGCTGCCTAACTCTCTGTCCCCCAGCAGAATGGCAGCGTCCCGCGGCCGCTCTTCCCCAGGAGCGGCCGCCTTTGTTTGGCGAGGTGTAGAAATGCACCGTGGTACCGCGATGCGGTGATGCATTCCGCGCAAGTCAGCCAAGCGCGTTATTGATTTTCCAAGCGTCGTTCGCGAATTCTGCCCGTGTTTTAGAAACGGAAAAGGTCCGGGAAGGCTCTTTCGCAACGGCTTAAGGGTATGGGCCCGGCAGGACTCGAACCTGCAACCAAGAGATTATGAGTCTCCTGCACTAACCATTGTGCTACAGGCCCACCGCTTCAATCAGATACCGGCGTCGCGCATAGCGCGACAATCACTCCCCCTCTCCTGCCGGGAGAGGGCACGGGGTGAGGGAAATGCTGCGAAAGAAAGCATTTCAACGTTTATCATCACTATCTCGACAGCATCCCTGCACTCTGGATCCCCCTCCGCCGCTATCGCGGCGTCGACCCTGCCGAGATGACGAGTTTATCTACGACGTTGCGAAATATCCCTGTTGAGGTTCGCTCTCGCTCACCCGCAACCTACAGATTGTCGACTCGTCATCCGACGCCAGTTTATCCGTTGCCGCTCCAAACGAAAACGCCCGCGTGACCGCGGGCGCTTTAAAGAACTTACATTCTGTTATTCCAGATCGAGGAACGAACGCAGTTGTTCCGAACGGCTGGGGTGGCGCAGCTTGCGCAAAGCCTTGGCTTCAATCTGGCGGATGCGCTCGCGGGTCACGTCGAACTGCTTGCCGACTTCTTCCAGGGTGTGGTCGGTGTTCATGTCGATGCCGAAGCGCATGCGCAGCACTTTCGCTTCACGCGGGGTCAGGCCGGCGAGCACATCGCGCACGGTCTCGGTCAAGCCGGTGCCGGTAGCGTTTTCGACCGGGGACTCGACGTTGGTATCCTCGATGAAATCGCCCAGATGCGAATCCTCGTCATCGCCAATCGGAGTTTCCATCGAAATGGGTTCCTTGGCGATCTTGAGTACCTTGCGAATCTTGTCCTCGGGCATTTCCATTTTTTCGGCAAGCTCTTCCGGCGTCGCTTCGCGGCCGTACTGCTGCAACATCTGGCGGCTGATGCGATTGAGCTTGTTGATCGTTTCGATCATGTGCACTGGAATGCGGATGGTCCGTGCTTGATCGGCGATGGAACGGGTGATCGCCTGTCGAATCCACCAGGTCGCATAAGTGGAGAACTTGTAGCCACGACGATATTCAAACTTGTCCACGGCTTTCATCAATCCGATGTTGCCTTCCTGAATCAAATCGAGGAATTGCAGGCCGCGGTTCGTATACTTTTTCGCAATCGAGATAACCAGGCGCAGGTTGGCTTCGACCATTTCCTTCTTCGCACGGCGCGCCTTGGCCTCACCGATGGACATGGCGCGGTTGATTTCCTTGACGTCGCCGAGCGACAGGTACAGCGCTTTTTCCAGTGCGATCAGTTTTTCCTGCTCGGCCAGGATGTCATCCTTGCGCGCGCGCACGGCCGACGACCACTTCTGCTTCTTGCGGATCATCTCGTCGGCGAAGCCCAGATGAATCTCGTGCATCGGGAACGCCTTGAGGAAATCCTTGCGCGGCATCTTGGCCTGCTTCACGCACAGGTTCATGATCACGCGCTCGTGGGCACGGATGCGCGAAACCACTTCGCGCAATTTGCGCACGAAGCTGTCGATCATGATCGACGGCAGCTTGAGGTTGAGGAACGCCTCAGCCATCTGCTCGCGGATTTTCTGGGTTTTCTTTTCTTCCAGCCCGTGCTTGGCGGTTGCGCGCTGGAACTTGCCGTAGAACGTGCGCAATTCTTCCATACGTCGCGTGACTTCGAGCGGGTCCGGACCTGTATCCACGGCGGTCTCTTCTTCGGTATCGCCGCTTTCTTCTTCGTTGTCGCTATCGTCGTTGCTCGCCTTGGCGTCCTTGGTCGTGCCGGTATCGCTGCTGGCGTCACTGTTGGCGGCGACCGGAACGGGGACTTCGACATCCGCGAATCCGGTGAGCACTTCGGAAAGGCGCTTCTTGCCCTCGGTGTGCTGATCGTATTCCTCGACCAGAAGCTTGATCGACCAAGGAAAATTGGCCAAGGCGCTCTGCACCTGGTTCAGGCCTTCCTCGATGCGCTTGGCGATGGCGATTTCGCCTTCTCGCGTGAGCAACTCCACCGTACCCATCTCGCGCATGTACATGCGTACCGGGTCGGTGGTGCGGCCCACTTCGGCATCGACCGCCGACAACACGGCAACGGCTTCTTCGGTCGCCGTTTCGTCATCGGTGGAAACCGGATTTTCCGGCAACATGGTTTCGGTATCGGGCGCGACTTCGTGCACCTCAATGCCCATGTCGTTGATCATGCCGATGATGTCTTCGATCTGTTCCGGATCGACGATGTCGTCGGGCAGGTGATCGTTGACCTCGGCGTAGGTCAGGTAGCCTTGTTCCTTGCCCTTGATAATCAGGGTCTTGATTTCGGATTGCTGTTGCTGCGGAGCAGTTTCGGTCGCCATGGGTATCGTTCGATCAGATAAAGACTAAGAAGTGTAGGTTGGGTGTCAAGGAGGGCCGGGAATCGGGTTTCGAGATTGCGGATTCGTAAGATCAGGAACTTGTCATTCCCGCGCGGCGGAAAAAGCGATTTCGTTGCTGGCTGCCGCGGACTTGGCTGCCTTCAGCGTGCCTCCAGCCAGAACGTCACTGGCCCATCGTTGACCAGCGCCACCTTCATATGGGCGCCGAAACGGCCAATTTCCACCCCGGAATGGCGAATTCTGGCTAATTCCACCAAGCGGTCGAACCAGTGCTGGCCGGCCTGCGGCGGTGCCGCTGAGGTAAAGCTCGGGCGCATACCCTTGTGCGTATCCGCAGCCAGGGTGAACTGCGAAATCAGCAACAAACCGCCGCCGGTATCGGCAAGCGACAAATTCATCTTGCCCTGGGCATCGGAAAACACGCGATAGCCCAGGATTCGCTCCAATATGCGCTGCGTTTGCGTTTCGCCATCGTCTGGTTGCACCGCGACCAGCGCCAGCAGGCCCGGTCCGATTTGGCCAACCGTTTCGCCATCGACATCGACTCGCGCCTCGGTGACGCGCTGGATCAGGGCAATCATTGGACAAGGCCATCACGTGAAATCGCGCCGATACTGAGCATCGGCGCATCTGCGGTCAACTGTGCGGCTACAATCGTTTGCTTTGGCCATCTCGAATCCCGTGCGCTGGTATATCGCCATTCTCTATCGCCTGCTGCGTATCGTCGGGCACTTGCCACTGGCCTGGCTGCACCGACTCGGTGCGGCCTTCGGCTGGCTCATTTGGCGCACCCGCGCCGCGCCGTACCGCAAGGCAACGGCAACCCTGTCAGTAGTACAAACGCAATTCGATGACAAAACGCGTCACGGCCTGATCAAGTCGTGTCTGGTCGAAACCGGCAAATCGCTGTTCGAGGTAGCCAAAATCTGGAATGGCGACGCCGCCGCCGCGCTGTCGCTGGTGCGTGAGGTGCGTGGCGGCGAGCTGTTCGATGCCGCACTGGCCAGCGGTCGCGGGTTGATTGTCGCCGCCCCGCACCTGGGCTGCTGGGAATTGCTCAACTACTGGCTGTGCAGCCACACGCCGATCGCGATCGCCTATCGTCCGCCGCGCCAGGCCTCGCTGGAGCCCTTGTTGATCAAGGCCCGCGGTGCGCTGTCGGCCGAACAAGTGCCCGCAGAAGGTGCGGCCGGCGTGCGCACCTTGTTCAAACGCCTGCGCGCCGGAGGCGTCGTCGGCATTCTGCCCGACCAACAACCACGCCAGGGCGAAGGCGAATTCGCGCCGTTCTTCGGCACGCCCGCGCTGACCATGGTACTGCTGTCGCGTCTGGCCCAGCGCGCCGGCGCGGATGTGCTGTTCGCGTTTGCCGAACGCCTGCCGCAAGGCCGCGGATATCGCCTGCATTTTCTGCCAGCACCCGACGGCATCGCCGACCCCGAACTTCCCAGCGCCGTCGCCGCCCTCAATCGCGGCGTAGAAAACTGTGTACGCATCGCACCCGAACAATATCAATGGGCCTACAAACGCTATTCCATTCGCCCACCCGGAGACACAAGCAAGCCATACAAGAAAGTTCATTGATTCGGCGACCGTCGGGAAATGAAGAAATCTGTCGCTCGCGTGTAAATCGGATAGACACTCCCGTCATGACGAGGATGATTTCGATGAAACGATACGTTTACGCATTGGTACTGATGACCTTCCTGCTCGGCGGTTGCAGCAATGGCAATCCGGTAGCGCCTGGCGACTCTGCGGCAAAAATGGAATTGCGTGTTTACCAGGTGCCCCCAGAACACACTCAGGACTTGCTGAAAGCCCTGACTGTCAGCTTCAGCAGTGGAGGCATCGCCACCACCATCGGCACCGTGTCGAGCCCCGCACCCGGCCAATTGATCGTGCTTGCCCCAGCCAGTTTGCAAGGCAGCATCGCGGATACACTGAAATCCTTGCCTGACTCGACAAAACCCGCTGCACCGACGTCATCGCCCGAACAAATCCGTCTGCAATTCTGGTCCGTCGATGCCCTGGCTGGCGCGGGCACGGACGATCCGGCTCTATCGGAGCTGAAGAATGCGCTGGACGAAACGCGCAAATCGCTGGGCGACGTGCACTTCGTGCTGCTCGATCATGTCAGTTCGGTTTCAGGTATTCGCGACGGCGCAAGCAAACAATGGCAGACCGAGCTGGATGGACCAAATCACGCCTTGACCAAGCAGCTCGAATATTGGTTCAAAACCAAGACGGATGGGCAAAGTTTGGGCTTTGAATACGCGGAGTCAGCGGGTAGTTACGTTACTTCGGTCAAGACGACTGTGCCGATGCGCAACGGCCAGGTGTTGGTACTGTCTCAAAGCCCGAGCAGCTTGAGCGTTGTCGACCACAAGCAAACTACGCCGGCGGCAACGCGGCTCTACATTGTTCGAGCCGATCCTGTCCCCGCCGCCTGAGGCAAACCCGCGTGGCCCTGAGCGAAGCGGAGCTTTACGCCTGCTACCGGCGCATGGAAAGACCGCTTTACAACGTGCTTTATCGATGGTTGTGGCAAGCACAGGATTGCCAGGACCTGATCCACGACGCGTTCGTACGCGTCTGGGATCGACGCGCGCAAGTGGACGCAAAACGTCTGGACAACCTGGTCTGGACGACAGCGCTGAATCTTGCGCG
>JBDTLA010000009.1:0-5586 GCA_039935035.1 Rudaea sp. | reverse complement strand
TGCGTTGTTGCAGGTGCTGGTGGCCACACCGTTATTGATCGACACCATTGCTTCACGCAGCGTGCATCCGATCGGTACCGCAACATCGCTCCCGTCGCCGACCGTGATCGTGGCAGCGTGAACTGTGCTGCCGGCAAATGTCAGTGCGATGGCGAGGGACAACGGGCGTCGAATGCGGGAATCGGTCGGGATCATCGAGGCTAGCCTTGGATTTCGGGGCCGCGCCTGGCGCAGCAAAGAGGCAACTTACCCGCTCGTGGCGGTGGTTTCAACAAATGCTGCCGAATCCGGGTCTATATGGCGACCCTCGTAAACCCAACTTCAGGCGTCCATAATGGTCGTTTAGTCACACTTTCGCACCTTCGCAAGCATTACGCCTCAGCCATGATCAAGAAAACCGACTTTCACTTAGCTGGCGGACGCAACGGCGTGTTGCTGATCCACGGCCTGACCGGGACCCCAACGGAAATGCGGTTCGTGGCAAAAGGCTTGAATCGCAACGGATTCAGCGTCCATGCCATGCAGTTGGCCGGGCATTGCGGCGACGAGTCCGATTTGCTCGCCACGGGCTGGCACGATTGGTATCGCGGCGTCCGCGAAGCCGCGCAGAAGATGCGCGAAGAAGTCGACCACCTGTTCGTGGCCGGCTTGTCCATGGGTGCCTTGCTGGCGCTGAAACTGGCTGCAGACCATCCAGACCAAGTCGATGGCCTGGGCTTGTATGGCACCACGTTTTTCTACGACGGCTGGACGATCCCATGGTACGGAAAATTGTCGTTCATGTTGCCATTGGTGTGCGGACTCGGGCTTGGCCACACGAAGAAGTTCTACGAATGTTTCCCCTACGGCATCAAGGACGAGCGCATCCGCAGCCGCATTGCGGGCAGCATGCTCAGCGGCGACAGCGCGGCAGCGGGATTGGCGGGCAATCCGTGGCCATCGCTGGCCGAGTTCTATCGGCTGTCGTTTCGCGTGCGCCAGCAACTGGGCAGCATCCGCACGCCATGCCTGATCATGCACGCCAAGGACGACGATGTGGCCAGCCTTAAGAACGTGCGCACCGTGGTTCGCGGGGTGAAAGGCCCGGTCGAAACCGTACTTCTGGAAAACAGCTACCACATGATTACCGTGGACAAGGAACGCGACGTTTTGATCGATCGTTCGACGCAGTTTTTCAACGCGGTGGCGGCCGGCCGGTACGCCACCGCCAGCGCGCCTGCGCATATCGAGGCCGTGATCGACTGAAGTCGATTGCGTTGAAGTTCATATTGTTTGTTGCAACGTTGAACACGCAGATCAAGAGCTCCCCCTTCCGCCTTCGGCACCTTCCCCCGCCTGCGGAGGAAGGGAAATTGATATGTAACCCGCTAGCGGGGAAAGGTGGCGGCAGCCGGAAGGGGGCAGCTCTGTGAGCATCGCAAATATCCTGGTTCAATGAGAAACTAGCGCATCACACCCATGGAGAATGGCATGAGCAGCGTCCAAGAAACGATCTTCGGCATCATCGCCAAGGAAGCCGGCGTCGATATGGAAAAAATTACTGCCGAGTCGACTTTGAAGGATCTGGATATCCAGTCGCTGGATGCGGTTCAGATCATTTTCGAGATCGAAGATCATTACAAGATCACCATGCCCGACCGCGATCCGAATTTCGATACGGATTCGGTAAAAGGCCTGATCGAGGCCGTCGAGAAACTGCTCGCCGAAAAGGAAAAATCCGGCGCCGCCGAATCGGCGCAAAGCTGACGCAGGCACCCAGGGCGATCGTCATGCGTCGTGTCGTCATTACCGGAATGGGTGCGGTCTGTGCGCTCGGCCACGACGCCGTCAGCACTTGGGCGGCGATGCGCGAGGGTCGCAGCGGCATTGGCCCGATCCAGAACATCCCTACCGATTTGCTAAACGTAAAAATCGCGGCGGAAGTTCGCGGTTTCGATCCGGCCACACATTTCGAGCACAAGCGCCTGCCACTGCTCGACCGCGTATCGCAATTCGCGCTGGTGGCCGCACGTGAAGCGGTTGCGCAATCCGGTCTGGATTTCAGCACTGACAATCGCGGCGATCGCACCGCCTGCATCATCGGCAGCGGCATCGGCGGCGAGAATTCGCACTACGAGCAATCCCGTCGATTTTTCGCCGACAAAAATCCACGCGTGCATCCGCTGACGATCCTGCGCGTGATGTCGAACGCGCCGGCCTGCCATATCGGCATCGAATTCGGCCTGCGCGGGCCAGCATTTGCGGTCGCCAGTGCGTGCGCTTCGGCCAACCACGCGATGAGCCAGGCCTGCGACATGCTGCGTAGCGGCAAAGTGGATTTTGCGCTAACCGGCGGCAGCGAAGCGTGCATCACCGAAACCATGATGAAAGCCTGGGAGGCGATGCGCGTCATCGCCGACGACACCTGCCGGCCATTCTGCAAGCAGCGTCGCGGTATGGTGCTCGGCGAAGGTGCCGGCATATTCGTGCTCGAAGAATACGAACACGCGCGCCGTCGCGGCGCAACGATCCTGGCGGAATTCGCCGGCAGCGGTGCCACGGCCGACGCCATCGATATGGTGCTTCCGTCCGAAACCACAGTCGCGCGTGCGATGCAGATTGCCCTGGATGAAGCCGGGCTCGCCGCTTCCGACGTCGATTACATCAACGCCCACGGCACCGGCACGCCGGCCAACGATCCAACCGAATCCAAGGCGATCCGGCGCGTGTTCGGCGCGCATGCCGACAAGCTCGCCGTGTCATCGACCAAATCCATGCACGGTCACGCCCTGGGTGCGGCCGGCGCGATCGAACTGGTCGCCGCGATTGGCGCATTGCGCGATGGAGTGATTCCACCAACCATGAATTTCATCGATCCCGATCCGGAATGCGATCTGGATTACGTGCCGAACGTCGCACGCGAAAAACCCGTGCGCGCGGCACTGTCCAATTCGTTTGCGTTTGGCGGACTCAACGCCGTTCTTGCACTGCGCAGGGCGAGTTAGCAATGTAGGGTGGGTTAGCTGCGCAGCAGCGTAACCCGCCATTTGCAATCACAATGGGCTACGCCACTGCGCGGCTAAACCACCCACATATTATGCCGGCCCAATCGCCTTTCAGGCGCACTGCCATCGCGGATTTCCAACGCCTCGCCGGTCCGGAGCAAAACTCCTGCAAAACAATCACAGATGCGTGTCAACCATGCCGTAGCTCGCGCGTTATCGATTGTGCAGGGGCACACTGGTGGAGGCTAGCGACATGCACATGCCGTCGTTGTTGATTCTTGTTGCGCGCAAGTCCTTGCTGCCGATCTTCTGCGCGACCCTGCTGTTGAGCCTCACACCTGACGTTCGCGCCGCCTCCGATCCGTGCATCGACAATGCCGTACTAGGCATCACGCCGCTGACCGACATGGCGCCCGGCAGCACGTACCATGGGTTCCCCGGCAATCTTTATCCTGACGGCAATGCACCGCCGGATACATTGACCGCGGCCGCGCTGGCACGCGCGCTATCGATTCGGCCATTGGCCGCGGACGGAACCCCGGATGCGCAGAACGGCCGCATCGTGCTGCTTTCGGTTGGCATGTCCAATGCCACCCAGGAATACTCCGACTTCGTCGCGATGGCCGGCGCCGACCCGCGTCGCGCCCCGCACGTACTCACCGTCGATGGTGCCCAAGGCGGCCGCGACGCGGGCGACTGGGTCGACCCCGGCGCCCCGACCTGGAGCGAGGCAATCGCGCATCTGCAGGATTCCACCCACGGCGGCGCGCCCGGCATCACGCCCGCCCAGGTGCAGGCGATGTGGCTTAAACAAGCGATCAAGCAACCACGAAATCTGCCCGGTGCCGAGGCGGAATTTCCCGGCCATGCGCAGCTGTTGCAAGCGGATCTGGCTGCGATCGCGCGCAGCGCGCTGGCGAACTTCCCGAACCTGCGCCTGATTTTCCTCACCAGCCGCACCCGCGCCTACGTGGTGAGTGCGCCACCGCCGGCCCCGGCTTTGGAAAATCCCGAACCCTACGCGTTTGAGTCGGGATTTGCGGTCAAGTGGGTCATCGCCGATCAAATCGCCGGCAATCCACAGCTCAACTCCGATCCCGCCAATGGACCGGTGCTGGCACCGCTGCTGGTTTGGGGTCCGTATATCTGGGCCGACGGTACGATGCCGCGCCTGGACGGCTTCGACTGGCTGTGTTCGGATACCCGCAGTCCGCCCAATCCCAATGCCGACTATACCCACCCATCGCCACAGGGTCAGGCCAAGATTGGCGGCGTCTTGCTGAACTTTTTCGTCGCCAACGAATTCGCACGTCCATGGTTCGTCGCCAACGAAATTTTTTCAGACGGATTCGAGACTCAATAACCGGCGGCCATCGCTATGTCGAACCCGGCTGTACGAACGGTGCATCGTGCGCGATAGTCCGTGAATGCCAGCTTCAGCAACTCATCCGCATGCAACGGATTGAACGCGGTTTTGGCGCTTCGCAGGACAGGTTAGCCGCGCAGTGGCGTAACCCATCATTTGCGATTGCGGTGCGTTACGCCGCTGCGCGGCAAACCGACACGACAGTTCCGATATTCGCCGCATCGGCAAAACAGTTTCGGTTATGCTCCGCACCCTTGCTTTCGGCAGCGAATGGATGCGCCCTTTCCGGTATCTGCAACTCGATGTATTTCCTTCGACTCCCGGTGGTGGGAATCCGCTTGGCGCGGTGGTAGACGCGCGTGGGTGGAGCGAAGCCGACATGCAGCGTTTCGCGGCATGGACAAACCTGGTCGAGACGACGTTCATCCTGCCGTCGGAAATTTCGGAAGTCAGTTACGCCCTTCGCATCTTCACGCCGACTCGCGAGATTGCTTTCGCTGGTCATCCGACGATTGGCAGCGCGCATGCCGTTCTCGACACCGGATTCGCGCAGGCAAGAGACGGTTTGCTGATCCAGCAGTGCGCTGCCGGTTTGCTGCCTATTCGGGTTGAGAATAGCGCTGGCGTGCGCCAGTTATTCGTCCAGGCGCCACGAGCACGCATCGTGCGCGAAGGTATCGATGCCGTGCCGACGTTGCGCGCAGCGTTGGGAGATCGAAAGTTGGGCGCGTTACCGCCTGCTTGCGTCGAAGGAGGCCGTTGCTGGTGGATTGCGGAACTGATTGACGAGGGCGCGATTCGCGATTGGCAACCCGACCACGCCGCTATTGGCGAGTTGGCGCGGCACGAAGACTGCCTGGGTTTGTGCGTGTTCGCGCGTTGCCGGGGTCGCGCGTACGACGTGGTCGTGCGCGCGTTCCCTGCCGGCGTGGGTATCGTCGAAGACCCGGCGTCCGGTGCGGCCAACGGATTGATCGGCGCCTACATCGCCCAGCGCGAACCGCACGGCGCGCTCGCACGCGGTTACCGCGTCAGCCAGGGTCGCGAGATGGGCCACGACGCCGCCATCACCGTGCGCATCGAAACTGCCGACGCTGTGTGGGTCGGCGGGCAAACACGCACCGTCACTGATGGCGCATTGACTTGGGCGTGAGCAGCGCAATTTCGGATCGCTGTGCTGTGTTCGGCATCCCGATTTAACACGAAAACATCAAGACGCGCCGTTGAATCCGCCGC
>JBDTLA010000008.1:0-29031 GCA_039935035.1 Rudaea sp. | reverse complement strand
GGTGCCCACGTGCCCAACCATCACGCCAACCGCCGCGCCTCGCTCACGTTCGGCACGCCAGATAGTTTCCCGAGCAGCATCGAGAGTTGCTCGAAGTCCGCGACACGCAGAGCGAAGTTCATGGTGGCCAGTCCGCGGGAGTCGTCGACTCGCGTGTTGACGGCGAGTAGTTGCACGTTGGATGCGGCGATGACGTTGGTCACGTCCTTGTGCAGGCCTTTGCGATCGAAGCCGCGCACGAGGATGTTGACTTCATATTCCTGCACGCGCTTGCCGCCCCACTGCACTTCGATGGAGCGACTGGGATCGCGCGTGCGCAGGCGCGCGAACGCGGTGCAATCGGCGCGGTGGATCGACACGCCGCGGCCACGGGTGATGTAGCCGGTGATGGCGTCGCCGGGCAGCGGCTGGCAGCAGCGTGCCAGGGTGGTGAGCAGGTTGCCGACTCCTTCGATGACGATGGCGTCCTTGTCGCGCTTGGGCGCGCGCAGGGTCGGCGCGACAGGCGTTGGTGGCGGCGCATGCGCTTCGTGCAATACACGTGCGACTTGGCCATTACTGACTTCGCCCAATGCCAGCGCGACAAACAATTCCTCCTGCGTTTGCAGACGAAACTTTTTCGGTAGCGATTCCAGGTCCACGTCCGGCAACGCCATGCGCTTGAGTTCACGATCGAGAATCGCGCGTCCAGCGGTAATGTTGGCTTCCTGATCGATGTGCTTGAACCAGGCACGCACTTTCTGTTGCGCACGATGTGTATTGAGAAATCCGTGTTGTGCAGACATCCAGTCGCGGCGCGGTTCGCGCGTCTTGCCGGTGAGGATTTCCACCCGATCGCCGCTGGCAGGCTTGAACTGCAACGGCACGATGCGGCCGTTGACCTTGGCACCACGGCAGCGATGCCCGACATCGGTGTGCACGAGATAGGCGAAATCAAGCACTGTCGCGCCGCGCGGCAGATCCATCACCTTGCCTTGCGGCGTCAGCAGATAAACACGATCTTCGAGGATGTCGGTGCGGAATGCGGCCATCAGTTCGGCATCGCCTTCGGCCTCGTCCTTGACCTCAAGCAATTGGCGCATCCACGCAACCTTGCGCTCGAAATTCTGGTCGGCAGAGCCGCCCTCCTTGTAACGCCAATGCGCAGCCACGCCCTGTTCGGCATGTGCGTGCATGTCAGCCGTGCGAATCTGTACTTCCAGGGTCTTTCCTTCCGGCCCGATCACCGCGGTGTGCAGCGATTGATACTGATTGCCCTTTGGCCGGGCGATGTAGTCGTCGAATTCATCCGGTACCGGTGGCCACACCGTATGCACGATGCCCAGCGCCGCATAACACGCGGCGACATCCTTCACCAGTACGCGCAGCGCGCGGATGTCGTAGAGATTGGAAAACTCGCCGCCCTTGCGCTGCATCTTTTTCCATATGGAATAGATGTGCTTGGGTCGCCCGGCAATATCAGCCTCGATACCGGCTTCGCCGAGCGCGTCGCGTAAAACCTGTATCGAATGAGCGATGAAACGCTCGCGATCGGTACGGCGTTCGTCGAGCAGCTTGGCGATGCGCCTGTAGGTATCGGCATGCAGGTAGCGGAATGCGAGATCTTCCAATTCCCACTTGAGTTGCCAGATACCGAGCCGGTTGGCCAGTGGCGCATGAATATCGGCGCTGAGTCGCGCCAGTTCGAGCTGCTGTTCTACCGGCGCAGAGCCTGCCGTGCGCAAGCGGGCAAGTTGCCGCGCGAGCAGGATGAATACCACGCGCAAGTCGCGAATGATCGCCAACAACAATCGGCGCAAGCCTTCCGTGCTGCCGGTGCCGTTATGCATCGCGTGCAGCGACCAGACTTTTTCCGCCGCCTGCTGGCCTTCGAGCAAGTCGCGCAATTGCGGCGCTCCCTGCACGAGTTCATCGACGGCTACGCTGATACCGCATTGTTGCAGCGTATGCAGGATGCACGCAGCCAGCGTTTCGGGATCAACGCGTAGCTCTTCGAGCAAATCCAGGGTTTCGAACAACTCGGGTTCGATGCGACGTAGCGCCGCATTTCCAGGCTGCGTGGCAGCAACCGCCATAATCAGACGCACCGCCCACGCAGGCGCGTCAGCAGCAGCGAAATGCTGCTGCATCCATGTCATGAGAGTGCGTGGCGGGGAATTGTCTGCGTTCACGCAGACTACTGTGACATGCGACAACGGCCGGGACAATCCGGCCATCGTGCGTTCTCAGGCGCGTTAGTTGACCGTAATGCTGCCTGACATCTTGGTAAGAAGGGAATTTACGGTATCGGTGGCCGTTATCGTCTGCGGGCCTGATGTCCCAAATGTAATGTTGAACGATGTGGTACCCAACAACGTTGCGTCGGCAGGCAACGCGGCAAGTGGGTCTGAAGCAGCAAAATGAACCGTCCCCCCATATCCGGTTGCCGTATTGCCATATGCATCAAGCGCGGTAACGAAAAAACTGGTTTGCACTCCGTGGGTGGCGCTACTCGGCACAAACAGTTGATATTGCGTTGCTGGTCCAGGTGACACCGTTGTTCCCGTACTCGAACCCGTAATTGACGAAGTTGCCGTGTCAGTAGCAGTTATCGATTGCGAACCTGCGGTTTTGAGCGTGACGCTGACTGTTGCGACACCATTACTCAGCGTGGCGTTGAAAGGCACCATCGCAGGATCGCTACTGGAGATTGTCACTGTACCGTTATAGCTCGCCACAGGGTTGCTGGTCGCATCAAGCGCCGTCACTACAACATTGGTCATTGCTACGCCGGCAGTCGTCGATCCAGGTGCGGTTACGCTGAAACGCGAGGTCGTTGCCTCACCCATCGCAATAGTGAACGACCGCGTGCTGCTCAGCTGCGGCGAAAAACCTACCGGTGTCGTAAATGTTGCCATACAGGTTGCGGTGCCTGGAACGTACAAACCACCGCTGGCCGCGAAACTGAACACAAGCTTTTCCAAACCGTTGACTGCGCTGAAGTTCGATGCGGCCATCGGGCTGGTGAGAATGCTGCTTGGATCGCTGCACGACACATTGCTGACGCTCATGATATCGCTGGAAGCGCTACCCGGTAGCGTCGTACCACCGTTCAGATCGACGAAATAGGCAAGCGGGTTGACGGTCACGCTACCGCCGGAAGTGATGCTGCTCGTTGTCGTCAATTGCCCTTGGACACCACCAATGATTGGCTTGCCATCCTGATCGGCAATCGCACAACTCGTCGACACCGTATCGTTGTTGCAAACAATACTGCCAACATTGAGCACCGGCTGATTGTTCGAGCTGACTACGGCGGACTTGTCGTCGAAGCGTTCGGGATAGATACCGAATTTCGGGAAAACCGATGCGGTTGCCGGATAGTTTGCGCCGGACAACGAACCCCAAGCGCCCACAGCAGCATTGGAGCCTGTCAGCAAAACCTGTAGGTAGACGGAATCCGAATCACTCTGGACATCGTTGCTGCTCACCGTATAACTGGTGCTGGTGGTGCCGCCACTACCGCACGCTTGCAACGCACCGGGCTGGGGGGAAGTGAAGGGCGGGAGCACGCACCATTGCGGCGCCACCATGCCGTTGCTGGCCGGGTCAAAGAACGCGGCGTCGTAACCCAAATTCAAACGCCACCCGAGCGCGCTGTTCGCGTTGTGAATCTGGAGCACATACACCAGTTGATTGTTGAGCGGCGCGGTGTTCGGTTGCGATGAACCCGGTTTCCCGGATCCTGCCTGTGCGCTCGGTGAATTGACCGTCTGCACCGAAACCCACGGCTCATCGCCGAAGTGCGCGTGCCTATCCTCGAAATGATCGACGAAAATTCCGTTGGGCCCCACAGCCAGCGCCGTCGGACCGCCCGTCACAGGATTGATCTGATAGCAGGTGACCTGCGGTGCGGCCTGATTGCTGTAGGTGCCGGCAACACCGGCCGGGATGGTGCCGTCGTACATTACCGAGCCGAGATCGACGATCGTCGGGCCGCCGGCATTGAATTCGAGCAAGCCACCGGGCGCGTCATTGGTGAATTTTGGCGCCAAACGTTGGGAACTGGACGCTCCGCCTACCCCGCTGCTTGCGATTTCATCGCACACCATTGGTGCCTTTACGGTCAGCGTGGCGACGAACGGGTTGCCGGCGAGACTGGCATCCTGCGCGTAGCTGAAGTCAGCGGCCTGAACCTGGAGGTTCACGTCGGTAGAATGTATCCCCGTGCAAGTGCCACCCGAGCACGGCGCCAGCAGATCCAGGGTGAAAGTCAATGGAGGAGGCGTTACCGCGCCGGCCGAAGCCACGAAACCACAACTGGCAACAACCGCACACAAAGTGATACGAAACTGACGCATTTTATCTCCGAACCCCGCAATAAACGGTGCCCAGCCCAACGCGATCAGGCCGTGCACGGAAAGAAATCGATAGGTTATGATAAGTCCTTGATTCGTGAAAATTGTTAACGCCGGGTTAGACGGTAGCGAAATTCCGATCAAGCAGCCCGAAACGACCTGCCGCTTTCGACCTGCTACAGCCCGCGCAGGCGCATTTTGACCCATCCAGAAAGGCCATATTATATATGTACAAGTGTATATTTGTCACCATTGTGCTGATCCTTCTGGCAAGCGTTTGCGCCGCTGCGAACGCGAGCAGCTTTTCCTCCCTGGAAGAACGCATGTCGCAGAGCGAGTTCCACGCCGCCGGTCTGGACAAGCTCAGTCCGGACGAACTCAAGACGCTGGATGCCTGGCTGCGTACCCACTTGGCCACTGCAGCGACTCAATACGTCACGCCAGGTGGAAGCCCGGTGTTTTATCCCAAGGAATCGGAACGTGAAGTTATCGAAAGCCGCATCGACGGCAAATTCGGCGGCTGGTACGGCAAATCCGTGTTCACCATGGAGAACGGGCAGCAGTGGACCCAGGCTGAATCCGGCAGCCGCCAGATGGGTCCGTACGATCATCCCAAGGTCAAGATCAAACCGATGATGTTCGATAGCTGGCTGATGTATATCGAGAAATGCGGCTGTAGCGTGCGCGTACAGAGGACGAAATAAGTTCGCGATGAACTCATCCGGTGCAGGCCATGGATGGCCGATGACTCGGGATATAGAGGCGGGAATCGGGAAAAGCATAAATGGATCGTCATTCCCGCTTGCTCTTAGCGGGAATCCAGTGACTTGGCTTTTTGTGCGTGCGGACAGCAAGCGACTAAGGCACTGGACTCCCACCTTCGCGGGAGTGACGAAACTTTGTGCATTCCCACAACGTTCCCAATCTCACATCGGCCACCTCATCCCCTCCGCATCTTCGCCACCAGCGTTGCCAGGCGTTTCGGCGAAACCGGCTCGGCGGTTTTCAATTCCTGCGCGAACAGCGAAACGCGCAGTTCTTCAATCAGCCAGCGCAGTTCCTGCAGTTCGGCATCTTCGCCGCCTTCGGCTGCGAGTTTGAGATATTCGCTCCAGTGCACGCGCACGCTGAGCATGCGTGTCTGGTCGCGGGTGGCGTCCTGGCGCAGGCGCTCGGCGCGCAAACGCATGGCTTTGAGGTAACGCGGGAAGTGCGCCAGGCGCGTCTTGTCCACGTCTTGTACGAAACCGGGATACACGAGTGCGGCAAGCTGCTCGTGCAGATCGTCGTAGTTGGCGCTGGCGTAGCCCATTAATGGCGGTTCGAGCCACACCGTGAGCTCGGCATAAGCGGCAAGGGTGTCTTCCACCGCCTTCAACCATTCGACGGAGGCTGGAAACAGCGCGCTTTGAATGTTCGCACGGGTGTCGCGAAAATCGTCTCGCAAGCGGACATTCAAATCGCGTGCGTCAAGCAACTCACCAAGCGCGGCTTCGACAAGATCCTCGCGCAAGGAATCGACACTGGCAATGCCCGCATATTTGAGCGCCAGCCTGCGCTCAATCGGCAGTTGGCGGCGGGCCTGCTTGATCGCTTCGCGCAATGAGCGCCGCAACAGACGTGTCACCCCCAGCCTGTGTGCTGATTGGGCTTCATCTTCGCGTTCAAAGACTTGCAAGGCCACGCTGTCGCCCATGTCGACCAGCGCCGGATACGCAGTGAGCCCGCCCTCGCCCATCACGCTTTCCGGAATGTCGGCATCGAATTCATCGACATCGGCACGCGTCAGTTCAGCGGCAGCGCGCTGCGAAAAGGCCTTGCGCGCCCGATCGCTCCAGTGCGCGCGAATCACATCGAGATCACGGCCTTCAGCCAGCGTGGCGCCGTGTTCGTCATGTATGCGAAAGCGCATCAGCAGATGCAGCGCCAATTCGGCACCGGAAAAATCCCGCGCGCCAATTTCCACGCCAGTAACCCGTTTCAAGTAGATCGCGAGCACCTCGGCCAACGCTTGCTCGCGCGGTTGTTCAGCTTGTGCAAACGCACGCGCAAAATCGGGGGCCGGCACGAAATTGCGGCGCTGCGATTTCGGCAAACTGCGGATCAACTCGGCCACTTTCTCCTCCAGCAAACCTGGCACGAGCCATTCACAGCGCGATACTGAAACCGCGTTGACAAACGCCAACGGCACCTGCAATGTCACGCCGTCGGCCGAATCGCCGGGAATGAAACGGTAGTCGAGTTTCAACGTGTGGCCGGCAAATTCCAGCTTCGGCGGAAAATCGCTGGCACGCAATCCCGGTTCGCTACGCAGTACATCATCGAGTGACCAGCGCAACGCCGCCTGCTCGACAGGCGACACCTTGCGATACCAGGCATCGAATGCGGCCGTCGTGTGGATGTCGTTCGGCAATTTCCCGGCGAAAAATTCGATCAGTTCGTCTTCTTCCTTGACCAACCCGGTACGACGCCGCTTGGCTTCCAGTTCGCGTGCCTGCGCCAGCACGCGCGCATTGGCGCGCACGCAATCGGCGCGACAATCGATCTCACCACGGGCCAGCGCTTCGCGCACGAACACTGAATGCGCCAGCGCGACATCCTGATTGCCAAACTGTACCGCGCGCTTCTCGACCAGAGTCAATCCGAACAATGCGACCTGCTCGAATGCAACGACCGCACCACGTTTGCGCGACCAATGCGGATCGCGCCATTGGCGCTTGACCAGATGCGCCGCCTGCTGCTCGACCCACGCCGGTTCGATGCGCGCGCATTGCATCGCGTAGACTTTTTGCAGATCGAGGATTTGTCCGGCGAGCAGCCACTGCGGCGGTTGCTTGGCCAACGCCGATCCCGGGAATATCTGGAACCTGCGCTCGCGCGTGCTGCGATATTGGTTGCGTTCATCGCGCTGTCCAATCTGCGTTGGCCAGCCGCTCAACAAACACCGATGAATCGCTTCGTAGTTCAAGTCTTCTCCCCCAGGCAACGCTTGGGCGAGAGGGTTGGGTGAGGGGACAACCGCTGCGGTTTGCTGATGACTTGATCGCGAACGTGAACGCCCCCCCCTCACCCCAGCCCTCTCCCCCATCGCAAGCGATGGGGGAGAGGGAGCGCGCGCCGCCATCGAAGCGCGCGCCACAACCGGGGCGGTCGGCGCCAATCCCGAATCTCCAACCCCGAATCCCGGCCCCACCATCAACTGACGATGCAACTCGCGCCACTCACGCATGCGTAGGTAGGAAAGAAAATGTTCGCGGCACCAGTCGCGCAGCTTCGACTGGGTGAGATCTTCATGGGCGAGCGCGTGCGCATGCCACAGATTCAACACACCGACGAAATCCGACGACTTGTCGGCGAATTTCGCGTGCGCCTCGTCAGCGGCCTGGCGAGCATCGGCTGGGCGTTCACGCGGGTCCTGCACGCTCAGAAACGCAACAATGATCAGCAACTCCCGCTGCGCCCCCATGTGTTGCGCTTCGATCAACATGCGCGACAGCGCCACGTCGATGGGCAACTGCGCCATCTGGCGACCAACGGTGGTCAGTACGTATCCGCTAGCGTTGGGTTTCTCGGACACTCCGCCCAATTCAGCGAGACGTCGGTAGCCATCGCCAATCGCGCGCTTGTCCGGCATTTCGATAAAGGGAAAATCTTCCACATCGCCAAGTTTCAGACTGAGCATGCGCAGGATCACGCCGGCCAGCGACGAGCGCAGAATTTCCGGATCGGAATACCGCGGCCGCGCGGCGAAGTCCTCCTCGCTGTACAAGCGCACGCAGATGCCAGGACCAACACGCCCGCAACGCCCTTTGCGCTGATCCGCAGCCGATTGGGCAATCGGCTCAACGTGCAGGCGTTCGAGCTGGTTGCGCGGCGAATAACGTTTGATCCGCGCCGTGCCGGTATCGATCACGTAGCGGATGCGCGGCACTGTGAGTGAAGTCTCGGCCACATTCGTCGCCAGCACGATGCGGCGTCCCGGGCCGGGTTTGAATACGCGATCTTGCTCATTGGCCGACAGGCGAGCGTACAACGCAACAACTTCGGTTGCGCGGTATTTGCGCCGCGACAAAGCCAGGTGCGCATCACGGATTTCGCGTTCGCCAGGAAGGAACACCAGCACATCGCCGCGTGGGTCCTCGCTAGTGATTTCGTCCAGCGCAGCGATGATTTGTTCCGTCGTGCCTAGCTCTGGTATTTCCCGCTTCCGACCCGCGGCCAGCTTCCCTCGCTTTGCGGAAGAAGGTAGGTCGTCGCGACCTTCTGCCGCGTTCGTCAGCATGGGCCGCCAGCGCACCTCAACCGGGTAGCTGCGTCCTTCGACTTCGACGACAGGCGCATCATTGAAATGTTGCGAAAACAGCTTCGTGTCGATCGTGGCCGAGGTCACGATCAATTTCAGGTCGCGGCGCCGCACCAGCAATCGCTTCAGATAGCCGAGCAGGAAATCGATATTCAAGCTGCGCTCGTGCGCTTCGTCGAGAATGATCGTGTCGTACCCATTCAACCATGGATCGGATTGGGTCTCGGCCAACAAAATTCCGTCGGTCATGAACTTGATCAGCGAGCGCTCCGAGGTACGTTCGTTGAAACGTACCTGGTAGCCAACCAGATCGCCGACCTCACCGCCCAATTCGGACGCGACGCGGCGTGCGACGCTGCGCGCGGCAACCCGGCGCGGCTGCGTGCAGCCGATCAATCCGGCGACGCCACGACCGGCAGCCAGACATAACTTTGGCAATTGCGTGCTCTTTCCAGAACCTGTCTCGCCGGCAAGCACGATGATTTGGTGCTCGCGGATCAACGCTACGATGTCATCGCTCTTCGCGGCGATCGGTAGCGTTTCGTCGATCTGGATGTTCGGCACAGTTTGCGCGCGTCGCGCATATCGCGACCGCGCGGCATCGACCTGAGCCCGCCACTCTGCAAGGCGCGAGCTGGCCGCTTCGCCGGCACCATCCACGCGCAGCAATGCGCTGCGCAACCGACGCCGATCACGCAGCATGGTCTCATCGAGCAGATCCAGCAGCGCCTTATGCTCAGCGGACAGCGGATTCGATGACGCTTTGAATGAAGTAGAGTGCCTGCGCATTTTTCCAAGCCGATTCGCGGCCACACAAAACGCGCATTGTCGATGCTGAGTTACGTAAAGCGCAAACCGTTTAGTGTTTCTTGCTCTTCGTAGTCGCTGCGGGCTTGGGTTTCGGTGAGGCCTTCGAATCGTCAGGCTTGTAGTCGCCGATGATGCTCTTGGCAGGGCAAATGCGGACCACCGGGCATTTGCGGCAACCTACGGCGAGTGCGACGGGGCAAACGACCATGACATTCTCCTGGGATGCGCAGCAACCACTGTACGCCAAAATCCAGCGGTAACTCATTTGCCATTGCATTGTGGGCTTTTGCCAATCGGCTTCAGCGCACGGCTTTTTGCGCATTGGGAAAATGGATGGTCGCGGTAGTTCCGACACCCAGTTGGCTGTCCAGTTCCACCGGCCAACCAAAGCGATCCGACAGCCGCCGCACCAGAGTCAGACCAACGCCGTGACCGCCGCGGACGTTGTGACTGGCGCGATGGTACGGCTGGAAGGCCTGTGCGAGATCTTCTTCGCTCATGCCAATGCCGCTGTCGCGCACGCTGACGAAGGCGTCGCCTATGGTCACGCGCACTTCGCCCGCCTCCGTGTACAGGCAAGCATTGCGGATCAGATTGGCGACCATCGAGGCGAAAACTTTGGGTGGCGCGTGCAGCGCGAACACAGCTTGTTCGTCCAGATGCAAGGTCACCGGCTTGCCTTCCAGCAGTGGTTGCGCGCGCTCGATTTCTTCGCGTATGGCATCGTTGGCGACAAAGTCCTCTTCGGGCAGGCCAGTATCGGATTCACGTGCGAGGATCAGGAATGCCTCGATCATGGCCTGCATATCCAGCACCGAACGCTTGATGCGCAACAAGCTGCGCTGCGCAAACTCGGAAATGTCGTCCTCCTCCAGCAACACGTCCGCGGCGATCTTGATCACAGTCAACGGACTGCGCAATTCATGGCTGGCGTCGCGGGTAAAATTGCGTTCGCGTTCGACGAATTCCTCGATGCGGCTGGCGTAGCCATGCAAGGCACGCGCAAGCGTTTCGACGTCGCCGTCAGGATCTCCGGCAAGATTGCGTGGTTCCAGTGCCGCCAGATCGGGTCGTTTCGGGTCCCATTCGCGCACGGCCTTGGCCAGCGCAATCACCGGCGACAAGGCGCGCCGCGATGCGCGATAGGTCAACCAGGTGGTGATGTAGATGATCAGCAACACGAGGATCAGCGGCACGAAGCCGAACAGGAACGCGAGCCTGCCGACCTGCTCCTGATTGAACACCAGATACAAGCGCCCCGGCGGGCCGTCTGAAACCAGCACGAGCACCACGCCTTCGGTACGATCCAGCCGGTGATATCCCGGCTGCAAATCGCGCAGCGCCTCGGGTAACTTCATCTTGCTCTGGCCCGGATGCAGCAGGTACCCCGTCATGTTGTTGGTGATCGGAGCCGGCACCTGCGGATTGGCGGTCCAGCGCTGCCAGTAAAACGTCGCCTCGCCAGCCAGCGCGCGCTTGATCAACACGTCTTCCAGAACGGTTGCCGCGCCGTAGACGCCGAGGATCGTGGCCAGGCTGATCGCCGCCACCTGCAAGACATAGACCTGCCAAATCTTGCGCCGAATGCCGGAACGGGCCACGCGTGTAGTTGCCGTCACGCGCTCTTGCTGGCCGCGGTCTCGGCGTCGAGATCTGCCAGCCGATAGCCTGCGCTGTGGATGGTATGCAGTAATGGCTTTTGAAACGGCTTGTCTATAATTTTGCGCAAATTATACAAATGACTACGCAACGTATCTGAATCCGGTAGAAGATCGCCCCACACTTCGCGTTCGATATCGGCGCGACTGATCACACGTGGCGATTCGCGCATGAGGATGGTAAGTAGTTTCAAGCCGATCGGCGACACCGACAATTCCTGGCCACCCCGGGTCAGTCGCAACGTGGCCGTGTCGAGCACCAGATCGCCGACGCTGAGCAGCTCCGCGCTGACTTGGCGGCGATCGCGCCGGATCAGTGCGCGCACGCGCGCTTCGAGCTCGCGAATCTCGAAAGGTTTCACCAGATAGTCGTCGGCGCCGGCATCGAGTCCGACGAGCTTGTCTTCTAGCGTGTCGCGCGCCGTAAGCATCAGCACCGGTGTGGATTTTTTCGCGTCGCTGCGTAGCTTGCGGCACAACTCCAACCCATCCATGCCTGGCAACATCAAATCGAGCACGATGACATCGTAGCTGTTGGAAACGGCCAGATGCAGTCCGGTCACGCCGTCCGCCGCGTAATCCAGGCTGTAGCCGCGACGCTCCAGAAATTCGCCGACCATTTCGGCGATGCCGCGATTGTCCTCAATCAGCAGAATCAGGCCAACCTGCTCTTCACGCTGTTTCATGGCTTACACCCGGGGCGACTTCACATTTGTGAAGAATGCGCGTTTTGGAGTGAGCGGGGTGTGAAGGTTTGAGGTTCGAAGCTGCGCGGCGGGAGCAGCATCAAATCCTCGCCATTGCCTCGAAAGATGAAATGGCGGACTCCCGATTCTCAGTTATCGACTACCGGCAGCTTGCGTCGTCTCAATCCAACCCAGCAAAGCAATCCGCCGAGCAACCCCATTGCCCAAGTCGATAGTGTTGGCGTGGGCGTCGGGGCAGCCGCAGCCACCGCAGCCGCCGTTTGGACACTTCCGATATTCGTCAATCCGGCAGCCGATCGCGGAAAACCGGTGCCGCGTTGATCGTAGATGTAATTATTGGCATTGCTGCCAGTCTCGAAGGCGGGGCTACTTGCACCGGGCAGCATGGTGCGAGTCGGCCCGCCGTTATTGACCAAGTTCAGCAGTAACGGATTTTGACTTAGAGTGTCGTCGGGTAGCGTTACGTTTACAGCATCCATGACCAGATTGTGCGATCCACCGATCGTTAATGCGCTGACTTGCTGCACGCCGCTGCCGGTCAAGGTACCGCTGGTCGAAGAATTATCCAGGTAGAAATAAATGTCCGCGCCCGTTGGTGACCTGTTGACCGCGACAATGGTGCTTTGCATGGTCAGCGATGCGTAGTACAAGGATACGCCACCGGCGTATGAGCCTGCGCTGTTGTTGGCAATGGTACTGTTGTAGAAATAACTGGCGTAGCTGGAACTCGCCGTAGCAAGCTCAATGCCACCGCCGTCCAGCTGCGCGCTATTGCCCGATACAGTGCTCTGAATCAGGTTCATGGCGTATTTGAAATACACACCACCGCCGATGTCGGCTTGATTGTTGTCGATCGTCGAATAACTGACGCTGATCTGCCCGGAATTTGCCAGCGGCCGCGAAACGCTGGTTGGGCCACCACGGCCGCTGCCTCCGAGATTGTTCCCTGCGACGATACCGCCTCCGCCTGCTGGCCCTCCGCCAGCACCTGTCCGGGCAATATTCCCGGTAACCGTGCTGGTTTGCATCTGCAATCCATATTTCGATATCGCGCCGCCACCAAAAGTGAGGGCGGACGTCGGATCGCCATCCGCAGTTCCGAGAGTGCCATAAGCGGTATTCCCGGATAGGGTGGTGCCGGAAAGATTCAATCCGTGATATGCCGCGACCCCGCCGCCAACGACATATGCGCCTTGAGCAATGTTGCCGCTGACTAGACTGTCTGCAATGCTGACGTACGAGGCACCCAATCCACCGCCACGCGCGAATCCTTCACTGGCCTGCGCCCGATTGCCGCTGATGGTGCTGTTCTTGGACACAGTCGCGGTATGCGCATAGGCGCCGCCGCCTACTGCCTGGTTCGCTGGACTGAACGATGCACCTTGGCTGGCATTGACGATTGCCGTATTGCCGCTGATGGTGCTCGATTCCAGGTACAACTGATACGCAGCAACGCCACCGCCTGTACTACTCGCATCGGTGCTGCTCGCGGTGCAACCGGATACAACAGTGTGATCCAGGTTCACCGTGCCAGGCGAATACACGCAGCCGCCCTGAGCGCCGCCATTCTGCGTAGCGGATTGGGGCTTCGGTGGTGGTTGTGACCCGTAGCTCGTGTAACCGTTGCGCAGATTGAGGAAATCCAGTTCCAGAGTGCCGTTTCCGCTATGGTCAAACACGCGGTCCCTGCCGCTGCCATCGATGACGAACGTACCCACGCTCGGGCCCGTCACAGTGAGACTATCGACGCTGACCGGCAACGCGCCCTGGGTCAATGTAACGGTGCTGCAACTCAGCGAACTCAGGTCGATGGTTTCGCCGTCGCTGGCGTTGATCACCGCGTAACGCAAGGTGCCCGCCGTGGTTGCGCTGTTGGGGTCGTCCACACACGAACTCACGGCCACCGTTGCCTGCACGCCGGCAGGCTTGGGCACCAGTCGGTGATGTGCACGCTGCTTCCACGCGATAACACGCGGATCGGTTTGCAGTTGCTGTTTAAGCTGTGCCAATTCTTGACGCAAGGCATGCATGGCCGCGTGGCCCGAGCTGTCATGGGGAGTGGTTCCAGCATGGACATCTGCACCAATGCTGCCAACCCCCAGTGCAATGGCAAGTGCGCTGGCCAAAGGCGTCAACGAAACTCTCGATTTGAAAGCAGTGCGTGGCGAATTCATGGCGTCCCCAGGAGCGCGATGTGATCTACGTCACAGAGTAATCGAGCCAACAGAAACTGGCAAGATTGATTAATGCAGGGGCTACGACCCTTGGACTGGCGTGATGCGAAGCGAGAAGAATAAAATTCTTTGATCGTTTCGCAGCCAAAAATAGCTCCCGAAACGACGAGCCGTTGATTTTTCGATTTCCGATTCCCGATTCCCGTCGTTCAACGTGTTCGCTTCTCGCACCGCCACCAGCCCAGCCAACCGAATAATCCAACCATCAGCCCAAGCATCCACTCGCTGGCCGCGGGAACCTCTTGCGGCATGGCAGCGGCAAGCGCCCCTTCGAACGCACCGATGTCTGGCGCGGCGCCGATCTGCCGAACGAAGCCGCTACCACGCTGGTCGTATGAAAAGCCAAGCGGATTGCTGCCGGCGTCGAGCGCGGCACTCCCGAAACTCAGTGCTTGCGTTTGCGTCGGGCCGCCGTTGAATGCGAGCGGCAGGAGTAACGGATTGCCATGCAGCGTATCCATCGGTAGCACGGCATTGCTGGCTTTCAGGATCAAGTTATGCGAGCCGGCGATGGTCAGCAGATTCTGCGTGGCGATGTCTGCGCCAGATGCGCTCGCGACGTTGTTCGCCACCAGCGTGCTTTGCAGGGTAATTGCCTGAGGTTGTCCGGAAAAATACATGCCCCCGCCATCCACGGCCGTGTTGTCGGCAATCGTTGCGTTGTTGATGCTCATCGAGTTGAACAGTCGCACAAACATGCCACCACCTTTTTTCCCATGCGCCGTGTTGCCGGAAATGGTGCTCTGGCTGATGAAAAATCCACCGTGGCTGGCAATGCCACCGCCGGTTCCGTACGAATAATTGTTGCTGATAGTCGACGCATACGCGTAGCCCCCATTGTCGGCAAAGAGGCCACCGCCGGTGCAGTAGCTGCCGTTGGTGTCGGTGCGCTCGTGCGCGGCGCGATTGCCGGTGACGGTGCTGTCGTAAAGCGCAGCAGTACCGCGATACGCCATCGCGCCACCGCCATAGGCCGCTGTGAACGTATTGGGATGGCTGCCCAGTGCCAGATTGCCCGACAACGTGCTTGAATAAAGGGTGATGCCACGCGCAAGAATGCCGCCCCCGTAGGCGCCCTCGCCAACGGAGGTACAAGCGCTGACCACGCTGCGGTCCAGGGTCACGTAGCCGTTACCTACGATGCATCCGCCGCCGGCCACGTGATACCCGCTGACTTGATTGAAACCGTTGCGGACGGTCAGCCCTTCCAGATCCAGCGTGTCGTAACCGTAGTGGATAAATATGCGATCCAGCCTGCCGCCATCGATGGCAAGGCGATCCGCGCCAGGGCCCAGCATGGTCAGGTTGTCGAGCATGACCGGGATCGCGCCTTGAGTCAGGGTGATGACGCTGCAATTCAACTGACTCAGATCCAGCCGATCGCCCTCACCGGCTGCGGCGATCACTTCGCGCAGGGTGCCAACGCTACCATCGTCGGCACAACTGGTGACCTGCGCGGTTGCAGTTGCTGCCGCAAGCACCGACGGTTTGCGAGCGGCAGCCACGCTTTGCAGGTATTGCATCAGTGCGGCCACACCGCTGCCGTCGCCGGCTTTCCACGTTGCCGGCATGCTCACATCCAATCCAACCGCATAGGATTCGGCCATTGGAATTACGCACAGGCCCAGCGCCAGTGCGGCAGACAATGGCGCCAGGCGCAGGCCGACGATTCGCTTGCTGAATTGCTTCATCGAGTTCCCCAGATCATCCTGACAATTGGACTTATATCCCAAACACGCTTGAATCGCTGACTGGCCTCGCATTGTGGATTGCAGCCATACCCATCAATACCAGCGGCAAGCGCCTGATTGCGATATCACCATCGCATCCAGGCAACCCTGCCGCAACTTGCGCCACGACTCGTTAAACGCCTGCGAAAGCCGAATCCGAACGCAGCCCCGACGATCAAAGTGTGATGCTTTCGCTTGCGCGCTCATGCACGGCACGACTATTGTAGCCATGCCCCTTCCGAGCGATGCCCGCGTATGTCATTCGCCGAAAAACGCCGCCATCCGCGCCTGGCAATCTACTCGGCCGCGCTGGCCGTATGCGACAACGAAGGCTACCTCTCGGAAGTGCGGGACCTGTCGCAAGGCGGCGCCTGCATCGGCCGCCCGAAGAACTGGCCGGAACAATCGTCCGAACTGTGCCGGGTGTTCTTCATCTTCGATCAGGAAACCGTTATCAGCATCGATACGCGAATCGTGCGCGTGGGCTCAGACGATCTCGGCCTTGAGTTCATTGCCGACCAGGAAACCCGCATCGAAAGCCTGCTTTACGAATCGCGTTTTCTGGACAACGATTCGTAATTTCGCTGGCCGCGGCAACCATCGCCAAACCTCAGGGATTATCCATGTTTGCTTACCTCGCACCCATCGTGCTCTTGCTGGGCTCGAACATCTTCATGACGTTCGCCTGGTACGGGCATCTCAAATTCACCGATCGACCACTGTGGATCGTCATCTTCGTGAGCTGGGGCATCGCATTCTTCGAATACTGCCTACAGGTGCCGGGCAATCGCATCGGCTATCAGGTCTACAGCCCTGCGCAACTCAAGACAATCCAGGAAATCATCACGCTGTGCGTGTTCGTGGTGTTTTCGGCCAGCTATCTGGGAACGACAATCAAGTGGAATCACATTGTCGGATTCGCACTGATCGTCGTCGCCGCGTTTTTCATTTTCTACGACTAAACCCGACTCAGCCGGAAACCAGTGCGCGCAAGGCACCGAAAACTGCACCCAAAATCAGGATAACGATCGGCACCAAGCTGAGCATGAAACCGATATGGCGGGATTTGGGATCGCTCACGTAGCCGCGCATGTAGAGAATGCGACCGATCAAATAGAACACGCCGACACCTGCCGCCCAGCGCGGATCGAAATATGAGCAGGCGATCCAAAGCGCCGGCACAAACAGGATCAGCAACTCAAGCGTGTTCTGTTGCACACGAAAGTAACGTTCGAAGATTTCATTGCCGCTGGTCGCCGGCGCGTGTACGCCATATTTTCCCCGCGCCTTTCCAACCAGCGCAGCAAACACAAAGTATTCAATCAACGCACCCAAGATCACCAGATGTGCCCAAGCCATGATTTGCCCCTAATGTTTGCCGGAAAAATTCCGATTGGGATTTTACCGCCTTGTTGATGCGGCCACCTGATTAGGGTCGAACCTGAGCACTTGAAGAACGACGAAACCATCATTTCTCGTCATTCCGGCATGCTCTTAGCGGGACTGACGAACTGAGGATCAGCACCAATCAGCTGCGGCCGGGCATAGCTGAAACTTGACGGATGATCGTTTCGCCCAAACATCCAGTCGCGCGAGAAAATTTCTTCGCTTCCCCCACTTTACGGGGGAAAGGCAAGTAGAAATGAGCGTGGCGTCATGCGGCGATTCTCCCGCGAGGAATTGGTCTGCGCAGGTCAACGGATCATCGCGTCGTGCGTTGAGGATCGTTGCAATGACCAGAGAACTACTCCCATGCAATCCAAAACACTGATCCTGCTCGCTGTCAGCACATTGAGCCTGTGCGCCACGGTATTCGTTGTTCAGGCCGTGCCCACAGGCCGCGAATCTGCCAACGCCCAAACCGACACCCAAGACCCAGGCGCTGCCCACTGGACACATCGTCAGGATGCTCGTCACCATCGTGGCGCGAATGGATCGCCGGCCGTACGTGCCACGATTTTCGACTTGCGTGCGATGGATCGCCTGTATCGCGCGAGTGGCAAAACGAGTGCGTTGCCCGCACTGTATCGCGACGTGTTGGCCAAGACGCACAACCCGAAGCTGCGCAATTACCTCTACATGCGCCTGGCCCGGCTACAGAGCGCGCCGACCAATCCGGACGCGGCCATTGCCACGCTGCGCCAGAGCCTGGACGAAAACCTCGCCCGCGCCGAACCCAAACAAGACCGAGGCTGAAAGTCCCGGCTGAAACCCCCGAGGCCCTGCGCGAGTGCAGGGCCACCCTGTAGCGGCGGGCCGGCAACGCCCCGCCGCTTTTTTAGTCGTCGTCGCGCTTGGGCACGTCGACTTTACCCTTCACGTTGCGGTGATGAATATCCCCGCTGCCGACCGCCTTTACCGTGAAGTCTCCGCCGACATTAGTGACTGTTATATCGCCGGAACCGATCGCATCAATCATCACATTGCCGCCGGCACGATCAACGGTCACGTTGCCGGAACCCACCGATTCCACATGCACGCCTTGGTCCACATCGTTGAACTGCAAATCGCCTGAGCCGACGTGACCTACCAAGATCGCGCCGTGAACGCGGCTGGCATCCACGTCTCCTGAACCGGAGCGGCGCACCTCAACGGGACCAATATCGCGCGCCTTGACGTCGCCCGAATGCAGACTCAATGCAACCGCACCGCTCGCACGGTTCAGGATCAGGTCGCCGGAATGCGAATCGAAATCCAATGCCGCGACATCGGCAATCATGGCGTCGCCTGAATGTGTTTGTACCCGGATCGGCAGCGTTGTCGGCACGCGTACCTTCAAATCGACGTAGGCGTAATCGGAACCGAACAGGCCCAAGCTCTGCCCGCTGGCCTGATGCGGAGTCACCGTAACCACATCACCATCGCGCTGCTGCGTGAGGGTGAGAGCGGCAAGCCGGGCTTGCTCGGACGCACAGGCTTTGCCGATGACTTCAATTTGAGTCAGGCCAGGCACACCCTGCACGTTCAAATCGCTGGAGCCCAGCATGAACGCCAGCGCCTGTAGGCCTTTCGGATCAATATCGAGTTTGCGCTCTGCGTTGTATTTGCACTCGTTGGCGTTAGCCGCGACGACAAACAAAGCCAGGGCGGAAAAAATCAGAATACGCATGTCAGACTCCCGTGGACGATCAACCCATCAGATGCACGAGCGCGCGTCAGGGTTTAAGCCGCCCCGCCTTGTCGTCAGCCTTGGCCCGATCCCAATAGGCATCCTGTTCGGCCAGCGATTTGCCATCCAGCGCAGTGCCTTCGGCTGCCGCAAGCGCTTCCATGCGCCGGAAACGACGCTCGAATTTGGCATTGGCTCCGCGCATGGCGGCCGAATAATCGACCTTGGCCACGCGCGCCAGATTCACGCAAACGAACAGCACATCGCCGATTTCATCCGCAACGCGCGCGGGATCCGCACCAGTGGCAAGCTCGTGGCGCACTTCGTCGATCTCCTCGGCGAGCTTGTCGAGCACCGGACCGGGATCGCTCCAGTCGAAGCCAATGATCGAGGCGCGCTTCTGCAGCTTGAGCGCACGCTGCCATTCCGGCAGGCCGCGTGAAATTCCCGCAAGCAGGCTGGTGTCCTCGTCGCCGCGTTGTGCGCGTTCACGGCGCTTGTGCTCTTCCCAGGCTTGGGACTGCGCTTGCACGTTTTCCACTTTTTCATCGGCAAACACGTGCGGATGTCGACGGATCATCTTGCGGCAAATGGCATCGACTACGTCATCGAAAGCGAAGGCCCCGGATTCTTCGGCCATGCGTGCATGGAACACCACCTGGAACAGCAGATCCCCCAGTTCCTCGCGTAGACCTTGCATGTCGCTGCGATCGATTGCATCGGCCACTTCATAGGCTTCCTCGACGGTGTACGGCGCGATGCTGGCGAAGGTCTGCTGCGCGTCCCAAGGGCAGCCGGTGTTCGGCTCGCGCAGCGAGGCCATGATGCGGAGTAGGTTGTTGATGGTGGCCATGGTCGGTTGGGGGCTGAGTGGGAGGGCTGTGGGCTACGCCGGGTGGCTTGTGCTGCGAACCACCTTTCGCTTCGTCATTCCCGCGCCGGCGGGAATCCAGTTCGTGCACTGAATAGGCACCACAAAAGCGCAAAGAAAGAACTGGATTCCAGCTTGACCAGCCCTTCGGCTGTTGAGAGCCGCTTGAATGACGTGCCTTTGCCTTTGCCTTTGCGTTTGCGATTCCCGATTCCCGATTCCCGCGTCCCGAGCGTCAATTCCCGATTCCCGGTTCTAAATCTCCCCCGCCCAATCTACGCTCGTGTCCCCGAAAGCGAGAAAGCTCGGATTGAGCAGGCTTTCCTTGGTGTTGTATCGCAATCGCGCGCCGGACATATCGGTGACACCGCCACCGGCCTGTTCAAGGACGCATTGCCCAGCCGCGGTGTCCCACTCACTGGTGGGGCCGTAACGAATATACAAATCCACTTCTCCGCGTGCCGCACGACAGAATTTCAGCGAAGAGCCCAGTGGTTGAAGCTCGTAAGAGCCGAGCTTTTCAAGTGCCGCAACCAGGCGTGGATCAGCATGCGAACGACTGCCTGCGACTCGCAATGGATCGCCGCGTCGGCGCGTATGCAAATCCACTTTTTCGCCTTGTTCACCAGCGCTGTAGAACGCGTGACCACCACGCCACGCCCAGTACATTTCTTGCAATACCGGCGCGAACACGACGCCGAGTACCGGCTGGTGCTCATGGATCAGCGCGATGTTAACGGTGAATTCGCCATTTCGTTTGACGAATTCGCGGGTCCCGTCGAGTGGATCGACCAGCCAATAACGTGCGCGTTGTTGACGCACGCTCCATGCGGCCTGCTCGGAAGCTTCTTCAGAAAGCACTGGGATCTGCGGCGTGATCACATGCAGCCCATCGACGATTGCGCGATGCGCGGCAAGATCGGCGGCTGTAAGTGGCGAATCGTCGGCCTTGTGCTGCACGGTGAATTCGCCTGCGTACACGCGCATGATTGCCGCTCCCGCCGTGCGCGCGATCGCGCAACAACCGCGAGCCAGTTCAAGCAATTCGTCGCTGGCGGCAGCCTCGCAGTCGTCGTTCATTGAAATAGTCGAGTCCTTCAACACTTGGGTTTGAACCGCCCGGCCAGGTATTCGCGCGCAATGAACAACGCCGCAATCGAACGGCCTTCAGTGACTTCTGGGTGCGCGATGAGCTCGTGCAATTTCGACATTTTCCATTCCACGACATCAAGTTCTTCGGGCTCGTCACCGACCAGCCGCTCTGGATACAGATCACGCGCCAGCACCACGTGCGTCATGCTGGTCATGTACGCCGGCGACAACGACAGCGTAGTCAGAATACGCAACTCGCGAGCGCCAAACCCGATTTCTTCCTTCAATTCGCGATTTGCGCCTTGCTCAACCGTTTCGTCGCGATCCAGTCGTCCCTTCGGCACGCCCAGTTCGTAACGATCGATTCCGCCACCGTACTCACGCACCAGCAATACGGTCTCGTCATCGCGCATCGGCACGATGATGACGGCACCAAGACCCGAGCCTTTCAGGCGTTCGTAGATGCGACGTTCGCCATTGGAGAACTCAAGATCCAGCAATTCAACTTGCAGGAAACGGCTGCCTTCGGCCGGTTTCGTGGAATGGATAATAGGAGGTTTTCGCATCTGCACATTGTAACGCTTCACGCTTCGCTTGGACGTTTTGCGCGTTTTTGCTGACGCGGCCTTCGCGGTGTTTCGTTACGCTGTTTCCGCGGCACGTAGGATGAATGGAGCGTAGCGATACCCATCCTACACAAGCATTCGAGAGTAACGCACTCGCCGAAGGAAGCCAGAGGCATTGCTCTACGAAAACCAAGCAAAAGCACGGATTCCTGCTGCCGCAGGAATGACGAGCGTAGGGCGCTGAATTTCTGCCTGCGCAGGAATGGCGAGACGTGAGTTCCCGAGCCGAAGACCCGGTGAAATCGCCAACCGTTAGGTGGGTCCCAACCCCAACCCCAGGGCCTGCGCATGCAACGCCGGCGTCCCCGCAAGGACACTGGTGGTATCCAGCGACAGCGCATTCCCCGCCAGGTCGCTAAACGTACCGCCCGCCTCCCGCACGATCACTGCGAGCGCGGCGATATCGAGAATGTTGACGTCGGATTCGATCACCAGATCAATGCAACCACGCGCGAGCAGGTGGTAGTGCAGGAAGTCGCCGTAGCCGCGGATACGCCCGCTGCGCTGGATCAATTCGCCGAGTGCGTTCCAATGTGCCGGATTGCGCGTCAATGTCTTGACATTGCCGATGGAAATCGCAGTGCCAGCATTGAATTGCTGCGTGTCTGCGACGTGAATCACGACGCCATTCAGATACGCACCACCGCCGCGTCGTGCCCACGCAATTTCACCGTACACCGGCGCGCTGGATACGCCGAGCAGCAACTCGCCGCGATGCATTAGCGCAATTTGCGTGGAAAACATCGAATAGCCGCGCACGAAGGCTTTCGTGCCATCGATCGGATCGATCAGCCACAGGTAATCGCCATCGCCTTCACGCCCGTGTTCTTCACCGTAGAACGCATGCTCGGGAAATGCGCGCTTGAGTATCGCCTTGATCGTGGTCTCAGCCTCGCGATCTGCCACGGTAACCGGAGTTTGATCAGCCTTGATCTCGACGGCGACGCCACGTTCGTAATGCCGGAGAATCACCTGCGCAGCAGCAGCTGCGGCTTCGCGCGCAACGCCGAGCGCATGATCGAGAAACGTGGACAGTGCAGCATCCATCAAAACAGCTTGAACAATTGCCCGTGGATGATCAGATGCGAACTGCCGTCGGCCTGTGGTTCACCGATGTATCGCAATGCATCGACGACTTGCGGATTACCGTCGCGCGCGGCCAGCGTGGCGTCGGCATCGAACTTGCCGGCGTCCACCTTGAAAGTTCCCTCTACGCGCAGTGGCCCGCCCAAGTCGTGAACTGTCCCAGCGATGGCCGCATCGTCGGTTGATGCAAAGCTGGCCTGAATATCGCCGAGTTGCGCCTGCGCTGCGCCGGCGACAGCGGCGTTATGCCACGTCGCGCTACCATTGGCTTGATCCACCCACGCAGTTTGCAAGCGCGCATGGACAATGGTGCCATCGATATCGCCGAGCAGGCTCAGCGTAGGAATATCCACCGCGGGCGCGAGCATGCTTGCCGGCATCGTAAACTTCGCATCGCGAATCTCGATACTGCCATCGACATTGCGCTCGAGAACACCGTTGGCTTTCAGCTGCGCGCCATTCAATTGCAGATGCGCGCGCACGACACGACTCAGCAACGGCCCGATATCGACGCGCCAATCCGCGGCGCCAATATTCTGCCCGAACGCCTGCACCACGTCGGCGTGGCCGTTCCAAAGCGTGCCACTGATTCCCTGCAAGCGCACCACGCCCATGCGACCGGCGACCCATCGATAGGCGAAACTGGCCGGCAGCGTAGCCGCGACAATGACCGCGACGACCGCGAGGACGATGAGAATCAGGATGAGTTTGCGTAAGAGTTTCATAGAAGTTTTGTGTTGAGCGATAAGTGGTGTGCGCGCAAAAAATTCGTCATCCGCGGATGCTCTTGGCGGGAATTCAGTGACCTGGCTCTTTTGCCTTGCCGACAGAGCTAAGCAAAGACACTGATAACCAGCCCTCCGGCTGTTGTAGAGCGCCTCCCGACTGCGCGGGAATGACGAACTGTTTGATGTCGCAACATGTCTTTCTCCCGATTCCCAGCTATCGCGCACTATCCCGCAACGTCACGCGCGCATTGACCAAGCCCAATCCTTCGACTTTATCGGCGGACAAATCAGTTACCTGGACGCCGTAATCGCGGCCGAGCGCATCCAGCCAATTCATCAGCGCATCGAAATCAGCCACGTCGAAGGTGACGCGGACATTGTCGTTGCCGGTGGGCTCGACGCGCTTGAGCGCGCTGGCCAATCCGGCGTTGCGCGCGCTGGCATCGGCCAGGGCCAGCAACGATTTGCCCTGCCGATTGACTTGCCCGCGAGTGCCTTGTGCATGCAGCATCTGCGCCTGAGCCTGCGCCTGACGCATCCAGTTCAGGTCGGCGTTTTCGCGCGCCACGCGTGCGCTCAATTCCTGCCGCGCATGTGCCAGTGGGTACCACAGCAAAGCCCAGCCCAGCAGCAATGCCACAACGATCGCACCAATCGCCAGCACGTGCCGTTCGCGCGGCTGCAAACCGGCCCACCATGCGGCGATCATGGCTTGCTCCGATTGATGCGCATACGCCCGTCGATGCCTTCAGCACCGCTATTGACGGCGGTGAGCTCGACGCCGAGCCCAGGCAAATTGTTCAGGCCCTCGCGCATGCGATCAAGCGTCTGCACGTCAGGCGCGCGCATCGCCAGTTCAAGCGTGTCGTTGTGGAATTCCATTCCGGTGAGCGAGATGCGCGTGGTGCTGCCGAGGATTGGCGCGATACGCGTCAATAATGGCAGCAGGCCGCCGCTATCGGAGCCTGCATTCAGCCCGCGCATGGCGCTTTGCATGAGCTGGCGCGGATCGCCGGGGACCTTGTCCATGCTTGGAAACGTGCTGTGCAGAATCGAATGTGCGGCCGCATCCAGACTCGCCGACTGGCGCGAAAGACGCCAGCAATCAGCGCCATAGTATACAAATAACAAACTTATCGCGGCAGCCGTGAGCGCGCCTGCATTGCGCCACAAGCGCTTCGCTGGCGCCTGTCGATGCGCCGGAGCGAATGCGCCTTGCAGCAGGTTCAATGCGGGTTCCGTGGCCAACTGCGCGGCAAGAAAAGCGAGCGCGTCATGTTGGTTGCGGTGGTAACGCAGTGGTTGAATCGGCAATTCCAGGGCAGGCGCATCGCGGAAATCATGCACGATCAACGCACGCGGTTTGTCCTCGCCGCCAGCGATCACGGGCAACCAATCCGGCAACGCGTTCACTTCGCAGGCGCCAGCCTGCGCGGCTGCAAATCGCCATAAGGCGCGCTCACCCTCGACAAGCAAACAAGCACCGTCGGTTTCACACGGCAAAGCCTGGGTCTCGGCGAACATCGCGTCGGCGCGAATGCCTTCGCTGGCAAGCTGGTCGATCCAGTCGCTCACTGTCGCGCGTGCGACAACGGCAACCGGAACGCGATCGCCACTTGTGCGTTCTGGAATGGCGAAATGCAAATCCTCAACCGAGCCGGCAAGCTGGTCTTCCAGCGCAAATGGCACGGCCTTTCGGAACTGGCTGCTGCCGCCGGCGATGCGCGGCGTTTCCAGCAGCAACACATCCTCGGCGGGAACCAGTACGACGATGCGTTGCGCGCGTGTCACGGCTTGCGCCGCCGGCGCGCCGGATGTCGTGCCGGCGAGCGCACGACCGGATGCATCCTGGGTCAACCAGGACAACCGGCCATCAGCTTGCAGGCGGATCAGCAGACGTTCGGACATGGCATCGGCAACAGGGAACAGCAGGCATTGTAGCAGCGCATCATCGCTTCGCGATTTGCGCTTCGAACTCGGTCAGCCCCGCTTCGAGCAGCCACTCCAGATGGGCTTTTTCGCTGTGCACCAGGAAATCCGCACAGTTTTGCGTTGGGCTTTTCGCACCGACCCGATCTTTCGCGCAGGCCGCGACCGGGCGAAATTCCTTGGGCGCGATCCACAAATCCGCACCTTGCACAAACGCGTGTGCAAGGCTGTTGCGTACCATGGTTTTCAACGTGCGATAGGGCAAATGGAATTGCAGTTCAGCTTCGACGAACTCACGCGACAGCGTTGAGCGCGAAACCCCGGCATCGTCCGTCGCCAGCGCCACCGGCACATGCGCTTGCAGGTACACCGGCAGCGGGTGGTCCGCACCGGTAATGCCGAGAATGGTCTTGTTGCTGGTGAGGCAAATCTCCACCAGGATATTCTTCTGCGCCATTTCACGCAGCAGCTCGAACGGGCGATCTTCATGCATGATATCCACGCCATGCCCAATGCGCTGGGCATGGCCGTGCTCGATCGACGCGCGGATATGAAAGCGCAAGCCATCCGGCGGCACCATGGCCGCTGACAATTCGCCAGCGTGCAATGAAATTTGCACCTGTGGATAGATGCCGTGCAAATAATCGAGCATGGCCATGTGCAAGTTGAAATCCTGCATCGCCGTATGGCCGTCTTCAGCCATGACCATATTCAGGCCGACCACGCGTGGCTCGTGGCCGGCCAGCTCGAAACCTGCGAGCATTTGCGAAAAAACTTCCTGGGGCGGCATACCGCGCAACACTTGATAGAGGTAACGCACTTGCACTTCGCAGCCGGCATCGGCCTGCGCTGTTGCGCAATGCAGATCGGCGCGCATCCGTTGCTGCGCGCGATCCATCTCGGCACTCGCCGCACGCAAGACCTGCGGCATCCCGGGTTCGAGGTGGTCGCGCATTTGCTTGAAATCCGGATTCCAGCCTGTGTCGTTCGCCAGCTTGCGAAGTGAGCCCTGCGCCAGCGTATCCATCAATTCCAGATAGGAGATGCGCTGTTGTGCGGCGTCGTGCATTGCCAGCGCGAGCATGTCGCCGCGATGTCCTTGCGTGGCGTGGTGGAATTTCACGAATGTATCGAAGAAATGATCGTGGCCTGAATTCCCATTCGAGGCGACGAAATCGCGCATCGACCACGCATCGATGATCTGGCGATGCAGCAGCGTATCGTGCATCGCATCGGCTGCCGGCGGCCTGCCGTTCGCTGCATCGCAGGGCGGCAGCACGGCGTCCAGGGTGGTGCGATCGATGCACTTGCCATCGTCCGCCGCCCATTGCAGATAGTGCTCGGCATAGACGGCGCCGGACAAATGATTGTGCAGATCCGCGCCTTTGGGCAGACCGCGCATGAACGCCTGCAGCAGTGGGGGATCGTTCTGGATCGAGGTGAGATAGTTCGCCGTGGCCTTTTCGGCATCGACTGGAACGAGCAACGTTTTGCGCACCGGCGCTTGCGTGCATCCGGAAAGGAAAGTGGCGGCGCCCAGCAGCGCGGCAAGCAGGATTCGCATCGTTGTCGTTGTCGTAGTCATCAAGCCAGTTTAACGATGTCGGGGTGATCTGGCATCAATCGTCGGCGCCGCTGCTGCGTTGGAGCACGCGTATGCCGCCGGGTGATTCAATGCGGCGCTCGATCAGGCTATAAAACGTGAATGGCAGACCATCCAGGGTGATTTCTCCGCGCGCAAGGAAATAGCTGCTCTGGACCGAGTAGCAGACTTCGCATTCGATCACCCCGCCCAAGGCAGGCTGCGCCTTGATCGCTTCCTGGGGGGTCGTGAAATTCGCGTGCCCTTGCTGCCAGATTGGCTGCGCCTCGGCTTCGGTCATCGATTGTTTCATCGTCATCAATACCGGTACGCTGGCGGTGTTGAGGTTGATCGTTGTTCCAGCCGGCAGCGCACTGACATACGGCGCCAGCGCCGCGTAGACGTCGCCGTCGACGCCTTTGACGAGGCGCAATTCCGACACATGCATGAATTCACGATGCGCGGCACGATACGGCACGGATTGGCCAAGATAATAGGCATCGTCGGCATTCGTGCCGTTGGTCGAGGCGTTCGCACTCATCCACGCAACAACATTTTGCGCCAACGTCGGATCGAGTTTGAGCGCGCGCAACAACGTGCTGAATTTGGTCTTCCAAGCATCCGCATTCAGATTACTTTTTTTTGGGTCCAGATTATTCAGGTTGAATCGACCATTGAGATCGCCCATCGTTGCCGTGATCTCGCCACCCGGCACCGGCGTCGGAGGCAGCGGCAACGCCCAGATATCATCGGCCGCGTCCGTCTTGCCATTTTCGGCATCGCGACTGAGCACCTTTGCCGCGTACGCCTCCAATCCCAATGAGTACGCACGCGCCTGTTCGGCACGCAATTGGTTACGCGTACGCGCGGCAGTCAATTCGCCGCGATCGAGCAAGCCAGCGATCAACACCGTAGCCAGTGCCACGACCAGCAAGGCGACGATCAGCGCGACACCGCGTTGGCTTGAATTGCCGCGCATCATGGCGGCGACTTGTTGGATTGCTGCGCACCAGCAGCGTCCTTGGGCCACGCCGAAACCAGTTCGATGGTTTGCGTAATCTCGCCATAGTCGTGGGTGCGCAACTGCCACTGCACCGCGCGTGGCAGCACCGTCGCATCGGTCGCAAGCGGTGGCGGCCACGCATCCAGCCAGCGGCCTGATTGGGGATCCAGATAGCGTAGCCGCAGCTCTTGAGTCTTCACGTGCAGGTCAACGATCTGCGGCGCGGTATTTGGCGCACGATCCAGGACCGCGTAGCGGCCGCGTTTCAGCGAATCAGCGTCGCGTTCGTAGAACACGCGCTGCAAGTTCGAGCGCGGCTCGGCCTGCGGATTGGCGAAACCCACTCGGGTGAATTCGACATGATCCGATGTGCCGACAAATGCCGGCACGATTTGCCCCGCACTGCCGCGAATTGGCCGCGCCACGGTTTCGCGCAGGTCGCCATCGAACGATCCGACTGCCCGCATCAGGTCGCGGAACGCATCTTCCTGCTTGGCCAATTCCGTGCGCGTGCGCGCGATGGAATTCAAGCCGCCGTAGGCCAGCGCGGCCATGATCGCGAACACCGCCATCGCTACCAAGAGCTCGATCAGACTGAAGCCTTTGAACCGGGGTTGGGAATTCGTGATTCTGGATTCGGGAGCGTGGAATCGGCAATCGGAGGCTTGGGGCGCGATTGCGCGGCTTGCATTAAGTCGCGCGCATTGAGCATTTTTGATTCGCGACTTCACGGTTGCAAATCCGTGCCGCTGAATCCGGTCAGCTCCGCCAGCGGCGCGCTGCGGTCGGTTCCCGCATACACGCGCACGTCGAGTCTGCGTAACGTATCGACCGGCGTGGTCTGAACGATCAATTCCCAATGCCAGTCGCGACCACCAAAACGGCGTTGGCCATCGCTTTTCCCCGCTGGCGGAAATGGCGTATTCAGGCGCATTTGCGTGAGCACATCGGTTGCCAACCAACCCGCCACCGTGCGCTCGCGCAATGCACCAAAGTTGTTGACCTGGTTGGCAGCCGTACGTGACAAGGCCAGCAGAGCCACCGCCAGCACCAACAACGCAATCAAAACCTCGAGCAAGGTGAAGCCGCGTTGCCGGCCGCACGCAACATGTTGCAATGGGAAAGCGTCAACGTGCATTCGCATCGACCTGCGCGAGTGTGACGTTGCCATCGGGCTGACCTTCGATGCGGTAACGGTCGGCTATGTCGGGCAACTGCAACTGCAA
>JBDTLA010000007.1:0-40972 GCA_039935035.1 Rudaea sp. | reverse complement strand
GTCCTCGGGCAGAAGCAGGATCAAATCGTGGAGATTGAAATTCATTGCAGGTCCTGCGTCAGATCTTGGTCAACAACAATTGATCGACGATATGTTTGATCGAGGCGTCCATCAGGTGCGTAAGTGGGGCGGGCCAGATGCCGATGACCAGCACGCCGGCCGCGAATGCGGTGAGCAGCAATGCTTCACGCGGATTTATGTCGCGCAGTTTGGCGACGAGATCGTTGGTCACGGCTCCGAATATAAGGCGCTTGACCAACCACAAGGTGTAGCCCGCGCCGATGATGAGTGTGAATGCAGCACCAGCCGCGATCCAGAAGTTCACCTGGAAGCTGGCCAGGATCACCATGAATTCACCGACAAAACCGCTGGTACCGGGCATGCCGCAATTGGCCATTGAGAAAAATACCCAGAATGCGGCGAACCACGGCATCGTGTTAACGACCCCGCCGTAGTCGGCAATGTTGCGCGTGTGGGTACGCTCGTAGAGTACACCGATACACGAGAACAGCGCGCCGGAAATGAAACCGTGCGAAATCATCTGCACCACGGCGCCGGAGACGCCCAGGTAAGCCGCGTCGGGGCTGCCGATGACGCGGATCAGCGCCAGGCTGATGAACAGACCCAGCGTTACGAAGCCCATATGTGCGACCGATGAATAAGCGATCAGTTTTTTCAAGTCCGGCTGCACGAGTGCGACGTAGCCGATATAGATGATCGCGATGATCGACAGCGCCACCATAAGCCAGGCGAATTGCTGGCTTGCGTCGGGCACGATCGGTAGCGAGAAACGAATGAAACCGTATCCGCCGATCTTCAGCATGATCGCAGCCAGGATCACCGAACCGCCGGTAGGCGCCTCGACGTGCGCATCCGGCAACCAGGTATGCACTGGCCACATCGGTACCTTGATCGCAAAACCGGCGAGGAAGGCAAAAAACAGCCATGCCTGCGCCGTAGCGGAAAGATGAAATTCTGCGAGTTTCGACAATTCCCAGGTGTGCGCGTGCAGGTACAGGTAGATCAATCCGATCAGCATGAAGATCGAACCGAAAAACGTGTAAAGGAAGAATTTCAACGTGGCATAGACGCGTCGCGGCCCGCCCCAGACACCGATGATGATGAACATCGGAATCAGCATCGCTTCGAAGAATACGTAGAACAGCAGCGCATCCATCGCCGCGAACACGCCAATCATCAAACCTTCGAGCACCAGAAATGCCGCCAGGTATTGGCTGACCTTGTCGTGCACCGCGTCCCAGGCCCCGATGATGACGAGTACGGTGGTCAGCGTGGTCAGCACTATCAGTGCAATCGAAATACCGTCAGCACCGAGGTTGTAGTTGGCGTTGATCGCGCCAATCCAGACCTTGTGCTCGAGGAATTGCATCGTGCCGCTGGCCGAATCGTAGCCCGTCCATAGCGGGATACTGATGAAGAAAATAATCAGCGTGATGGCCAACGCCAGCCAGCGCGCCGTATTTGCACGCTGTGGACCGACGAGCGCAACCAGCCCGCCGCCGAGTATCGGCAGCCAGATCAGAAGACTTAACAAGGGCCAGCTAGAACTCATTTTCTTATCCGATGTTCATGCGATCGTTCGCGACCGCCACTTTCAAACGGTACGGTTTACGTAACCGCACTTGTCGTTGCTTATGCATTCATCCCTGAATGCGCAGATCAGGAAGCGGCCATCCATGGCCGCACCTTTTAATGGGTTACCACCCACCACAACGCACCCAGCAAAGCGACCAGGCCGAGAATCATGGCGAACGCATAGGTATACAAATAGCCAGACTGCACCCAACGCACGGTCGCGGCAATACGGCCGATACCGGCCGAGGTGCCGTCGATGGCGATGTTGTCCATCACGCCGACGTCACCGCCCTTCCACAGGCCGCGACCCAGCAATTGGCCACCGCGCACAAACACGGCCTGGTAGATTTCGTCGAACCAGTATTTGTGATCGAGCAGGCTCCACAGCGGATGCAGCGCTTGTTTGGCGCGATCGGCCAGCTTCGGGTTGTATAGATACACGTAGGTGGCGACGGCGAATCCGGCAAACGCGAACCAGAACGGCAAGCCGGCAAAACCTTCGAGCACCATCGCGATGATTCCAGTGGCCGCGTGCGCGTGTTCAGCGACTGCGCTGACGATCGACGCACCGAAAAAGTCGCCATGCAAAATCGGGCCGACGGAAAACCAGCCGATCATCAGCGACGGAATCGCCAACGCGATCAACGGCACGGTCACTACCCACGGGGATTCTTTTGGCGCATGCGCCAGATGGCCAGGTTCGTGATGATGGGAAGCATCGTGGTGGCTAGCCGCATCGTGATCGACGACGAAGCGTTCAGTGCCATGGAAGGTCATATACAACAGACGGAAACTGTACAACGCGGTGACGAACGCACCGAACAGCACACACCAGTAGGCGTAGCCTGAACCCCAGCGCGATGATTCCTGCGCGGCTTCGATGATGGCATCCTTGGAGAAGAATCCGGAAAATCCCGGCATGGCCACCAACGCCAGGGTGCCGATCCACATGGTGATGTAGGTGATCGGCATGTATTTGCGCAGGCCGCCCATGTAGCGCATGTCCTGCTCGTGATGCATGGCAATGATCACCGAGCCCGCACCGAGGAACAGCAGCGCCTTGAAGAACGCGTGGGTCATCAGGTGGAAGATTCCGGTGCCGTAGGCTGAAACGCCCAGCGCGACCGTCATGTAACCCAATTGCGACAGCGTGGAATACGCAATGACGCGCTTGATGTCGTTCTGCACGATGCCGATCAGGCCGGTGAAGAATGCCGTCGTCGCGCCGATGATCAACACCGTGCTCAACGCGGTTTCGGAAAGCTCGAACAGCGGCGACATGCGCGCGACCATGAAGATGCCCGCAGTGACCATCGTTGCCGCATGAATCAGCGCGGAGATCGGCGTCGGGCCTTCCATCGAATCGGGCAGCCACACATGCAGCGGCACCTGCGCGGACTTGCCCATCGCGCCGACGAACAGGCACAGGCAAATGACCGTGATCGCCGACCACGCGTGGCCGCCGAACAATTCCAGGGTTTGGCCCTGGATCGACGGTGCGGCGTGGAAAACAGTGGCGTAATCGAGCGTGTGGAAGAAACACAGCACGCCGGCAATGCCGAGGATAAAACCGAAATCACCGACGCGATTGACCATGAACGCCTTGAGACTGGCGAAGATGGCGGTCGGCTTCTTGAACCAGAAACCGATCAGCAGGTACGAAACCAGACCGACCAATTCCCAGCCGACAAACAACTGGAAAAAGTTGTTGGACATCACCAGCAACAACATTGAAAACGTGAACAACGCGATGTAGCTGAAGAAGCGTTGGAAGCCATCGTCATCGGCCATATAACCGATGGTATAAATGTGCACCATCAAGGACACGAACGTGACGACCACCATCATCAGCGCACTGAGCCGATCGATCATGAAGCCGATGTGCGTGGAGAAACCGCCAACCTGGAACCAGGTATACACATTTTCATTGAATGCCTGCGCGCCACCCCAAACGAGTTGGTAGAACACGTAGAACGACAGCACACAACTGACGGCGACGCCGGCGATTGCCACAGATGCGGCGCCCGCGCGCCCGACCTGATTGCGCAACAGGCCAGCGATAAGCGCACCGACCAGTGGGGCCAGCGCGACGATGAGCAAAATTGTCGGACTCAAACTCATGTATTTGCCTTTCTCAAACCGTCATTTCCGCAATGCATGTAGGGCGGGAGTAGCGCAGCGAATTCCGCCGAGGAGCAGGCGAATCCCGCTGTTGACAGGTCTAACCCAAAGGCGGGATGCGCCGCTTTGCGGCTGCTCCCGCCGTACCAACTTCATTACTCCACAGATTCCATCATTCCGGCAGGAAGTGTCGGAATCCAGAAGCCCTGGATGGCGGACTGTAATTCACGTTCCAAACCTGCATCCTTGCACCCTGCCCCCCAATCAGCCGCTGTCGCGGCATCGATCCTGCCGGGAGAATGCTTTTTTCTAACCCTTCAACTCATCCATCTCACCGACATTGATCGTCGCGCGATTACGAAATAACACCACGAGAATCGCCAATCCAATCGCGGACTCGGCGGCGGCTACGGTCAGGATGAAAAACACGAACACCTGCCCGGCCGCGTCACCCATGAAGCGCGAAAATGCGACGAAGTTGATATTGACCGCCAACAGCATCAATTCGATGGCCATCAACAACACAATGATGTTTTTTCGGTTGATGAAAATTCCCGCCACCGAAATGCAGAACAGGATCGCGCCGAGGGCGATGTAATGGGCGAGCGTAATCATGAGGTCGGCGTCTCCTTGCTGGCACTTTGCATTTTGACGATGCGAATCCGGTCGCGCGCCTTGACGGCGACTTGCTGCGACGGATACTGACGCCGCCCATTTGAGCGCTGGCGCAACGTGAGCATGACGGCGGCAATGACCGCAACAGTCAAGATCACGGCCGCAATCTCGAACGGCAACAGGTAACGAGTGAATAGCGCATGGCCGAGCCACGCCGTGTTCGAGTGGCCCGCAGGATCGGCCGGTGCCGGGATCGCCATGGCGCGCAGCCCGATCAGCGCAATCATTTCCACCAGCATGACGACGGCCACGAGCAAACCAATCGGCAGGTGACGAACGAAGCCTTCGCGCAAGGATTCCTCGTCGATATCCAGCATCATCACCACGAACAGGAATAGCACCATTACGGCGCCGACGTAGACCAGCACCAGCGCCACGCCAAGAAACTCGACTTCGATCAACAACCACAGCGCCGCGGTGGTGAAAAAACACAGCACCAGCAGCAACGCGGCGTGCACCGTGTTTTTTACGGCGATAACGCCTACCGCCGTGATCACGAGCACGGTGGCAAAAACGTAGAACAGGATCAGTTCAATACTCATACGCCATCCCACGAAATATATTCAACGCCCACGGCATTGACTCCCTCTCCCCCAACGGCATAGCCGTTGAGGGAGAGGGCTGAGGCGATGGGGCAGCGCGTCATGCACACGATACCGCCTTGTAGTACCGGCGATGTATCTTTGCGAGCTTCAGATTTCGTGTCGTCTAAACGCATGATCTCTTCCGTTGCCGAGGCGTTGCCCCCTCACCCAACCCTCTCCCCCGATTGCTCGGGGGAGAGGGCTTTACCGATCACCGATACGGCGCATCCTGCATGCGCGCCTCGGCGATGAGTTGTTCGAAGCGGTCGCCCACGGCCAGCAATTTCTGCTTGGTCATGATGTTCTCGCCGCGTTTTTCGAAGTGGTACTCGTGAATATTGGTTTCCACGATCGAATCGACCGGGCAGCTTTCTTCGCAGAAGCCGCAGTAGATGCATTTGAACAGATCGATGTCGTAGCGCGTGGTACGGCGGGTTCCGTCTTCGCGTATATGCGAATCGATGGTGATGGCCAAAGCCGGGCATACCGCTTCGCACAGCTTGCATGCGATGCAGCGTTCCTCGCCATTCGGGTAGCGGCGCAACGCGTGCAGGCCGCGGAAGCGCACCGATTGCGGAATCTTCTCCATCGGGTAGCGCACGGTGTATTTGGGCTTCCACATGTACTTCATGGTCAGACCCAGGCCTTTGCACAACTCAATCAGCATCAGGCTCTTGAAGTAGCGTGCGACGCGATTCATGACGTCACTCCCATTGCGGTGGTTACACCCTGGCCGATCACGCCGAAATACACCAGGCAACCGGCCACGCCGATCCACACCAGCGCGATAGGTATGAACACTTTCCAGCCCAGGCGCATGATCTGGTCGTAGCGGTAGCGCGGGAATGCGGCGCGGAACCACAGGAAGAAGAACGCGAACACGAATGCCTTGGCAAACAGCCACCACCAGCCGGCGATGCCCAGCCAACCCCAGCTTGCGGGGAACGGCGACAACCAGCCGCCAAGAAACAGCGTGGGCGCCAGGAAGGAAATCAGGATCATGTTCGCGTATTCGGTGAGGAAGAACACCGCGAACGGCGCACCAGAATATTCGACATGGAAACCAGCGACGATCTCAGACTCGCCTTCAGCCATGTCAAACGGCAATCGATTGGTTTCGGCCACGCCGGAAACGAAATAGATCACGAACAGCGGCAGCAACGGCAGCCAGAACCAATCGAGAAGTCCATGCGCACCGGACTGTGCACGCACGATATCGGACATGTTCAAGCTGCCCGCACAAATCAATACGCCTACCAGAGCCAGACCCGCAGAGATTTCATAGCTGACCACTTGCGCGGCCGAGCGCATCGCGCCAAGAAATGCATATTTGGAATTCGACGCCCAGCCAGCGAGGATAATGCCGTAGACGCCTATCGAGGTCATCGCCAGCAAATACAACAAGCCTGCGTTGACGTCGGAGAGCACGAGTTTGTCGTCGAACGGAATCACCGCCCATGCAGCAAGCGCGGGCACGAGTGCAATCAGGGGCGCAAGCACGAACAGCAATTTGCTCGACTTGGCCGGTACCAGGTATTCCTTGAGCAATAGCTTGAACACATCGGCGAAGGTTTGCGCCAGACCAGCCGGACCAATGCTGTTCGGACCGATGCGCACATGCATCCAGCCGAGTACCTTTCGCTCCCACCAGACGTAGAACGCAACCGCGATGATGACCGGAACAGCGATTGCGAGGATGCACGCAACCAGCCATACGACGAGGCCAGGCGCACCAAATCCGAGCAGGAAATCATGCAGCCAGGAAATCACGCGTCAGTCCTCGTAATGGTCAGCGCTGCCCCGGTTGGAGGCAGCGTGCGGGTTTGCGGCCAGGTCGATTCGATCCACGCAGCACCCTTCGGCACAGCGCGCGTGATCACGACCGGCAATACCGCTTTGCCGCCTTGGCCGGTGACTTTGGCTTGGGCACCGTGCGCGAGGCCAAGCGCCATCGCATCCTCCGGATGCAGGCCCACGCCGGCTTCGCCGTTGAGCGGATGCGCCTGTAGTGCGGGCGATCGGCGCAGCACGGCATCCGTGCGGTAGATTGGAACGGTCGCGATGCGGACGAGCCCCTCTCCCGCCGGGACAGGGGTTGGGGTGAGGGTCGGTATCGCAGTGAGGTTCGGATTCGCGTTCGAATCTTGAGTCGAACTCGCACCCTCTCCCGGCCTGCGGCCACCCTCTCCCGACGGGAGAGGGTTAGACCTAAAAATATTCGATTGCATCATCTCGCGAGCCTGGCTCAGTTCGACGAAATCGAAACCGGGTATGCCCAGCTTTGCGCCGAGCGCACGCAATACTTTCCAGCCGGGGCGGGCATCGCCGGGCAAATTTGCGCCGGTGCGCAGTGTCTGTACATGGCCATCGACATTCACATAGGTGCCGTCAATCTCCGGCAAAAGTCCTGCTGGCAAAATCGCATGTGCGGTTCGGCGCACGCCGCTACAGGCGTAAGCACCAATATAGACGCAGAATTCCGCGTTGCTGCGAGCGTTATCGAATGCGCTGGATGAAGCCGTATCCTGCGAACCAGCGTGATAGACGAGCAGGCCGCGTGGCGGCTTTGCGAGCATGTCGGCCGCACTCTCGCCACCGGAATGCGGCTGCACACCGACACGCGCCAACCCAATTGCATTGGCACCGGATGGAATTTCGTTGAATGCACTATTCGTTGCTTTGGCGATGAAGCGTGCCGCACGGCGCAACCACGCCGCGTGTGGATGCAGGCTGGCCGATTCGCCAAACACCAGCACGGAAGCGCTTGATTCCGTCAACGCCTTGATCAGCGCGCGCCCGGCATCGCCAGCAGTCAACCCGGCGATCGCTTTCGCCAAGACGTCGCTTTGCGGCATATGTCCGGCATCGCTGGCAGCTTTGGCCAAGCTCATCACGGCGTCGAGCATCGCTGCAGGCGTCGCAATGGTCTTGCTGGCCAGAGTGAAATTCAGATCGAAGTCGAGCGGATTGATCGCGTGGATTTTCGCGCCGGACTTGCAGGCCTTGCGAATGCGATGCGCAAGCAGCGGCATTTCATGGCGCGGATTGCAGCCGATCAAGACGATGTCGCGTGCTTTCTCGATGGCTTCAACGGACATTTCAAATGCCGAGGAATGCGGATCGTCGGAGAAATCCAGCGTGCGCAGGCGGTGATCGATGTTGTCGCTGCCCAGGCCGCGCAGGATCTGCGCCAACAGCCAGCCTTCCTCGCACGACGTCAGTGGCGCGACCAGCGCGCCCAAGTCGTTACCGGAATGCTTCTTCAAACCTTCGGCAACAAACGCGATCGCCTCGTCCCAGGTCACTTCAACAGGTTCACCATCGCGACGGATCATCGGCTTTTCTGCGCGATCGTCTGCGTACAGGCCTTGATGGCTGTAGCGATCGCGATCGGATAGCCAGCATTCGTTGATCGCTTCGTTGTCGCGTGGCACCGTGCGCAACACTTCGCCGCGACGCGTATGCAGCCACAGGTTCGAGCCCAGCGCATCGTGATAGCCGATCGATTCACGCGCAATCAATTCCCACGCACGCGCCTTGAAGCGGAACACCTTGTTGGTCAGCGCACCGACCGGGCAGACATCGATGATGTTGCCGCCGAGTTCGCTGTCGATAGTCTTGCCAATGTAGGTGCCGATTTCGAGATTTTCGCCACGCCCCATGCCGCCGAATTCAAAGCTGCCGGCAACGTCGGACAAAACCCGGATGCAACGCGTGCAATGGATGCAGCGCGTCATCTCGGTGGAAATCAGCGGGCCGAGGTTCTCGTCGGCGACGACACGTTTGCGCTCGGCGAAACGCGATACCGAGCGTCCAAAACCCAGCGATAGATCCTGCAATTCACACTCGCCGCCCTGGTCGCAAATCGGACAATCCAGCGGATGATTGATGAGCAGGAATTCCATGGTGTTGCGCTGCCCGGACAACGCGCGCTGCGAACGCGTAAAAATCTTCATGCCTTCAGCAACGGGTGTGGCGCACGCCGGCATGGGCTTGGGCGACGCACGCCCACCCATTTCGGTTTCAACCATGCACATACGGCAATTCGCCGCGATCGCCAGTTTTTCGTGGTAGCAGAAGCGCGGAATCGCAATTCCGGCCTTGTCGGCGGCAGCGATGATCATCGAGTTCTTCGGCGCCTGCATCGCGCGACCATCGATCTCGATGTTGACCATGTCGGGCGCAGTGTTGGCTGTCGTCGGCTGCGCGCTCATGCTGCAACCTCCATCGGTGCATCGACGATGCTGCGCTTGTTCGCAATGAAATATTCGAATTCGTGCCAGAAATGTCGGAGCATGCCCTGCACCGGCCACGCGGCGGCTTCACCGAACGCGCAGATGGTATGGCCTTCGATCTCTCCGGCAGCCTGCTTGAGCATGTTCACGTCTTGCATCGTGGCATGGCCTTCAACGATGCGCGTCAATACGCGATACATCCAGCCGGTGCCCTCGCGGCACGGCGTGCACTGACCGCAGGATTCAGCGAAATAGAAACGCGAAATGCGCTGGCATGCGCGCACCATGCAGGTGGTTTCGTCCATTACGATAACGGCGCCAGAGCCCAAACCCGAGCCCGCCTTCTGCAGCGCATCGTAATCCATGGTGACATCCATCATGGTGTCGGCCGGCAACACCGGCATTGACGAGCCGCCGGGAATTACTGCCTTGAGCTTGTGCCCATTGCGCACGCCGCCGGCCATCTCGAGCAGGTCCTTGAACGGCGTGCCGAGCTTGATTTCAAAGTTGCCCGGCTTGTTCACATGACCGGATACGGAAAAGATCTTCGGGCCGCCGTTGTTCGGCTTGCCCTGACTGAGAAACCACTCGGCGCCGCGGCGCATGATCGCAGGCACCGAGGCATAGGTTTCAGTATTGTTGATCGTGGTCGGCTTGCCGTACAGGCCAAACCCGGCCGGAAACGGCGGCTTGAAGCGCGGCATGCCTTTCTTGCCTTCCAGCGATTCCATCAATGCGGTTTCTTCGCCGCAGATATACGCGCCGGCACCCAGCGCGTTGTGGATATCGACATTGATGCCGCTGCCAAGGATATTCTTGCCGAGCAAACCAGCGGCATAGGCTTCGGCCAACGCCTGTTCGCAATGCTCGAACGGCTCGTGATGGAACTCGCCGCGCAGGTAGTTGTAGGCCACGCTCGATCCAGTCGCGTAGCACGCAATCGCCATGCCTTCGAGCATCGCGTGCGGATTGAAGCGAAGAATGTCGCGATCCTTGCAGGTGCCGGGTTCGGATTCGTCGGAATTGCAAAGAATATACTTTTGCGTATCGTTCTTCGGCATGAAACTCCATTTCAGGCCGGTCGGAAATCCTGCGCCACCGCGTCCACGCAATGCACTGTTCTTGAGCTCATTGACGATTGTTGCCGGATCGGTTCTATCCGCGAGAATTTTTTTCCACGCCTCGTAGCCGCCCGTCTGGACATAGCTGTCGAGCGACCATGGGCAATCGAAATGCAAAGTCGTGAAGACAGCATGGTGTTCTTGTGGGGCGGGTCCGACACTCATAGCTAACCTTTGAATTACAAACGTCCTGGATCGCAAACATTATGCAGCGGCATTTTTTATTTCAACCCATCCAGTATTTCATCGACTTTTTCTGGGGTAAGGTGCTCGTGATAGTGGCCGTTGACGACCATCATCGGCGCGCCGCAGCACGCCGCGAGGCATTCCTCTTCGCGCTTGAGGTAAACGCGGCCATCGGTCGTGCTGTCGCCAAGCTTGATGCCGAGTTTTTTCTCGCAGTGGCGCACGATGTCTTCACCACCGTTTAGCCAGCACGAAATGTTCGTGCAGATAGCCACGTTGTTGCGACCGACCGGATGGGTTTCGAGCATTGAGTAGAACGTCGCCACCTCGTACGCCCAGATTGCTGGCACTTCCAGATACTTCGCGACGGCCGTAATCAATTCATCCGTCAACCAGCCGTTGTTGGATTCCTGCGCCGCCATCAAGCCCTGAATCAGCGCCGAGCGCTTGCGATCCGGCGGGAACTTGGCTGCCCAATGATCGATATGCGCGCGCGTGTCCGCGCCGAGCGCGACCAGCGGGTCGATGTCCTTCACTTCGTTGTAATGGCCCGTGGCTTTCACGCGCGCTGACCTCTCGCACTCGTCATCCCGGAATGACGTGATAAATAATCGCCACGAAACGTGTTGGCACTCATCGATCAACCTCCCCGAACACTACGTCGTAGGTGCCGATCATGGCGACCACGTCGGCCAGCATGTGGCCTTTCACGATCTCGTCCATTGAAGCGAGGTGGGCAAAACTGGGGGCGCGCAGCTTGACCCGGAACGGCTTGTTGGCACCGTCGGAAATCAGGTAGCAGCCGAATTCGCCTTTTGGCGCTTCCACCGCGCAATAGGTCTCGCCTTCCGGTACGCAATAACCTTCCGTGAACAGCTTGAACCAATGGATCAGCGCTTCCATGCTTTCTTTCATTTCTTCGCGTCTCGGCGGTATGACTTTGTGGCCGCGCAACATCACGTCGCCAGGATTGGCCTTCAGCCATGTCACGCATTGCTTGATGATGCGATTGGACTGGCGCATCTCTTCCACGCGCACCAGGTAGCGGTCGTAACAATCGCCGTGCACACCGACCGGAATATCGAAGTCCATTTGATCGTACATCGCATAGGGTTGCTTCTTGCGCAGGTCCCATTCGATGCCCGAACCACGCAGCATCGGCCCGCTCATGCCCCATGCCAGCGCCCGTTCCGGCGAGACCACGCCGATATCGACCGTGCGCTGCTTCCAGATGCGATTGTCGGTCAACAAGGTTTCGTATTCATCCACGCGATGTGGAAAATCGTTGGTGAACGCTTCGATGAAGTCCAGCAGCGAGCCTTCGCGCCAGGAATTGCGTCGTTCGAGATCGCGTCCCTTGTGCCAGCGCGACTCCTTGTATTGCGGCATGCGATCCGGCAGGTCGCGATAGACACCGCCGGGCCGATAATAGGTCGCGTGCATGCGTGTGCCGGATACGGCTTCGTAGCAATCCATCAACTCCTCACGCTCGCGGAACGCGTACAGGAATACCGCCATCGCACCCAAATCCAGCGCATTCGAGCCGATCCACATCAAGTGATTCAGGATGCGCGTGATCTCGTCGAACATGGTGCGGATGTATTGCGCGCGAACCGGAATCTGGATGTCCATCAGTTTTTCGATGGCGCGCACGTAGGCGTGCTCATTGCACATCATCGAGACATAATCGAGCCGATCCATGTAACCGATCGACTGGTTGAACGGCTTGGATTCGGCCAGTTTCTCGGTGCCACGATGCAGCAAGCCGATGTGCGGATCGGCACGCATCACCGTTTCACCGTCCATCTCCAGCACCAGGCGCAACACCCCATGCGCCGCAGGATGCTGCGGACCGAAGTTAATCGTATAATTCTTTATTTCTTGCATTTTATATTTCTTTATTTCTGCGCCGGCGCCGCATCGGCAGCGCGTTCGGCAGCAGCCTGCTCGTAGCGCGAATCATCACGAATCGTGCGCGGAACCAGTACGCGCGGTTGCACGCTGGTTACCGGCTCGTAGATCACACGACCCAGCGTTTCGTCGTAGCGCACCTCGACGTTGCCGATCAGCGGGAAATCCTTGCGGAACGGATGACCGACGAAACCGTAATCGGTGAGAATTCGGCGCAAATCCGGATGACCCTCGAACACGATGCCGAACAAATCGAAGGCTTCGCGCTCGAACCAGTCCGCGCTCGACCACAGCCCGGTTAACGATGCCACCACGGGCAATGCGTCATCCTGCGCATGGCAGCGGATACACACGCGCCGATTGTGCTTAATCGAAAGCAACTGAGCGACCACGCCAAAGCGCTTGTGCCCGGATCCTACATGCGGACGCTGCGCCCAATCGAAACGGCCCGCGCCATCGCCTTCCACGCCGCGCGAAAAACCGGTCGAGGTGGCGTCTGCGGTATCCCACTCAACCTGGCCGTAACTCAGGTAATCCACGCCGCTGACATCCATCAATTGCTCGAAATGAAACTCATCGGCATCGCGCAATTCTTTCGCGACCGCCAACCAGTTTTCCGGCAACACATCCACCCGGGTTTCGTCGCGCCATGCCGCCACCGCGGCAATCTTGTCGCCCAAGCGTGCGCCGATGCGTGCAACCAGTTTGGCAGCCGCGTCGCTCATGCTTTTTCTCGCCGCGCAATGGAATCGGTGCGCCGGATCTTTTTCTGCAGTTGCAGAATGCCGTAGATCAAAGCTTCGGCGGTTGGCGGACAACCGGGCACGTACACATCCACCGGCACAATGCGGTCGCAACCGCGCACCACGGCGTATGAATAATGATAGTAGCCGCCACCGTTGGCGCACGACCCCATCGAGATCACCCATTTCGGGTTCGGCATCTGGTCGTACACGCGGCGCAGTGCGGGCGCCATCTTGTTGACCAGAGTTCCGGCCACGATCATTACATCGGACTGGCGCGGACTCGGGCGGAACACCACGCCGTAGCGATCCAGATCAAGCCGAGCTGCGCCGGCGTGCATCATCTCGATCGCACAGCAGGCCAGACCAAACGTCATCGGCCACATCGAACCGGTGCGCGCCCAGTTGATCAGACTATCCAGCGATGCGGTGGCAAAACCACGTTCCAGCAGCGGGTTGTCACCATCCGGACGCAGGATGTCATCCACGGGGCCTGTCGGCACCGGGTTGTGCATCAGGCCTTTGGTGACCGTTGTGTCCGTTATTCCCATTCCAGCGCGCCCTTCTTCCAGCAATAAACAAATCCCAATACCAGCAGCAGCAGGAAGGTAAACATTTCCAACAGCGCAACAATCCCGATCTGCTTGAACACCACCGCCCACGGAAACAGGAACGCAATTTCAAGATCGAAGATGATGAACAGGATGGCGATCAGGTAATAGCGCACGTCGAACTTCATGCGCGCATCTTCGAAGGCCTCGAAGCCGCATTCGTAGGCATCAGCCTTTTCGGCATTCTTCGTGCGTGGCCCGAGAATGGCGCCAATGGCGAGCAACGCCATGCCGATACCACCGGCGACAATCAGAAACAGCAGAATTGGCAGATATCCAGCCAGCACGTGAGATATTCCTCTCGGCGAAGTGATTGCTACGACACAACCATCGAATTTTCGCATGCGAGCCGGTATTCGTGCAATGCGAAGGTTGGATGCATCCGATTCGCAACCGCATCCGACGAAACCACGCTCACACCGAATCTCTGGTGAAAGCCGGCTTACAAGTTGCCAGACGTTCCACACGGAAACAAAAAGGCCCGCATTACGCGGGCCTGAAAACAGTTTGAAGAATCTTGGTGCCCAAGAGGGGACTCGAACCCCTACAGCTATTCACTGCTACCACCTCAAGGTAGTGCGTCTACCAATTCCGCCACCTGGGCTTGTTGTGTCGTGTCGATCAGTGCTTTTTCGGTACGTCGGGTTTGGCTGGTTTGCCAGCATTATCGGCATTCTTCGCCGGCGCTGTCGCAGCAGCGGCCGGAATCAGCGCAGGTTTGTCCGATCCACTCGCGGCCGCAGCCGGTGCTGCCGGCACGTCGCTTTTCACGGGCGCGGGAGGTACGTCGCTTTTGGCGGGTGCGGCAGGTACATCGCTGTTTGCGGGAGTAGCAGGTGTTTTCACCGGTGCGGTTGCGCCGGCTCCGCTCATCAGACCCAGATCCGCCTGCTGTGGTGTGTTGTTGCTGGGGTGCAGGTAGATACCCATCAAGATACTGAGCAGGAAGAACAAGGCAGCCAGTACGCCGGTGCCGCGCGACAGGAATGTCGAAGCACCGCGCGCGCCGAATACCGTTGCCGAAGCACCGCCGCCGAAACCGGAACCGGCCTGTGCGCCTGCGCCACGCTGCAACAGGATGAGAATACACATCGCAATGGCGATGAGCACGTAAAAAATATTGAATAACGTCAGTACCATGTCTCGATCCGTCTGCTAGTTCCGCGCCGCTGCGCAGATCGCAAGAAAATCCGCGGCGACCAATGATGCGCCGCCAATCAAACCGCCGTCGATATCCGCCTGGGCGAACAGCCCTGCCGCATTGTCCGGCTTGACACTTCCGCCGTACAAAATCTGTAGCGAGCCGGAGATTGTAGCATCCTCGTGGCGCACTTTGCCACGGATAAACGCATGTGCGGCTTGGGCTTGCGCCGGGCTTGCGGTCCGGCCTGTTCCAATGGCCCAGACCGGTTCGTAGGCAACCACCGCGGCCGCCAAGCTGGCCACACCGCTGCGCTCAAATACGGCATCCAATTGGGCCGCCAGCACAGCTTCGGTCTGGTCGGCCTCGCGCTGCTCCAGGGTTTCGCCAACGCACAACACCGGGGTCAGGCCAGCGGCCTGCGCCTGCGCGAATTTCGCCGCGACCGTTTCGTTGGATTCTGCATGATATTGCCGCCGCTCGGAATGCCCGACCAGGACGTGCGTGGCACCGATGTCCTTGAGCATTGCCGCCGCCACATCGCCCGTATAAGCACCGGACGCGTGCTCGCTCACATCCTGCGCACCAAACCGGATCGAGGATTCACGATCACGATCGATCAACTCGGGCAAATACGGGAATGGAGGGAATACGGCAATATCGCAGGTCAAATTTTTTGCCGCTGCGATCGCATCGACCAATTCGTAGGCCTTGGCGCGCGTGGCGTTCATTTTCCAGTTTCCAGCAATGAGTTTGCGGCGCATGGCGATTGAGGAATGAGGAATCAGAGCTGCGAGGATAACTGTGCCTGTATGGGTGCGCAACGCGGCAAAGCGTGACTGGGACAGTGGTTTGGGCGTTGGCGCTGGAATTCAATGGAAGGCACGGCAACTTTGGCGCAGACTTTGCCACGCACGCATTGTGAACGTCTCCGAATCTGCTATGCCTGTCGAGAAGACCCAGAGTGGAAGGTGATCAATGACGAAGGATGAACGCGGCAACAACCGCTGGGCGCTTGTTACCGGGGCTTCTGCCGGAATCGGGGCGGCATTCGCACACGATTTGGCAACCCGTGGAGTGTCTCTGGTTCTGACTGCGCGACGCGAGGATCGTTTGCAAACGCTCGCCACGCAATTGCAATCGGCTCATGGGATTCGCGTCGAATTCATCGTGGCCGACCTGGCCGATCCCACAGTGCCGGCACATATCGCCACCGAACTCGATCGTCGCGGCATTGCCATCGACATCCTGGTCAACAACGCTGGTTATGGGGTTCCCGGTCACTTTCTGACGCCAAGCTGGCAAACCCACGCGGATTTCATCCAGGTGTTGATCACCGCACCGTGCGATCTGATTTACCGCCTGTTGCCCGGGATGCGCGAGCGCGGATACGGGCGCATCCTCAATATCGCGTCGCTGGCGGGGCATTTGCCCGGTTCGGCCGGGCACACCCTATACGCTGCTGCAAAGGCGTTTGCGATCCGGTTTTCGCAGTCGCTGGCGCTGGAAAATGTCGAGCATGGCGTCAACGTGTGCGCCGTTTGTCCTGGCTTTACCTATTCCGAATTCCACGAAGTCACCGGCACACGTGCGATGGTCTCGAAGATGCCGAAGTGGATGTGGATGCAAGCCGCCGAGGTCGCTCGCATCGGCATCGATGCCACCGAACGCGGTGAAATCGTCTGCGTCACCGGACGCGCCAACCGCACCATCAAGGCGCTGATGAAACTGATGCCGGATGCGATGGCACTTCGCAGCATGCGCAAGCAGTCGAAGAATTTTCGTGCGCAGGATGGGTGAAAGGCTGAGAATCGGAAAGATCAAAAGTCTATCGTTATTCCCGCGAAGGCGGGAATGACGAACATCTACGCCTCACGCCCCATCTCTCAGGCCCAACCCTAAATCAGCTTTATCTCGCGCAAGCGTTGCTGCAGATACTCATGCGAAGTAATCGAGATGTCGTAGCGGCGTGGGTTTTGCGCAGTCACGCATTGTGGCAGCGGATCGAGCACCACGTCCGGATTCGGGTGCAGAAAATACGGCACCGAGTAACGCGGCTTGCGCGCCTGCTCGCCCGGCGGATTAACCACGCGATGGGTGGTCGACGGATACACATGATTGGTCAGGCGTTGCAGCATGTCGCCAATATTCACAACGATCGTATCGGCATCGGCTGTGAACGGCACCCATTCGCCCTGGTGCGATTTGACTTCCAGTCCGGCGGCGCTGGCACCAACCAGCAAGGTGATGAAGTTGATGTCCTCATGTGCACCGGCGCGCACATTGGGGACATTGTCGCTGGTGATCGGCGGGTAATGGATCGGGCGCAGGATGGAATTTCCGACATTGGTCTTGTCGTCGAAAAAGTTTTCCGGAAGCTGGATATGCAACGCCAGCGCACGCAGCACGCGCGAGCCCAACGCATCGAGCGCGTCATACAAAGCCAAACCCTTTTCGCGAAATCCAGGCACTTCGCTCGGCCACACGTTCGGCGCCATCAACGTAGCAAACTTGGAATCCGGCGGCAACTCGCGACCGATATGCCAGAATTCTTTCAAGTCGGAATATTTCGAATCTTTCGCGGTCTCCACGCCGAATGGCGTGTAGCCGCGCGCGCCGCCGGTTCCCGCGAGGTGATATTGCAACTTTACATCGGTCGGCAACGCGAAGAAGCGCACGAAGGCATCGTAGGCGCTATCGATCAAGCGCTGTTCAATGCCATGACCGCGAATGCCGGCGAAGCCCCATTCGCGATAGGCGGCACCGAGTTCTGCCACGAATGCATCGCGGTCGCTGTCGTAACGACGAATATCAAGTGTGGGGATGCGCGCGCTCATAGGTCTTGATCTTTCAGGACGATGCTGCTGATTCTACGACTGCGGCCAGCGATCTGGCCAATTGTTGCACTTCGTCGGCGTCCTCGCCTTCCACGGTCACGCGCACCAGCGGCTCGGTGCCGGACGCGCGCAGAACCACGCGGCCGCGCCCGCTGAGCGTGCGTTCGACGTGTTCGCGCGCGGCAACAACAACCCCGCGCGTAATCAACGCCGCGCCGCCGAACAACGGCAGGTTCAGCGTGATCTGCGGCACGCGACGCAATGTGCTGCGCGCTTGCGCCAGCGTCGTCGTGTTGCGACGCAGTACCTCAAGCACCAGCAAGGCGCTCAGGATTCCGTCACCGGTTGGCGCATGATCCAGGCACAACAAATGACCAGACGCTTCACCACCGAGCACGCCATGATGCTCGCGCAACGACTGCAGCACATGACGATCGCCGACCTTCGCGCGCAGGAAAGTGGCACCCAGTGCCGTGATCGCACGCTCCACGCCGAAATTCGTCATCAACGTACCCACGACCGGACCACGCAGTTGCCCACGCGCATGCCGATCAGCAGTGAGGATGTAAAGCAGGTCGTCGCCATCGGCCAACGCACCGGTGTGATCGACCATTTGCACGCGGTCGCCGTCGCCATCGAACGCAATGCCCAGGTCTGCACCGTGCTCGCACACTGCGGCCTGCAACGCCGCCGGATGCGTGGCACCACAATCGCGATTGATATTCAAGCCGTCCGGCTGCACGCCGATGGCGTGCACGCGCGCTCCGAGATCGGCAAAGATTTTCGGCGCGATCTGATAGGTCGCCCCATGCGCACAATCGAGCACGATGTGCAGGCCGGACAGATCCAGGCTCGGTACCGCGTCACGGCACGATTGCGAATAGCGCTGCGCGGCATCCTCGACGCGCTGTGCTTTGCCGATACGTGCAGGTGCGACAGTTGTTGCCGGCTCGTCCAGCGCGCGCTCAATCGCAAGCTCGACGGCATCGTCGAGTTTTTCTCCTTTCCCGGAAAAGAACTTGATGCCGTTGTCCCAATAGGGATTGTGCGAAGCGCTGATGACGATGCCTGCGCTGCCGCCCAGCGTGCGCGTGAGCCATGCCACGGCCGGCGTCGGCATTGGCCCGAGCAGGCGCACGTCGGCGCCGACGGAAGCCAGGCCCGCTTCAAGCGCGGACTCAAGCATATAGCCGGAGATTCGCGTGTCCTTGCCGATCAATATCGTGGCATGGTCGTCGCCAGCGAACACTTGTCCTGCCGCACGCCCAAGGCGCAGCATGAAATCCGCGGTGATCGGCGGCTCACCTGCGCGCCCGCGGATGCCGTCGGTACCGAAGTAGCGTTTTTGCATTATGGGAAAGTTCGAAAACGTAGCGCGGCGTACGAGCGTCACATCGTATGCGTAGGTCGATCCGAGCCGATGATACCGGCGAGTATCGACTCGATCTTGGTGCGCGCGGTTTCGCCGTCGCCCGATTCGTTGAACTGCACACCGATGCCAGCCGTGCGCGTGCCCTGTGCGCCGGCCGGGGTAATCCAGGCCACCTTGCCGGCAACCGGCAGGCGATCCTTGTCGTCCATCAGCGTGAGCAACAAAAATACTTCATCGCCAATGTTGTAGCGCTTGGCTGTCGGCACGAACAGGCCGCCACCGCGCACGAACGGCATGTAGGCGTTGTACAGCGAGGTCTTGTCCTTGATCGCCAGCGACAGAATTCCCTGCCGCGGCATTCCACCCATTGCACCCGCTACCATAGCGCACCTCCGTTGTTACCAGCGTCCGTGAAAGGCAATTGCATCGACGTCGTCGTTGCACGGCCGGCCGCGGCATTCATTGTGTCGCGCCCCATTTCGACAGCGCTTCGAGCAGCACCAGTTCCGGGCGCAACGGCCCGCGCAAATGCACGCGTGCGCGATTGGCCTGCTCGAACCAAGCCTCTAGCTTGGTCAAATCCAGCGGCGCGGTCAAGGCGAGCGGTCCTGCATAGCCCCGCGCCTGTGCCCGGGCCTGGCCTTGGGTCAACGCAGCGACGAACCACAAGCGCGAATCCGGCTCGGACTTGCTCCAACGATTTGCGACATCCACGACGGCGGCACGACCAGCGCGCAACGCGCGAAGATCAGCGACGACTTCTTCGCGCAGCGCCATGCCGCCCGAGCGCGACCATGCAAGCGCTAAACCCGGATTGCCGCCGCTGGCCTCCAGCGCCGCCTGCGCGGGTTTCGCCTCGACACCCTGCGCGCGTAACCAATCCAGCCCTTGCTCGGCGCTGGGCAAATGAAAATCGATGCGCTGGCAGCGACTGCGGATCGTGGCCGGTAACCGCGACGGTTGGTCGGCGATCAGGATGATCACTGTCGCGGGTGTCGGCTCTTCGAGTGTTTTCAGCAAGGCGTTGCCCGCGGCCTGATTCATCGCGTCAGCCGGATCGATTTGCGCGACCTGGAATCCGCCGAACTGCGCGGTCATGGCCACGCGCGAACCGAGCGCGCGAATCTGGTCGACGACGATTTCAGTGCGCGGCTTGCCATCGTCGCGCAATCCGAACGTAATGAATATCTTGTCCGGGTGGCTGCCTGCGGCGATCAACTTGCAGGCCCGGCATTGCCCACAGGCCGTGCCGTCGCCCACCGGGAGTTCGCACAACAACGCATGTGCCAGTGCCGCGGCGAATGCGCGCTTGCCCAAGCCAGGCGAGCCGCACAGCAGCAAAGCATGCGGCATTGTGCCGCCGACACGCCGCGCCACAATCCGGTTCCATGCATCCACATGCCATGGGTCAAGGCTCATGCCGGCACCTGACACGAATCAAGAAACACACCAAGCGTTTCACGAACCTGAGTGAGCACGTCATCCAGCGCACAACTGGCATCAATCAGGCGGAAGCGTTGGGGATGTTCCAGTGCACGCTTGCGATAGGCCACGCGCACGCGCTCGAAGAATTCCGCATTTTCCTGTTCGATGCGATCCGCCGCGCCCCGCCCATTCGCGCGCTGCAAGCCTTCGGCAACCGGCAAATCCAGCAACAAGGTCAAATCAGGCTGCACGGCGTCGGCCGCCCAGCGTTCCAGTTCGGCGATTCGTGCGACTGATTGCCCGCGACCGCCGCCCTGATAGGCGAAGCTGGCATCAGTGAAGCGATCTGAGAGCACCCAGCGCCCACTCGCGAGTGCCGGCTGCACCACGTGGCGCACGAGTTGAGCGCGCGATGCAAACATCAGCAGCAATTCTGTTTCCGCACACATGCCGCGCAGCCCCGGATCGAGCAGCACGCTGCGCAGCGCCTCGCCCACCGGCGTGCCGCCCGGTTCGCGCGTCACGACCACGTCGATACCGCGTTGCGCCAATAGCACGCGCACGGACTCAAGCACAGTGCTCTTGCCCGCGCCTTCACCACCTTCGAGCGTGATGAGTTTTCCCGTTGTCATTTGCGCTTCAACTGGTATTTCGCTACGGCCTGGTCGTGCTCGCGCAACGTCGCGGAAAATTGATGGCTGCCATCGCCGCGTGCGACGAAGTACAACGCAGTGGTCGCTTCCGGATGCATCACTGCCATCAACGCCGCCAGGCCCGGCAAGGCAATGGGCGTCGGTGGCAAACCCGCGCGCGTGTACGTGTTGTACGGCGTATCGGATTCAAGATCGCGACGATGCAGATTGCCGTCGTAACTCGCACCCAATCCGTATATGACCGTCGGGTCGGTCTGTAATCTCATACCCAATTTCAGTCGATGCTCGAACACACCGGCGATTTTCGCACGTTCGTCGGCACGACCGGTTTCCTTTTCCACGATTGAGGCAAGAATCAGCGCCTGGTACTTGTCAACCAACGGCAAGTCCGGTGCGCGCGCGTCCCACAGCGTGTCGAGGGTTTGCTGCATCGCCGTGTGCGCGCGCCGCAAGATATCCAGATCGCTCATGCCGGCGACGTAGTTGTACGTCTCCGGCAAAAACCAGCCTTCGGCGGGCATCTCCGGCTCACCGAGATTACGCATCAGCACCACGGCATCGCCGCCCCCGAGCGTTTGCCGCAAACCGGCTTGTTCGGCGAGCTGGCCGCGCAGTTGCGCGAATGTCCAGCCATCGACGATGGTGAACTGGTGCTGGATCACCTGATTGGCCGCCATCTTTGCCAGGAATGCGCGCGGGGTGAGCCCTGGATTCAGGGCATATTCGCCCGCATGCAATCGGCCAGCAACAGACATTTGCCGTGCCAGCGCGCGCCAGTAGAGTTGCGAGCCAGGTTCCACTCCGAGCTTTTGCAATTCGCGCAGGATTCCGGGCAACGACGTGCCAAGCGGAATTTCCAACGTCGTGTCGTTGGTCAGGGGTGAAAGCGGCGTATCGGAAAAGCGCTGGTAATCGACATAAAAATAGGCTGCCGCTGCGATCGCCAGCGCGAACAGCAGTACGACGATCCCAATCAATCCGCTCCGGCGCACTTTTTTCGGCGACGACTTCTTCACGCTGATCCCGCTTCGAATGTTGCGCACATTGTGCCCGAACATTGCATTGTCGCGCACAGGTCACGCGCGGCAATCAGCATCCGCCCAGCGCCTTGAGCAATCCACGCGCCTTGGCGCGCGTTTCAGCCAGTTCGTGCTGCGCATCGGAATCGGCCACGATCCCGGCACCGGCGCGGAAAGCGACGCTGGTGCGGTGCTGGGTCAGGCTACGAATCAGGATGTTCAGGTCCATGCTGCCATCGCGATTGAGATAACCCAACGCGCCGGTGTAGGCACCACGACCGCAACTTTCAAGCTCTGCAATGATCTGCATGCAGCGCACCTTGGGGCAGCCCGTGATTGTGCCGCCGGGAAACAGCGCGGCAATGATGTCGCCGGGAGATATATTCGCGCGCAGTTTGCCGCACACGTTGGAAACGATGTGATGCACATGGGCATAGCTTTCCACGCTCATCAATTCATCGACGCGCACCGAACCCGGCACGCAAACGCGGCCCAGGTCATTGCGTTGCAGATCGATCAGCATGACGTGTTCGGCACGCTCCTTTGGATGCGCGATCATCTCGCGGATGCGCTCGGCATCGTCGCCGCCGGCCGATCGCGCGCAGGTGCCGGCGATAGGCCGCGTCTGCACGCGATCGCCACGCACTTCGACCAGGCGTTCAGGCGAAGAACTGAGCAAGGCCCAGTCCTGCCATTGCAACAAGCCGGCGAACGGTGCCGGATTCGTACGGCGCAGGCTGGCATACAGATCGACAGCCGGCGGCGCCTGCGTAAGCTCGGCGCGCCATTCGCGCGACAGGTTCACCTGATAGGTGTCCCCGGCACGCAGGTAGTCGTGTACGCGGGCGACGGCTTCAAGGAAACGTTGCGGCGATTCCTCAATGATTTTGCATTCGCCTAGCGCTTTCGGCACGTACGCCGGAATCGATTCCATATCTGTTTGCAGCAAATCGCCAAGATCGGAAAATCCGGGTTCGGTGACCGCATGAAACTTCTGAGTTGCGTGATCGCGCACGATTGCGGCCGGACAGCGCAGCGCCAAAGCAACCGGAATTGCAGTTTCTGTCGCGGCAGGCAATCGCAGGCCCAACTCAATCTGCGCAGCCAATTCATAGCTGAGAAACAGAGCCCAGCCGCCGTGAAATGGTAAATTCTCAATTGAATGCGATGCTGATTGCGCAGCGCGCCACTGTGCATCGAGTACGTCGAGAAACCGCCCTTCGTGCTCACGACCCTGCGCATCGCGTACACGACCGTCGTGATGCAGCAAGATAGCATCCTGTGGAAACGCGAACAGGATGTCGTAGCGCGCCTGCGCCGAACCGCGCGCCACGCTTTCGAGCAAACAGGGATAACGCGACGGGTTGGCCGCTGCCAACGCCAGCAGATCGTTGGGGTCGCTGAGCGCACGCAATTCGCGCACGCAACTCAAATCTTGCGGAACGCCAGCGTACCGTTGGTGCCGCCGAAGCCGAATGAATTCGACAAGGCCACATCGATTTTTGTTTGACGTGCGGTGTTAGGAACGTAATCCAGATCGCAGCCTTCACCCGGCGAATCCAGATTGATCGTCGGTGGCACCACGCTGTCGCGCATCCCCAGCACACAGAAGATCGCCTCGATACCGCCGGCGGCACCCAACAGATGCCCGGTCATCGATTTCGTCGACGACACCATGAGCTTGCGGGCCTGATCGCCAAAGCAGGTTTTCATCGCATTGGTTTCGGCCAAATCACCGGCAGGTGTGGACGTGCCGTGTGCATTGACGTACTGGACCTGATCCAGGTTCAGCCCGGCGTCTTTCATCGCCGCGGTCATGCAGCGCGCGGCGCCTTCGCCATTCTCGAGCGGCGCGGTGATGTGATAGGCATCCGCACTCATGCCGAAGCCAGCCAGTTCGCAGTAGATGCGCGCGCCGCGCTTTTTCGCGTGTTCGTATTCTTCCAGCACCAGCACGCCGGCACCATCGGACAACACGAAGCCGTCGCGATCCTTGTCCCAAGGGCGGCTGGCCCGGGTTGGCTCATCATTGCGCTGGGAAAGTGCGCGCGCCGAACAAAAACCGCCCATCGCAACGCCGGTGGTGGCGTACTCAGCGCCGCCGGCCACCATCACGTCGGCGTCGCCGTACTGGATCAGGCGCATGGCCAGGCCGAGGTTGTGTGTGGCGCTCGTGCATGCAGTCACGCAGGCAATGTTCGGCCCCTTGAGGCCAAGCATGATCGACAGGTTTCCAGAAGCCATGTTGATGATCGAGCTGGGCACGAAGAACGGCGAAATCTTGCGCTGCCCACCCTCGTGGAACACGATGCTGGTGCGCTGGATAGTGGCAATGCCGCCGATGCCCGCACCGACCGCGCAACCAATGCGTTCTTCATCGTGTTCGTGCGGGTGCATGCCGGCATCGGCCAATGCCTGCACGGATGCGGCGATGCCGTAATGAATGAACGGATCCATCTTCTTGACGTCTTTCGCTGGCACGTACTGGGCCGGATCGAAATCGCGGACTTCTCCGGCGATGCGCGTAGGAAACGTGCTGGCATCGAAATTCGTGACCAGACCGATTCCGCTTTTGCCGGCGAGGATGTTTTTCCACGCCGTATCCACATCGTTGCCGACCGGGCTGACGATGCCCAGACCGGTGACTACTACGCGTCGTTTGGTGGTCATGAGGATCTACCGTAATTTATGCGGGCGTCCTTGATCGCGAGAATCACGAAGCAGCCATCCATGGCTGCACTTGTCGATGTTTTTTCGATCACTATTGAGGGTGCAATCAAAAAAGCAATCTACTCGCATATCTATATTTTCAAACAAAAACTGCGCCCGCAGGCGCAGTTTTTTTAAACGCAAACGTACCGAATCAGGCCTTGACGTGGGCCTTCACGTAATCGACTGCTTGTTGAACGGTGGCGATTTTTTCGGCTTCCTCGTCAGGAATTTCGCACTCGAATTCTTCTTCCAGCGCCATCACCAGCTCTACGGTATCCAGCGAGTCGGCGCCCAGGTCGTCAACAAACGAGGCGTTCGGAGTAACGGTATCTTCCTTGACGCCAAGTTGCTCGACGACGATCTTCTTGACGCGATCTTCAATGCTGCTCATGTGCAAAACCTCACCAGAGTGGAAACCATACGGAAAACGCCGCGAATTGTAGTGGATGCCCCGCCGTCGCGCTAGCCCGCATTATTCATGAATACGCGCGATGATGGCGTAGAGACTTGGATTCACAGCGTTTTTCGAGAAGCAGGTCATAGCAGTGGCAATGGCCGACTGAGCAAAAAGCGCTGGGGGTTCAAGGATCAAGCCAGCGCGAGCGCTATTCATGAATAATGCGGGCTGACAAATAGGAGCGTTTGAGAGGGCAATACTACCCCTCTCGGAGCGTGAATGCGCTACGCCATATACATGCCGCCATTGACGTGCAGCGTTTCGCCGGTGATGTACGCAGCCGCGGGCGAAGCGAGAAACAGCACTGCTTGCGCGATATCGTCGGCGGCCCCGAGCCGCCCCAATGCAATCTGCCCGAGCAACGCATTGCGCTGTTCTTCGGGGAGATTGCGTGTCATGTCGGTATCGATGAAACCCGGTGCCACGACGTTGACGGTAATGCCGCGCGAACCGATCTCGCGCGCAAGCGACTTGGAAAACGCGATGATCCCGGCCTTGGCCGCCGCATAGTTGGACTGGCCCGGATTTCCGGTCAATCCAATCACCGACGCGATACTGATGATGCGCCCACGACGCGCTTTCATCATGCCGCGCATGACGGCCTTGGAGGTGCGATACACCGATGTCAGATTGGTATCGAGGATCGCCTGCCAGTCGTCTTCCTTCATCCGCATCAACAATTGATCGCGAGTGATGCCGGCGTTGTTGACCAGAATCGTGATCGGGCCGAACTCCGCCGCGATCGCATCGATGAGTGCTTCCACCGCAGCCCCGTCGGTCACATCCAGCACGCGGCCTGCGCCACCGTGAGGTCCCAGCCGCTCACTGATCGCTTGCGCGCCGGCTTCGCTGGTAGCCGTACCAACTACGCGCGCACCTTGCACGACTAACGTGTCGGCAATCGCCGCGCCAATACCGCGACTGGCGCCGGTGACCAGAACGATTTCGTCTTTGAGAAGCGCGCTCATACGTTGGACCCCGCGGTTGCATCCTTCCAATCGACGATCGCCTGATTCAAATCCGCGGGCGCGCCAATGGCACGGCCATCCAAGGCCCGATCGATACGCTTGAGCAGGCCGGTGAGCACCTTGCCGGGACCACATTCGGCAACGCGGGTGATTCCGGCCGCGCTTAATGCACGCATGCTGTCGGTCCAGCGCACCGGTGAGTAAAGCTGTTGCGCGAGTGCCGCGCGGATTTCGTCGATGCTGTCGTAGGCCTCTGCGCGCACGTTCTGGATTACTGGAATCTGCGGCGTTTTCCAGGCGATCGCGTCGAACCTATCGGCAAGTTGGTCGGCGGCACCGCGCATCAACGCACAATGAGAAGGCACGCTGACGGCGAGCTTGACTACTTTGCGAACCCCGAGCTCGGCCAGGCGCGCGATCGCGCGATCCACGGCGGCCGTGTTGCCGGCAATCACCAATTGGCCGGGCGCGTTGTAATTGACCGGCGCGACCACTTCACCGTCGGCCACTTCAATGCAGACTTGTTCGATCTGGGCATCGTCGCCGCCAAGAATCGCGGCCATCGCCCCCACGCCTTGCGGCACCGCGGCCTGCATCAAGCGGCCGCGATCTGCCACGAGCCTGGCGGCATCGATCAGGCTCAAGCAACCTGCACAAACCAGGGCCGCGTATTCACCCAGACTGTGTCCTGCCAGCAATCCGGGTTGCGCGCCGCCGCGTTCATTCCATACGCGCCACACCGCGACTCCGGCGGCAAGCAGCGCCGGCTGAGTGTGCTCGGTCCGATTCAATACTTCTTCCGGACCCTGCTGCGCGATCGCCCACAAGTCCGCGCCGGCTCCGTCGGACGCCTCGTCAAACGTACGCTTGACGACATCGAACTCGCTGCCCAATTCACCGAGCATGCCCAGCGATTGCGAACCTTGGCCGGGAAAAGCGAAAGCCAGCGCGGCAGGCTTGGGCGTGATAACTGGAGACATCATGATGATTGAATACTTGTCGAAACGGAAAAATCAGAATGGCCGGCTCAACAGCACCTGGCACTCGGCCCGCTGCTCTCAAGCCCGCCCTTAGCTCTAGTAGCGCAACAACGCCGAACCCCAGGTAAAGCCGCCGCCGAAGGCTTCAAGCAGCAACATCTGGCCACGCTGCACCTTGCCCGAGCGCACCGCATAATCCAGTGCCAGCGGTACCGAACCCGATGAAGTATTGCCGTGTTTGTCGACGGTGACGATGACGCGCTCCATTGGCATGTCCAGGCGCTTGGCCGTGGCCTGAATGATGCGCAAGTTCGCCTGATGCGGAATCAACCAATCGATCGCAGTGCGATCCAATCCGCTGGCGGCAAGGGTTTCTTCCACAACGCGATCAAGCGTCTTGACCGCAATCTTGAATACGTCGCTGCCACGCATCAACACGCGCACGCCAGCGTTGGGCTCGTCCAGCTTGAAACCCGCGGAAACGCCGACCGGATTCCACAACAGTTCTTTATAGCCACCATCGGCATGCAGGTGGGTGGACAAGATGCCCGGTTCGCTGTCGGCCTTGAGCACAACGGCACCGGCGCCATCGCCAAACAGCACGCAGGTCGAACGGTCGGTCCAATCGACCATGCGCGACAGGGTTTCCGCGCCAACCACCAGGGCGGTTTTCACGCTGCCACAACGAATGAACTTGTCGGCGATTGACAGCGCATACACGAAACCCGAGCACGCGGCGTTGACATCGAACGCGGCACAGCCGTTCGCGCCAAGACGATGCTGCAACAGGCATGCAGTCGAGGGAAAAATGATGTCCGGCGTTGTTGTGCCGAGGATGATCAGCTCGATCTGGTCGGCCGTGACACCGGCGGCTTGCATCGCCGCAGTTGCAGCGCCATGGGCCAGGTCGCAGGTGGTTTCTCCATCGGCCGCGATATGCCGCTGGCGGATACCAGTACGACTGGCGATCCACTCATCACTGGTGTCGACCTGTTTTTCCAAGTCGGCATTCGTGACGATGCGTTCCGGCAGGTAACTGCCCGTGCCGGCGATACGTGCATAGATCATGGCGCGCTCCGGTAACTCATGGGCGCGCAGGAATGAACGCCGCAATGATCATCGAAAACGGGTTGGCGGCTACGCGACGGATCTCAATCTTCGTCGTGTGCTACGGCTTTGTCTTCGATCACTTTGCGACCGCGATAGTAGCCGTCCTTGGTGAGATGGTGACGAACATGCACCTCACCGGAGGTCGGATCGGTCGACAATTGCTTGGCGGTGAGGCTGTCGTGGGAACGGCGCATGCCGCGACGTGAAGGGGACTTGCGGCTTTTGGCAACTGCCATGGTAATTCTCCGATGTATATCTAAATGAATAGTGTTGCGTTAGTTCTTCGCAGTCTTGATTTTCGCCAAGGCTGCAAACGGGTTGTCCGTGACCGCATCCTGCGACTCGACAGCGTCGGACCAGACCTGCCGCTGCGGCGACGTGTCTGGTTTGACCGGCACCACCGGCACCGCAAGAATCAATTCGTCTTCTATTACATCAGCCAGTCGCAGCAAGCCGTTACTGGTCAAAAGCGGCTCAACATCCGCAGGCAGCCCCGCCTCGTCCTCTTCCTGGGCGATCAACCCCAGGCGCGTATCGATAACCACTGGCAATGCGAAGATCTCCAGCGTGCGCTGGCATATCAACGGCAACGCCGCTTCGGCACGCACGCGCAATTGCGCCACGCCCAATTCATCCTTGCCGAATTCAAGATCGAAGACCACATCGCCGTAGCTTGCGGCCAAGCTTTCGCGCAGTCGCGGCATGGCCGCCAACGGCAACGAGCCTCGAAACGCGCAACGCCCCTGCACCATGCGCCACGCGTCCACGGATTCTGGCAATACAGCGGTCATGGCGCGCGCGATGTTATGTGCCGCAGTGCACAAAGTCAACAAAAACGGCTCGGCGGGCGAGCTACGTCGTGGAGTTCTGATAAGGGTTTCCCCAGCGCTGATGCGGGATTCCGGGCTTGAAGCCGGGAATCGAGAATCAGGTACCGGGAATCGCTGTTAGGGGGTTGGGGTTGGGGAAGAATCTAGGTCTCGCCGTTCCAGCGGCTCTCAACAGCCGGAGGGCTGGTCAAGCTCGAATGACGAATCTTTGATCCTGCAAGTCCCGATTCCGGATTCCCGAGTCCAGAACCCCCAATCCCAGCCCCAGATTTACCAATTGCCCCACATCCGGCAGACTGGCCCTTGGACAGGGAGAACGCCTACTCGTGCATTACCTGATCATTGCACTCGTGATTGCCGTCGCGCTGATGTTGCTGGTGTGGCTGAATAGCCGGCACCTGCGCCATCGCGAGCACAGTATTCGCGCCTTGCTCGATGGCGCCGATGCCCTGGAAGCGCGGTTGCACGAATGCAAACGGCGCATGCAGCGCTTGCGCGGCATGTTGACCGTGTTACCCGAGGAAATGAGCGCGACGGCCGACCACGCCTTGAGTGCCGATGCCAAGGTAAAAGCGGCATTGCAAGACCTGCTCGCACACCGGCTGTGGATTCAGCAGCACGCAACCACGGCCAGTCAATCCGATCTGGACAACGCCCGCGCGGCGATGACCCAATCGAGCGCTACGCTGGGAGCACAAGTCGATCGCCTCGGCGCAATCACCGCAGACCTCGAAAGCGCGCAGGCCAGCGCTAAAACCGTCGTGCCCAGGATGCCTTCGTGATTGCACTGACGGATGTCGAATTGATCCTGGCATCGACATCGCCCTACCGGCGCGAGTTGCTCGCGCGCATCACCCCGGGATTTCGGACTGCCGCGCCACACGTCGACGAAAGCGTGCGCGATGGCGAATCGCCTGCGGGGCTCGCCACGCGCCTGGCAACCGCGAAAGCACGGGCGGTGGCTGCGGCGCATCCCGGTGCGCTGGTTCTAGGCTCCGATCAAGTCGCCGAGCTGGACGGCAAAGCCATGGGAAAGCCCGGCAACATCGAGAAAGCACGCGCGCAGTTGCTCGCCTGCAGTGGTCGCAGCGTCGTCTTTCACACCGCCCTATGCCTTCATGACGGGCGGCGTCCGCCGGGGCATGAATTCAACGCCATCGATACCACCCGGGTTATTTTTCGCACGCTCGATAGCGAGGAAATTTCACGCTACGTGCAACGCGAATCGCCGTTGGATTGCGCCGGCAGCTTCAAGTGCGAAGCGCTCGGCATAGGCCTGTTCGAGCGCATCGAATCCACCGATCCGACCGCGTTGATCGGCTTACCCCTGATTGCGTTGTGCCGGATGCTGCGCGAAGCCGGTATCGCGCCGATTTGAGTGCGCTTATTGAACCTGCAGCCATTAAAGACTAGCCGTTCTTGATGAGCACAACGAAGGCGACAATTCGTTCCGATTCAGCAGCAGGGCGATTTACCACGAATGACACGAAGGACACAAAGAACGATCGATTGGATGCTCAGGCTTTGTGTCCTTCGTGTCCTTTGTGGTGAAAACTGCTCGCCGTGACCGAACGGGTACGACCCAAGGCTTGGGGCGAACTGACCGAGCCGATCGTCGAGCCGATTCAATAGACAATGCATATTGCTTGCGCGACCACGGCAACACCGCCTGACCGATCCGGCAGACCGCTCGCCCCCTTCAACTGGCCAACTGCCGCGCCAGCCTTTACATTGCCTATACTCGCCTGCACCTAGACTCGGCCACCATGAGTACGCTTCAGTCATCGGTTCCCGCCAGCAAAGCCCCACTGGATTCCGCTTTGTCGGCGGCGCTCGCCAATGCGCAGCGTCAGGTGAACAGCGTCGTGCTGGGCAAAACCGCGCAGATTCGCCTGGCGTTTGCGTGTTTCCTTGCCGGCGGACATTTGCTGATCGAAGACCTGCCCGGCGTTGGGAAAACCACGCTGGCGCACGCGCTCGCCGCGACCCTGGATTTGTCGTTCCAACGCATCCAGTTCACCAGCGACCTGTTGCCTTCGGACATCATCGGCGTGAGCGTTTACGACCGTGAGCGCAACGCCTTCACCTTCCATCCCGGTCCATTGTTCGCGCAACTCGTTCTGGCCGACGAAATCAACCGGGCCACGCCGAAAACCCAGAGCGCCTTGCTCGAAGCGATGGCCGAGCAACAGACCACGGTTGACGGTGCAACCCATGCCCTGCCCACCCCATTTTTCGTCGTGGCCACACAGAATCCGATCGAGTTGGCCGGCACCTACCCATTGCCGGATTCGCAACTGGATCGCTTCATGTTGCGCATCGGGCTGGATTATCCGGATGCGCAAGCCGAGCGCGCGCTGCTTGCCGCGAGTGATCGGCGCGAACTGATCGCGCAACTGCAACCCTGTCTGAATGTTGCACAGATCGCGCAATTGCGCAGCACGGTCAACGCCGTGCTCGCCAGCCCCGCATTGATTGACTACGTGCAATCGCTGCTTGCCGCCAGCCGCGCCCATGGCGATATTCGCGTCGGCCTGTCACCTCGCGCGGGACTCGCCCTGCTCAGCGCCGCGCGCGCCTGCGCCGTGCTTGCCGGACGCGGCTACTGCCTGCCCGAAGACATTCAGGCCGTTTTCGCCGGCGTTGCCGCACATCGCCTGATTCCGAGCGGGACCAGCAATCAGTCGCGCGATCAACTCGCCGCCGCGCTGCTGGCGCAGGTTGCGGTCGCGTAGGTTTGCGCTGGAATCCGGACGGTGAATTCCGGTAAGTCGAATTCCACAACCGGGCAACCGTTGCGTTGGCCGCGTGTCGTCGCCTTCGCGGAGCGCCGCTTACCCGCCTTGACTCGGCTCAAGCAACCCGAAGCCCTGCCGATCCGGCTGGATCGGCGGCGAATTTACGTGCTGCCGACGCGTTTCGGCCTGATGTTTTCCGCCGTGCTGCTGGTGATGATGCTCGGCGCGCTGAACTACAACAACAATCCGGCGCTGCTGCTCACCTGCCTGCTTGGCGCAGCCGGATACCAGAGCATCTTCCAGGCATTCCGCGCGCTGAACCGACTCGAGTTGCGCGCGCTGCAATCCAACCCGTGCCATGCGGGCGAACGATTATTGGTGCGCTTTCGTTTTCACGCTGGTGGGCGCGATCGCCTGGGTTTGCGCCTGGACATTGGCGTCGAAAACAAGCTTTTCGATTTGCGTGAATTGCACGAGCAGCCCATTGCTATTGAATTGCCAACGTTACAGCGCGGCTGGTACCGGATCGGCCGCGTGCGCGTGTCCAGCGAATATCCGTTCGGCCTGTTTCATGTCTGGAGTTGGCTCAATCCGCAGTTCGCCGCCCTGATCTATCCGCGCCTGGAAGCCCATCCACCACCGCTTCCGAAGACCGGCGCGCACACGCAGGAAACCAGCGTGCGTCGGCATGGTGATGAATTGGCCGCGCTGCGCGAATACCGCCCAGGCGATGCGCTGCGCAGCATTGCGTGGAAGGCGAGCGCGCGCCACGACTACTTGCTGGTCAAGGAATTCGAATCGCAGTCCGGCAAGCAAATCCTGCTCGATTTCGCGGCATTGCGCGGCCTCGATCGCGAAGCGCGGATTTCGCGACTGGCCAGTTGGGTATGCATGGCCGAATCCGCGCAGGTCAGTTATGCCATCCACCTACCCGGTCAACGCATCGGATATGGACGCGGCAGCGACCATCGTGCGGCCTGTTTGCACGCGCTCGCATTGCTGCCCGGCGGCGGCGAATGAAATCGCAACCACTCACGCGCGTGCAGTTTGACCTGACCGCGGCCAGCGTAACGGCGGCCGTACTGCCGCATCTGTTGCGTATGCCATGGTTGTTCTCGATTCCCATTGCGCTGTTGCTCGCCGGGCGCTGGCTGCAACGCAGGCGTGGCGGCGCGCGCATTCCGGCATGGATAAAATTACCGCTGATCGTGATTTTCCCCATTTTCATCATTATCCACTATGGGAATATTTTTGGACGTGACCCCGGCAGCGTACTGGCGTGTTCGATGCTGGTGCTCAAGCTGGTCGAAACCGAATCCCGACGCGACGCGCGTGCCGCGATCTGTTTCGCCAGCTTCGTATTGATGAGTGCGTTGCTGTTCAACAGCAGTCTTGTTTTCACCCTGCTGCTATTTGCGGCGCTGGCACTGTTTCTTGCCACGTTGCGGGCGCTGGAATCCTTGCCTGCCGGCACCATCACGGCGAATCTTTGGCACGATTCGAAACAACATTTGCGCGGTGGCGCCATTGCACTGGCTTCGGCATTGCCGCTGGCGCTGTGCGTGTTTGTGTTCCTGCCGCGACTTGGATCGCCGTTGTGGGGCGCACCCAGCAACGGTGATGCGCGCACTGGTCTTGGCGATCGCATGGCACCAGGCAGCATCCAGCAATTGCTGATCGACGACTCGCCGGCATTCCGCGTCGATTTCGATGGGCCGCTTCCGCCACGCGGACAACTTTACTGGCGCGGCCCGGTGCTGTGGCAATTCGACGGAAGCGCCTGGACGCGCCCGGAAATTTTCGCCAGTCGCCCCAATGATGGCGGCCTGGAAACGCGGGCTTCCACCATCAGCTACGCAGTCAGTCTTGAGCCCACGCAGCGGCACTGGCTGTTGGCGTTGGACATGCCTGTCGCCGCGCCCGACAACGCCGTGCGCGCTGCGGACATGAGCCTGGTCAGTCGCACGCCTGTGGACAAACTGCGCCGCTATCGCGTGACTTCGGCGACCCACTACCGGCTGGACCCCAATCTGGATGGCGCGCATCGAAATCTGGCCCTGCGTCTGCCGGACGGATTCGATCCGCGTTCACGCGCGTTGGCGCAACGCTGGCGCACGCAGTTCCACGACGATGACGGCGTCATCCACGCGGCACTGGCAATGTTCAACAAAGACTTCTTCTACACCTTGAACGCGCCATTGCTCGGGCACAATTCGATTGACGATTTCCTGTTCGAAACTCGCCGGGGTTTTTGCGAGCACTACGCGTCCGCGTTTACATTCCTGATGCGCGCAGCCGGTATCCCCGCACGCGTGGTCACCGGCTATCAGGGCGGCTACTACAACGCCAGCAGCGACTATCTGGTGGTGCGGCAATCCGATGCGCACGCCTGGTCGGAGGTCTGGCTGGCCGGCCGCGGCTGGGTGCGCGTGGACCCGACCGCAGCCGTCAGCCCGCAGCGCGTGGAAATCGGAGCACGCGCCGCTGCCGGCGCCAGCGCGCCGTGGTACCAGGCCGACTGGCTGCAGGCGATGCGCAATCACCTGGATGTGGTCAATCGCTTCTGGAACAACGCGATCGTGCAATTCGACGCGCTGCGCCAGCGCAGCCTGCTCACGCCGTTCGGCATTGACGATGCCGGATACTCCCAACTGGTTGCAATACTGATTGGTCTGAGCACCTTGTTGTTGGCACTATTCGCATGGTGGGTAATGCGCGCGCCACGCGAGCACCGTGATCGACTCGACGCCGCGTACACCATGTTGTGCCGCAAACTCGCGCGCGCTGGCGCAGTGCGTGCACCAAACGAAGGACCGCAAACGTTTTCGCAGCGTGTTGCGGACATGCGCCTGAATAATGGCGTGGCGCAAAATCTGATCGTGAGCTATGCCGACTTGCGCTACGCACGCCAATCTGCCGACGCGAACGCCATCCAGGCATTCGCGCGGGCGGTGCGTAAACTGAACGTACACACCATGCCTGACCCCGAGGCGTAGAATCCACTGCAACGAAATGTGCTACTCGGGCGTCATAACGGATATTGAACAAGGAGTTCCTCATGCGCCACATTCCCGCGATTGCCGCACTTGCCGTGCTGATGCTGGCTGGCTGTGCAACGGTTCCACCGCAACTGGCCGGCGATCAGTTCAGCACGATGACGCCGCAGCAGGCCGTCGCCTCGGCAAGCCATGGAGAACGGGTGCGCTGGGGTGGTGAACTGCTCAAGGTCGAGCCAAAGTCCGACAGCACGTGTTTTGAAGTGATGTCGCGACCGTTGTGGTCCGACGCCCGACCCAAACGCCGCGGCGAGAGCAGCGGTCGCTTTATCGCCTGCAGCAAAGGATTCTACGACCCCGAACTGTACCGCAAGGGTCGTGACCTGACCGTCGTCGGTCAGGTCGATGGCAGCGAGCAACACAAAGTCGGCGAGTATAACTACACCTACGCCCATGTCGCTGCCGATCATGTCCATCTGTGGCCGGTTCGCGACGATCGCGACCAGTACGGTCCATGGCCGCGTTATTACGATCCGTTCTGGGGCCCATACGACCCATTTTGGGGAGGCGGCTTGTGGTGGTCGCGACCGCCAATAATAATTGTGCACTCACCGTCGCCCCCGCCGCCGAAAAAGTAATTCGCGAGGGTAATCGACTCAGCCCGGCGGCCAGTGCAACTGACGACCGCCGAGCAGGTGCAGATGCAGGTGGAATACCGTTTGTCCGCCATGCTCATTGCAGTTGATGACGCAACGATAACCAGCCTGCGCGAAGCCTTGCTGCTTCGCCCAAGACGCGGCGCGCAACACCAGCTTGCCGATCAACGCCGCATCCGCCTCTTCGGCATCGTTGGTCGTGGCGATCGGCTTCTTCGGAATGAACAACACGTGCACCGGCGCCTGCGGATTGATATCGCGGAATGCCAGCACCTCATCGTCTTCGTAGACGATATCGGCAGGAATTTCGCGGCGGATGATTTTGCTGAAGAGGGTTTCGGGCATGGGGCACCTGAGGGCTGAGGGAAAGTATACAAACGCGTCATTCCCGCGAGGGCGGGAACGTCGAGCCTTGGTTCTTGCGAATCTCGAATCCCGAATCCAAAATCCCGGCCCTTCAAATCTTCTGCCTTCCACCAAACGCGTGCGCCAGCGTGCCACGGTCGATGAATTCGAGCTCTCCGCCCAGCGGCACGCCGTGCGCGAGTCGGGTCGCGCGCACGTCCGCCTGTCGCGCAATCTGGCTGAGCATATGCGCGGTCGCTTCGCCTTCAACGGTTGGATTGGTCGCCACAATCAGTTCGCGGACTTCGCCTTCGGCCAGACGCGCAGCCAGCAAGTCGAACCCCAGTTCCTTTGGACCAAAGCCATCCAGCGGCGACAAACGCCCAAGCAGCACGAAATAGTGTCCGCGAAATCCGGTCGCCTGTTCGATCGCCAATTGGTCCGCCGGCGTTTCGACAACACACAACAACTGAACATCGCGCGCAAGGTTTGAACATAAAGCGCAAACCGCTTCTTCGCTGAACGTGCGACAGCGCGTGCAATTGCCGATACGCTCGACTGCCACTGCGAGCTTGTCGGCCAGGCGTTTCGCCCCCACACGATCACGCTCCAGCACATGAAATGCCATGCGTTGGGCCGTCTTCGCACCTACGCCGGGCAAGCAGCGGAATGCTTCGATCAGTTCGTTTAGAAGTGGGGAGCCGGACATGGGTTGCTGAGGGCTGAGGGCCTGAAGGCTGAGGGCTGAGGGGCGACCGATGAGCTTGATCGGGGCTAGCACAAGAGATGTGTCATTCCCGCATGTTCTTGGCGGGAATCCAGTGACTTGGTTTTTAGCCATCCTCGCCCGCGCAGAGCAAAGACACTGGATTCCCGCCTACGCGGGAATGACGATGTTTGAACGCTGCTGCAAGTCTATTTTCCTATCCCGAATACCGAATCCCGGCCTCCCATCAAAACGGCAATTCAAACCCCGGCGGCAGATTCATCCCACCGGCAACGCCGCTCATTTTTTCCTTGCTCGCGGCAGCAATCCGGTTCACCGCATCGTTGATGGCGGCGGCAACCAGATCCTCGGCCATTTCGGGGTCTTCGGCAAATAACTTTCGATCAATGTTCACGCGCCGAACTTCATGCCGACCGTTCATCGTCACCGTCACCACGCCGCCGCCGGCCTGACCGGTGACTTCAAGCTTTGCGACTTCTTCCTGCGCGCGCTTGAGGTCTTCCTGCATGCGCTGCGCCTGCTGCATCAGTTGCGCCATGGGTCCACGCATATCACGTCTCCTGAAATAATTTGTGCTGCGGATTGGCCAGCGTCAGTTGCCGCGAATGGAATCGGGGATGACGCGCGCGCCGAAATCACGCTTCATGGTTTGTACGAATGGATCTTCGTCAAAGGCCTGCTCGGCAGCCTGTTGTCGCTCATTGCGTTCACGCGAGGCAACATCGGCTGGAGTGAGTGTTGCAAGCGCCGCCTTTTCAAACTGCACCTTGATGGCACGCCCGAGTGCTACGGCCAATTTTACCTGCATCTGCTCGATCAACACTGGCGAACTCAAATGTGCGAATTCCGTTTTCAACGCCAGTCGCACCACACCGTTTTCGATGCTGAGCAAGGCAGCGTGCTGGGCGAGCTGACCAAGCGCTCCGCGCAATCCGGCCGTCTGAATCAAACCCGCCCAATCGGCAGATTCCGCCGCAGCAACGGCATTGCTGTCGCCATCGCGTTCGCTGGTCTGCGCTTTTGTCGGCGCCGGCTCGCGCACCTCATGTGCAGTAGCCGCCTCGCGTCGCGGCACCGGCATGGGTCCAGCTTCCGCCTCACGCCGCGGCGCGGGTTTTGGCGGTGAGGCAGCAGTGCGAGCAACGGGCACCGCCGTTTGCTTGCCGACATCACCCGGTCGAAACGCCAGCATGCGCAACAACGTCATCTCGAAGCCTGCACGTGGAGTCGGGGCAAGCGGCAGGTCGCGACGACCGGTCAACGAAATCTGGTAGAACAATTGCACCGTTTCCGGCGACATCGCGTCAGCCAGAGCGGCGACCTGCGCATCGCCGGCGTGATCGTCAGTTGCGTACGCAGCAACCAGTTGCTTGAGCTGGATCCGATGTAGTGCCGCCGCAAGATCATCGAGTACGCCAGCGAAATCAGGCGAGAATTCCGCCAGCTGATCCACTTCGTTCATCAACTGCACGCCATCACCAGCCTGCGCCGCTTCGATCAACGCGAACACGCGACCGCGCTCGATCGTTCCCAGCATCTGGCGTACTTCGTCGGCACGCACCGCGCCAGCGCCGTAGGCAATGGCCTGATCCAGCAACGACAAGCCGTCGCGCAAGGATCCATCGGCACCTCGCGCAAGTTCATCCAGCGCGTCATTGTCGTATTCGATACCTTCGGCGTCGAGAATGTGTCGCATCTGGCCGATGATCTGTTCGGGCAGCAAGCGCTTGAGATTGAACTTCAGGCAGCGCGACAGCACCGTGACTGGCAGTTTCTGCGGATCGGTCGTGGCGAGCAGGAATTTCACATGCTCCGGCGGTTCTTCAAGCGTTTTCAGCAAGGCATTGAACGCCGATTTGCTGAGCATGTGCACTTCGTCGATCAGGTACACCTTGAAGCGCCCGCGCGACGGGGTGTACTGCGCGTTCTCGATCACGTCACGCACATCGTCGACGCCGGTATTGCTGGCCGCGTCGATCTCGATCATGTCCATGAAGCGCCCGGCATCGATATCCTTGCAGGCCGAACATTCGCCGCACGGATGCGAGGATTGGCCGCGCTCGCAGTTGAGCGATTTGGCGAAAATACGTGCGATGGTCGTCTTGCCCACGCCGCGCGTGCCGGTGAACAGGAAGGCGTGATGCATGCGCCCGGTGTCCAGCGCATTGCTCAACGCGCGCACCACATGTTCCTGACCGACCAGCTCCGGAAAGCGTTTCGGCCGCCATTTGCGCGCAAGAACCTGATACGACATCGCAACGTCCGTTGAGACCAACGCTGATTTTAGCAGAGGCGTAGCGGCAGCGTGGCGGCGGGCTCGCTGCACAAGGCTATCAACGAGGCAATACCATGGTCGACTCGCAAGGCTTCAAGCGAGAAACGCTCGGCAGTAGCCAGATTGCCCATCATCCAGTGATCTGGACCCGCCTGTGTGGACACCGCAAGCAAGGCACTGGATTCCCGCCTCCGCGGGAATGACGAGCTAAGTTTCGACGCAACTCAGGGCGCGCTTTGATAGCCCCCTTGAGTCAAGCGGGCGCTGAACCCGAGCGCTTCATCCGGGCTCAGCAGGGATGTGGAGGTGCAAGACGTCGCCGAAGCAGTCACGCTTGGCGCTCTTTTTCACACGCGAGGAAAAACAAGGCGGCGGTCCCGCCAGCGCATCCCGGCACCCGAGTCGTTTGCTGCCGTTGCTGCCTTCCGGCCCTGGCGGAGTTCACAAACTATCGTCGCGAGAGAACCAACGGGACCACCATAGAAACTGGCGGAGAGAGCGGGATGTACTCGGCACATCCTGTGCCTCACCCTGCGGGCAGCTCCGCTGCACGAATCGGCTCCTGCCGATTCGTCGAACCCCACATGTTCATTTTCGCGGGTTCGACTCCCGCATCAAGCAATTTCACAAAACAGTTGGCGGAGAGAGCGGGATTCGAACCCGCGAAGCGGTATAACCCGCTTACACACTTTCCAGGCGTGCTCCTTCAACCACTCGGACACCTCTCCGCGCCTTTGCGCAGCTTGGCGCAAAAGGGGTCGAAGAATACATGACCAGGCATTTTCGAACAAGTTAAAACAGGAGGAATGGCACGGGTCATCGCCTTGAATCTGGATACGATAGGGTTTCGTGCCATGGAGACCGGGATGAAAACCACACGCCGCAATGTGTTGAAAATATCCGCCGCGGCGATTGCCGGGATTGCTTTGCGTCCGCTCGCAACGCTTGCCAATGAACCGATTCCGCGCGCAACTAGGCCGCTGCGGATCCTGATTCTGGGCGGCACCGGTTTCATCGGCCCGGACCAGGTCCGCTATGCCTTGGCTCGAGGACACAAAATAACGCTGTTCAATCGCGGCAAATCCAAGGTGTCCTGGCCCGGTACAGTCGAAGCGCTGATCGGTGATCGCGACACAGGAAACCTGAAAGCACTTGAGGGTCGCGAATGGGACGTGTGTATCGACAATCCCGCGAGGTTGCCGTCCTGGGTGCGTGATGCCGGTCACACGTTGCGTGGCAAGGTTGGCCAGTACATTTTCATTTCGACGATTTCGGCTTATGCAAAAAACGATGTCGCGAACGCCGATGAATCCGCTGCGCTCGAGAAATATTCAGGCAAGGACGCCATGCAGGAAACCATGCAATCGCTGCACGCGAATGGGCAATTGTATGGCCCACTGAAGGCGCGCTGCGAACACGAAGCAAAAAAACGATTCCCGGGTATCACCACAATCATTCGGCCGGGACTGATCGTCGGGCCCGGCGATCCGACCGATCGCTTTACCTACTGGCCGGTGCGGCTGGAACGCGCGGGTGAAGTATTGGCGCCAGGCAGCGGATCGGACCCCGTGCAATTCATCGATGCACGAGATCTCGCCGAATGGACAATTCGCCTGGCCGAAGCGCGCCACTTCGGCGTATTCAATGCAATGGGACCCGATCATCCTCAGACAATGCACGACATGCTTGCCAGCATCGCAAAGGGTATCAAGGCGAGCGAAAAACTGACCTGGGTTCCGAGCGAATTTCTGGAAAAACACCACGTGCAGCCGTGGAGCGACCTGCCCGTCTGGGTGCCACCACAAGGAGAAATGGCGGGTTTCGCGCGCCGCAGCAATCACGCCGCGATCGCCGCCGGACTGACGTTTCGACCCTTGCCAGATACGGCGCGCGATACGCTCACCTGGTTCCATACACTGCCAGCCCAGCGACAGTCCCACCTCATGGC
>JBDTLA010000006.1:0-36452 GCA_039935035.1 Rudaea sp. | reverse complement strand
CTGGATTCCCGCTTGACCAGCCCTTCGGCTGTTGCAGGGCGCTTCGCGGGAATGACGAACCTTTTATGCTTTTTCCAGCTACCGGCTACCGAGTCCTACTTACTCACTTCCACTCATACAACTTGTAGTACACCGGTTGCACGACACCGGACGGGCCGGATAACTGCTTCATGATGTCGGGTGGGATGTCGCCCGGGTTGTCCACATAGAGTTTAGTCGGACCGTCCTTCGTGACGACTTTCCGAAAAATCAACTTGCCGTGCTTACGATACTCTTCAATGGTATCCGAGCCCCGTTGGCGAACGGTAATCACCGGTAATTCGGCAGCATTCGCGGCGGCTTGCACATCGGGCGGCAGACCGGGGCTGGCTGCGGAATGTTTTGCGGCGGCGTCCGTTGTCGCCGCGTCTTGTTTCGTCTTGGCATCAGAAACCGGTGCGCTGGCAACAGGTGGGTGTTGCACGCCCGGATCACTCATCGCGGGCGGCGCCTGCACTGGCGGCAATCCGGATTTATCGGTGGCGCGATCCTGCGCGGCAACGGCAGCAGTCATGCTCAGCAACACGATCGACAGCAAATAAGTGGTTTTCATGGCACACCTCCATGGTTGAAGCCAGCATAGCAAATGCAGGCCATGCATTGTGACTGACAACTGTACGCGTGTTTGCGTTGCAAATCCTGCTTACCTGTCCCATTCTCGCCTTCCCCTATTTTTCTGCCCACACCGATGTCGCGCCCGAAGCTCACGCTGATCGATGGTTACGCCTATCTGTACCGCGCCTTTCATGCTTTGCCGCCGCTGAGCAATCGCGATGGCGAACCGACTGGCGCGTTGTTCGGCGTGTTGAACATGCTGCGCGCCACGCTCAAGGCCAAACCCGACTACGTCGCCTTCGTTGCTGACGCGCACGGCCCGACCTTTCGCGATGAACTGTACGATCAATACAAGGCGCAGCGTCCGCCGATGCCTGACGATTTGCGCGCGCAGATCGAACCGATGTTGGTGCTGGTCGCAGCACTCGGCTTTCCGATCCTGCGCATATCCGGCGTGGAGGCCGACGACGTGATCGGCACGCTGGCGGTGCAGGCGTCGCATGAGGATATCGACGTGTTGGTTTCGACTGGCGACAAGGATCTGGCGCAACTGGTCGACGCGCGTGTTGCCTTGGTCAACACCATGACCAACACAACCCTGGACGAAGCCGGTGTGTTGGCAAAATTCGGCGTGCGTCCAGATCAGATCGTGGATTACCTGACCTTGGTCGGCGACACCGCGGACAACATTCCCGGCGTGCCCAAATGCGGGCCGAAGACCGCGGCGAAATGGCTCGGCGAATACGGCTCGCTCGACATGGTCGTCGCCAACGCCGGCAAGATCAGTGGCAAGATCGGCGAAAGCCTGCGCGCCGCGTTGCCACAATTGCCACTGTCCAAACAATTGGCGACGATCAAGCTCGATGTCGAATTGGACGTCAAGCCATCCGATTTGAAAATGCGCGATGCAGATGTGGAGACGCTGCGCGAATTCTATCGCCGCTATGAATTCAAGGCAGCTTTGAAGGATCTGGAGAATGCGGGACTCGGGACCCGCGACTCGGGACTCGCGGAGCAAAAGCAGGCGAGCGGTGATGGAACCGGACTGGCGGGTATCGAAGCGAATGCATCAGATGACGCCGACGCGTTGCACACCCCGAGTCCCGAGGCCAGAGTCCCGAGTCCCGCAAAGAACTACGAACTCATCCTCACCCAAACTCAATTCGACACGTGGCTGGAACGCCTGCGCGCGGCAGATCTCATCGCCTTCGATAGCGAAACCACCGGGCTTGATCCAATGCGTGCGGAGATCGTCGGCGTGTCGTTCTGCGTGGAACCGGGACATGCCGCGTATGTGCCGCTGATGCACGACTATGCTGGCGTGCCGACGCAACTGGATCGCACGGCGGTCCTCGAAGCGCTGCGACCATTGCTCGAAGACGCACACAAGCCCAAGTTGGGCCAGCACATGAAGTACGACATGAACGTGCTGGAAAAATATGCCATCCCGGTGCGCGGCGTGCGCTTCGATTCGATGCTGGAATCCTACGTGCTCAATTCCAGCGCCAACCGCCACGACATGGATACGCTGGCGAAAAAATATCTGGGCATCGACACGATTCATTACGAAGACGTGGCCGGCAAGGGCGCCAAGCAGATCCCGTTCTCCCAGGTCGATGTTCAGCGCGCCGCCGACTATGCGGCCGAAGATGCCGACATCACATTGCGCCTGCATCGGGCGTTATGGCCGCAGCTACAAGCCGAACCGAAACTACGCGCGGTGTTCGAGGATATCGAGATGCCGCTGGTGCCGATATTGGCGCGGATCGAACAGCGCGGCGTACTGATCGACGCACACAAACTCAAGGCGCAAAGCAAGGAATTGTCGCAGCGCATGCTGGAAATCCAGCAGCAAGCCTATGCCGTGGCGGGGCGACATTTCAGTCTGGATTCACCAAAGCAGCTGCAAGGTTTGCTCTATGACGAATTGAAACTGCCGGTCGCGTTCAAGACGCCGACCGGGCAGCCATCGACCAACGAAGAGGCGCTCGAAGGTCTCGCCAACCAACATGAATTGCCGCGCCTGATTCTCGACTATCGTACCCTTGCCAAGTTGCGCTCGACGTATACTGACAAGCTGCCCGAACAGATCAACCCGCGCAGCGGACGCGTGCATACAAGCTATCATCAGGCAGTCGCACAGACGGGGCGGCTGTCGTCGAGCGATCCGAATCTGCAAAACATTCCCGTGCGCAGCGAAGAAGGTCGGCGCATCCGTCAGGCCTTCATCGCACCGGATGGCTATCGAATCCTTGCTGCGGACTATTCGCAAATCGAACTGCGCATCATGGCGCATCTGTCCGGCGATCCTGGATTGTTGTCTGCGTTCCACGGCAATCAGGATGTGCATCGCGCGACCGCTGCGGAAGTCTTTGGCGTGCCGCTGGAACTGGTCGATGCAAATCAGCGCCGTGCTGCCAAGGCGATCAACTTTGGCCTGATGTACGGCATGAGCGCGTTTGGCCTGGCGCGCCAACTTGGCATCGGTCGCGGCGAGGCGGCCGACTACATCAAGCGCTATTTCGAACGTTATCCGGGCGTGCAGGCCTTCATGCAAACCACCCGCGACGCCGCGCATCGTGATGGATTCGTGGAAACCCTGTTTGGGCGGCGCCTGTACTTGAACCAGATCAACTCACGCAACCAAGGTCAGCGCGCCGGTGCCGAACGCGCCGCCATCAACGCCCCCATGCAAGGCACCGCGGCGGACATTATCAAGCGCGCCATGATTGCCGTGGACGATTGGCTGCAAACGCAAGCCGACGCCGCGCGCATGGTCATGCAGGTCCACGACGAACTGGTGTTCGAAGTGCGCGTCGATTGCGTGGACGCGATCACCGATGGCGTGCGTGAACGCATGGCCGATGCCGCACGACTGGATGTGCCGCTGGTTGTGGATATCGGTGTCGGCGCCAACTGGGACGAGGCGCACTGACTTTGGGTACACGTCGGTATTCAAACTAGCGCGCGAATCCGCTTCAAACCCTTGCAGAATCCGGCGGATGAACGAAAACTGAATCGAAGCGCAAACGCGCAGAACGCCGATTGAACTTTGATCGCCTCGCCCCATCTTACTAATCAGGCGCACGCAACGGCGCCTGATTGACTCACCTCCCTGAGTTGATCGCGAGGATCGATCCCTCCCCAGATCGATCTTCAGCCCCGGAGGCTTCCCCCTAAGCTTCCGGGGCATTTTTTATTAAGACAACTAGGTCATCTATTCTTGCATTTTATGCAGGATTAGTTCTTTTTAAGCATGTATATTGCATAAACTAGATCCTGCGTCTGACGCAGGATTGCTGTGACCCGCCGGTATATCTGCGCGTTTACTGAACAACTTGTGCATATTCCGCAAGTATGTTACGATAAGCGCAATTGATGATCGGGTGACGCATGTCTAGTCTGACCAACATAACGCCTTTCCCCCCTTCGGCTGGCAACCCCAGCAACACGGCGCACAGTCTCGCACCTGCGGGCATTTCGATACCTCGGGGGCTTGAGTGGCTTGCGGAGCGGATCAGCGCAGCGTTAGGCCATCGGACCAAGGCCATCCATTGGACCATGGTCGCATTCGATCATGTCCGTGCCCACACAAAGGGGTCCAAGGGCCAGAAGGATGGGTCGGCCAAGAACCGTGAAGATGCGGTTTGCGCGTTCATTGAGTTCACGCGTAAGGCGCCCTGGGAATGGACTTTGGAGCATGTCGACAAGTATTTCAAAGTCCTCAGCGACCAGGGATTGAAGCTGCCCACTCGTCGCGGTCGGCAGGTACACCTGCGCGTGTTCTGCAACTACGTGATCGCCGATCGAACCATTTCCAACGGGATCAAGCGAGCATTTGGATGCGATGTCCATCAGATCATCACGCCGCTAAACAGCATTCTGCACCGCAATCCCATCGAGTCGGATCGCCACCGCGTGAATTTGAATTACGACGAGGTGGAAAAAGTTTTTGACGCACTGGATGAAGCGGCCGACATCGCCCAACGTGCGCACTGTCGCTCCGAACACACGCTACTGCGTGACAAGACAATCAACTCGGTGATGTACGGCACCGGACTCCGTGAGGAAAGCATCCAGCGCCTCAGCCTGCACTCGTTCTCACCGAACCCAGATCGCGAGCAGTTTGGAAATTTTGGTGTGGTTAATGTACTGGGCAAAGGGGACAAGCTGAACCAGGTTACCTTGCTGGATCCAGCGGTCGCCAGAATGCTCGAGTTCTACCTCAGCGACGTCCGCTCGCGCTTTCTTCGGCCCGGGCGCAGTCCAACGGATGAATGGGGTGATGCACTGTTTCTCTCTGAACGGGGCACGCGCATTGGCAAGAAGGCGATATACCGCGCCGCATTGCGCGCCGGCGAAATGGCCGGCCTGGCGAAGCGTTTATTCCCCCACATCTGGCGCCACACCTACATAACCCACTCACGTCCCTTGCAAGGACCGGACAATACCCAACAGCAGGTGTCGCACACGTATTCAAGCACCACGGACGGTTACTGCCATCGAGATGTCGAAAACACGGCGAGCATCATGGACAGTGCGATCCAGCACACCATTGATAGCGCGATCCGGAAAGCCGATTCCGATGAGACATGAGCCTTCTCGCAGCGGTCTGCCGTCCAGTGCTTGCCAGCGAACAGCGTTGTCAGGTAGGTTTCCGACACACGCCCGTCCGGTACACAATAGCGCTCTCCCTGTCCAGGAATGCTGACCATGCCACAGCTTGAATTTCGATTGGCCGTGATGATGGCCGAACGCAAAATCCGCACGGTGACGGATTTGACCAGGCGCCTGAAGGAACAGGGCGTGGAGGTCTCCTCCTCGCATATGACCCGTTTTATGAAGGACTCGCCGCCAGCGCTGACACTACCGTTTCTGGCCGCACTGTGCCGGGCTTTGGAGTGCCAGCCGGGAGATCTCTTCCGTTGGGTCGACGACCAAGACCCTGCATCGACGGCCAATGTTGCTTCAATCAAGCCCTCAGCGCCACCGTCAATCGCCAGGACGCATGATGAGAAGAAAGTGGGTCCGCGCATACGTGCACTTCCACGGCCACCCAAACGTCGTTGATGGATAATCGGCGCGCCAGGCACTGTTTCGTCTGCGGTGCTCGAATGCGCGCCAATGCGTGGTCGGGAAAATTCCGCCGCCCGGGGTGCGACAAGCAAGGAAGCGCTGAGTCGCCACTGTGTTGGCGCGCTCGATTCACACGCTCACCTGAACTTGTTCATGCGCTCCTGGCAAACTTGGCGTCCCGCGCGGCCGATACCGCTGATCGCATCGCATCGCAGAATCTGCGCCGCGACATGTTCGAACGGACGCTCACGTTGCTGGAGAGCCATAGCCTGACGCCGGCCGGGATCGCGGCGATCGATCTGGATGCCGGTGCCCAGCGGTTCAAGATCCTACCACCGTTGCTCAAGCGTACGTTGCCCGAGCTGGCTGAGACGATCGAGCGGGCCTACATCCTCAGCATGGCCGCCCGGGAGATTGCCAAGTTCCACACCCTCGGGTTGCCACGCGACTGGGACGCTGCACTGCAGGGATTCGCAGAAACTCTTGAACAAGAGCGTGCGCTACGCTACGAACGCGGATGGCGCGGAAAACATGAGCGGTTCTCCATTGAGACCGCCGCCGACTATGTCAAAGGCGCAGCGGCGTTCTTACGAAAACTCCACGAACTCGGCGTTTCGGATTTGCGCTTGATCATCCAGCATCACATGGATGTCTTTGCAATTCACTGCAGCAGTTCGCGCAGGACGGCGATGGTGCGCTTCGTTCGGTGGGCCAAGCCAAAATACGGGCTCATCGGCAGATTCATCTCGCCCACAAGACGGCAGGGCCACCGCCGCAAACCCGTGCTTAGCCAGACGCAACTGCGCGAGTTCGTACGCGCCATCGGCGCCAGCAGAGTATCGCTGCCCATTCGCATCAGCGCGCTTATGTGCGCGCTGTATGCGCAACCCCTAGCGAGAACCACCAGCCGATCAATACGCGATTTCGATGTGCAAGCCAATTCAATTCGGGTCGCTTTCGGGCGGATGCCCATTACGCTTGATTCGCTGACCGCCGACTTGCTGCGGCAATGGCTACCCGAGCGCGAAACGATGTTGGCCGCAAGGCGCCACGAGAGCGAGTCCCTCTTTCCGAGCGCCAATGGCGGACAAGCGCTGCTCGGATCCACGCTCAGCAAGACGATCAACAAGGCCTTCGGCTATTCGCCTATCCAATTGCGCGCCACAGCGCTGCACAACGTCATCCGCAGCGGCAAGGTCCGCGAAGCAAATCAGCTGGCCGCATACTTTGGCGTGTCCTATTCGGCGGCAAGGCACGCACTCATGGAAAATGGCCGCCTGTTGTTTGAGGCGACTCCGGAAGGCGCGGGCACCCTCGGCGCTCTAATGCGAAATGAGCTCGACCGCTGACCTGTGGTGGGTATACATGCTCGAATGCCGCGGAGGTCGCTTGTACACCGGGGCGACGAATGATGTGCGCGCGCGTTTTCTGAAGCATTTGCGCGGCAAAGGCGCGATGTTCACGCGGCTCAATCCGCCGCTAAGGCTGGCCGCTGCCATGCCCGTGGGCACGAAAGCACAAGCGCTGCGCCTCGAATACTCGCTCAAGCAAGAATGCCGCGCGGAAAAGCTTGCCTGGGCGTTCCGGTGGTCGTGGCAGGATGTAGATCCGTAAATCACTAGGTCCTGTTCACAGTCCTTCGGCTCTTCATTCAGGCTTTGTCCTTTAGATATTCGACGAGAGCGTCGATACGGCAGTCGAAGTAGCCGCAGAGACGATCAAGATTTTCAGAGCGAATGCTCACTCCGTGAGTATTGATCATCCGTGAAAGGGTATTACGGGCGATTCCCGTATTTTCGGCGACCTCCTGGATGGTAATGCGTCGACGCTCCGCAAATTCCTTATCTGAGATTCGTTCTCGCAACTTGTAGCGCAGCATGATTCGCCCGGTCGTGCCAGATTACAAACAATTGCACAACAATTTGCACGTTTGCAATCCTCGTGATATAAATAATGCAAATGCACCATTACTAGTGCATTCATGTAGATTATGCCACATGGGATTCGTAATGAGCGAAACGTACCCGACCACCAATCAACTTGCCAAACCTTCCATTACGAAACGGACGATCCACGATCGCCGGAAGGATTCCGTACTGGTGGATGGCAATCAACAGCCAAACCACTGGGCTCAACGCAATCGAATCTGGAGTCCCGGACGTCGACAAATTGGCTTCCCACGTATGACGCCGACAGCTCAACGCGTTCTTGCTGGCGACGATCCACTATCCCATCCAAAACATCACCACGCACCATTGATTCCATTAACGGGAAACCAAGGAGAGCAACACATGGAACTAATCGGCAGCTATCACGCATGCGGCTACACGGTAGAAGCATATTTTCCGGAACACGATGCTCCGGATACATGGACGATCTGGGTTGTCAGGGATGGCAGGGTGGTCCGCGAATGCACCACACGGATTGCGGTGGATTCGGTCCAAGGAATGGACCATTTGACGATGGCGCGGATCGAAGGGTTAGCGCAAGAAGCGGTGAAGGAGGTGATGCGCAGGGAAGCACGCGCCGGGCAACGCAGCATGGATGCGTTGGCAGCCTGATCGCAACAACAGCATGGATGCGTCACACGGAGTGTGAAGGCGTTGATGCGACGGAACGCAAGGAGTGGTTATGCCAAGGAAGGCAAAAGTGCTGCTGGATTGCAGTGCTAAACGGAAATGGAAGTCCACGTTTCGTGCGGCAGGATATCGACCGAAACGGAAGGCGCGGCGGCTCTTGTGGCGAGGATGCCATGCGGAAAATGTCACTGGGCGGTCAGGAAGACCAACTGGCCGGAAGCCAGAAATACGGAGCCGAAACGGAAGTCGGCAAGAGCCGCCGCGGCGGTGTTTCAGATATCGAACAAGGAAGTAGTTATGTTGAACGACAAAGAATGGAAGCTGTTCGATCGAATGCTTCGCAACGCCGTCGTCTACTTAATGACCGATGGCTGGCCGAGCAAAAATATCGACGAACGAATCGCTGATCAACTCTATTCAATGTGGCTCAAGGAAACGCACTATGAATGGGAGTCGTCGGGATATCGGGATCGCGACCCGATGTGGAACGCACTCGGAACGACGCTTACTCAACGCTATGGTGCCAAAGGAGCAAAGGCCAGAATGATCGTACTTTCACTGCGGCTCGAATGCCGATCGCGTCGTGAAGGTCAGGCGCGCAGCGGCAAGCCAAACGCGTAAATCAATCGCGAAATACTCAGTCAGTTCCTGGAAGCGGTAAAGGGCAGGCCGCGGCCATTGATTTCAATCTGCCCATACACAGTAATCATCAAGGAGGATGTCATGACTACTACACAAACCGCCGCACCAACGCCAATCATTCGTGAAGATCGGGTGCATTACGTCAACGATGGTGAACTTATTCTCACTGACCAGCGTCGCGGGGACCGATTCAATCTCTCTACTGGCGAAGTCGTCGCTGCCCGGATGATCAACGGCAACCGTTACGACACCTCGCGCGCAACGATTATCCTGGGCTCCGGCGAGTTTCACAGCTACGGTTGCTACTCACTGCGCCGCCTCTACCGAACGCACCAAGGCAAGTTCTTTCTTTTGCAGATGGGATGGGCAACAGACGTTGGCTTCATCGGGATACAGTCCATTTCCGTGGTGGAGCAAGAACAAGTTCTGACTTTGGCTAAGACTCTGCTGCATGGAAGGGACGTCTCTGCCTTCCTGCTCGAATGGTATTGCTCAGGCTTGCTCCCGCGTGACGATGCGTTTGCACAAGCATTGGCGGAATCTGTGCTGTCGGCGGACGAGTGCGAAATGGTGCTTGCAGCATTTGGTGCGCGTTATGCGCCACAGCCCGAAGCATTGGCTGATGCGTAGTTAACAAGGTGCCGGAAGGGCGAACGGTGTCTCCTTGGCGAGGCATCGTTCGATTTCGCAGAGCGCCGAATTCAAGCGGCGAGTTCAGTGGAATGGTTCAATCAAATTCAGGTAGGCAAAGCCGAGAACACATCGTCAGTTACAATCGGCCGAAATGCGACGACGCCTTAATCGAAAACGAAATTCCAAAACGAATCATTAGTGCGCATTTGTCTCGATTTGGAGGGGAATCACCACTCAATGGCAATAACGGACTACCACGCCAAATACATCGCTCACGAACTGACACGTCGCTTCCCGCCCGACAGTTCCGAGAAACTTGCTGGCGCGGTCGCGAGTGCGCAGGTCGACCTGAACCCGCATCAGGTCGATGCCGCGCTCTTCGCATTTCAGTCGCCGCTTTCTAAGGGTGCGCTGCTGGCCGATGAAGTTGGCCTCGGCAAGACCATCGAGGCCGGTTTGGTGCTTTCGCAAAAGTGGGCCGAGCGCAAGCGGCGCATTCTCATCATCACGCCTTCGAACCTGCGCAAGCAGTGGTTGCAGGAATTGACCGAGAAGTTCTTCCTGCCCTGCCGCATTCTTGAATCAAAGCCTTACAACGTTGCAATCAGGCAAGGCAATTTCCGGCCATTTGAAACACCGGATATCGTGATCTGTTCGTACCAGTTTGCGTGCAGCAAGGCATCCGACGTGCAGGCGTTGCCATGGGACCTCGTTGTGATCGATGAGGCGCATCGTCTGCGCAATGTCTACAAACCGGCCAACATCATCGCCAACACGCTCAAGCTGGCGCTGGCCGACCGGAACAAGCTCCTGTTGACAGCGACGCCACTGCAAAACTCGCTGCTGGAACTGTTTGGATTGGTCAGCTTCATCGACGAGCATACCTTCGGCGACCTGAAGAGCTTTCGCGAACAGTTTTCCAATCTCAACCAGGATCAGGTGTTCGCAACCCTCAAGGCACGACTCAAACCCATCTGCCATCGCACGCTGCGGCGTCAGGTCACGGCTTACATTCCCTTCACGCAGCGCCTGCCGCTAGTCGAGGAATTCACGCCGCATGAAAGCGAGGATCGTCTATACGAAGTGGTCTCCGAATACCTGCAGCGCGATAACTTGCAAGCGTTGCCGTCCAGTCAACGTTCGCTGATGACGCTGGTGTTGCGCAAACTGCTGGCGTCCTCAACGTTTGCCATTGCCGGCGCGTTGACCTCAATTTCCGCGCGCCTGAAGGCCAAGCTGCGCATGGACGAAATCGCCGAGCCGCTCGTTGAAGAATTGGACAAGGACTACGAAGCGCTGGGCGAAACCGCCGAAGAATGGGATGAAGACGCGCCAGCGGAACCCTTGAGCGAGTCCGACCGCGTTGCGGTTGCCCAAGAAATTGCCGACCTGGATGGTTTCGCGCAGCTGGCGACCTCCATCGAACACAATGCCAAAGGCCAAGCGCTGCTTAAAGCGCTCGACGTGGCGTTTGCAAAGGCCCGGCAATTGGGCGCGGATCAGAAGGCCATCATCTTCACCGAGTCGCGTCGCACGCAAAGTTATCTGTTGCGCGTCCTGGCCGACAGCGTCTATGCCGACGGCATCGTCTTATTCAACGGCTCCAACACCGATGAGCGCTCGCGGCAAATTTACGGCCATTGGCTCGAACGCCACCAGGGCAGCGACCGCATCACCGGCTCACGCACTGCCGACATGCGCTCGGCGCTGGTGGACTATTTCCGTGAGCAAGGCCGCATCATGATCGCCACCGAGGCTGGGGCCGAAGGCATCAACCTGCAATTCTGCTCGCTCGTCGTCAATTACGATCTGCCCTGGAATCCGCAGCGCATCGAGCAACGCATCGGCCGTTGCCATCGCTACGGGCAGAAGCACGACGTGGTGGTGGTCAATTTCATCAACCGCAAGAACGCCGCCGACCAGCGCGTGTTCGAACTGCTCGCCGAGAAGTTCCACCTGTTCGAGGGCGTGTTCGGTGCCAGCGACGAGGTGCTTGGTGCCATCGAATCCGGCGTGGATTTCGAAAAGCGTATTGCAGCGATCTACCAGCGCTGCCGCAGGCGCGAGGAAATCCAGACTGCTTTCGACCAGCTTCAGCTTGAACTGAGTTTCGAGATCGACCAGTCGCTGGCGCGCACTCGCCAGCAATTGCTGGAAAACTTCGATGATGAGGTTCGCGAAAAACTCAAGATCCGCGACGAGGACTCAAAGACGTTCCTGAATCGCTATGAACGCCTGTTGATGGAAGTCACCCGCCACGGACTTGGGGGTAACGCCGAATTTTCCGGCGATGGTTCGTTTCGCCTCAAGGCGTTGCCTGCATTTGTGGACAATGCGACAGCAATCCCGCTCGGCCTGTATGAGCTGCCGCGCCGTTCCGGCGATGCGCATCTGTACCGGCTCAATCATCCATTGGCCGAGGCATTGATTGCGCAAGCCAAGGCACAGGAGCTGCCGCCCGCCGAAATAGTTTTTGATCACGACAAACACGATGGCAAGATCAGCGCGTTGCAACCTTTCATCGGCAAACGCGGGCAACTGGCCGTCTGGCAATTCAGCATCGAATCGCTGGATCAAGCCGAGGATCATTTGATTGTCGCGGCCGTTACCGACGACGGCCAGACCTTGGACGAGGAAGCCGCGCGCCGCCTGCTGACCTTGCCCGGCGAGGTCGTTGCACAGGGCGAATTAATGGATGAGACGATCCTTAGTCAGATTGCCAGCGAAAGGCAGGCTGCTATTCAACGTGGCATTTCGGAGCGTAATGCGCGATTCTTCGACGCTGAGGCCGAAAAGCTCGAAGGCTGGGCCGACGATCTGAAGGTAGGGCTGGAACGCGAGATCAAAGAAATCGACCGCCAGATCAAGGAGGCGCGCCGTGCGGCAACCGCTGCGTTGACGCTAGACGACAAGCTGGCGGCGCAGAAACAGATCAGGGCGCTGGAGTCACAACGCAATCAGAAACGAAGGTCCTTGTTCGATGCGCAGGATAAGGTGGATGCACAGCGCGATGAAATGATCGGCAAGATCGAGAGCAGGATGCAACAGTCGGTTGCTAGTGATGCACTTTTCGTGTTGCGCTGGGTGCTGGAGTGAAGTGCTATGAACGATCAGGGGGAAGGTAGCGTGAGCGAGCCGACCATCAAGTGCCCGAACTGTGGTACCGAAATCAAACTTACGGAAAGCTTGGCGGCGCCGTTGATCGCGGCAACACGAGCGCAGTTCGAATCAAAGCTCTTGGCCAAGGATGCCGAGGTCATCAAGCGCGAAAAATCTTTACGTGACCGAGAAGAGTTGCTCGCCGATGCCAAAGCGAAGCTCGACGAGCACGTAGCTGATGAAGTTACCAAGCAATTATCCAAGGATCGCACCCGCATCGCGGCAGAAGAAAGCAAGAAAGCCAAGCTTGTCGCTGCCGCCGATCTTGAGCAGAAGGTCCGCGAAGTGGCCGATCTGCAAGAAGTCCTGACCCAACGCAATGAAAAACTCGCCGAGGCGCAGAAGGCGCAAGCGGATCTCGTCAAAAAGCAGCGAGAGCTCGATGACGCCAAGCGCGAACTTGAGCTCACTGTCGAGACGCGCGTACAGGACAACCTTGCCGTAGTGCGCGGGCAGGCCAGGAAGGAAGCGGAGGATTCCCTCAAGCTCAAAGTGGCGGAGAAGGATCAGACCATCGCGTCCATGCAGCAAAAAATCGAAGAGTTAAAACAAAAGGCCGAACAGGGGTCACAGCAATTACAAGGTGAAGTCCTGGAACTGGAACTGGAAGGTTTGCTCCGAGCCAGATTTCCGTTCGATTCGATCGAGCCAGTTCCAAAAGGTGAGTTCGGAGGCGATGTGTTGCAGCGTGTGGTCAGCTCCGCTGGCCAACCGTGTGGGACAATTCTTTGGGAATCCAAGCGCACCAAAGCCTGGAGCGACAATTGGCTCTCCAAGCTACGCGATGATCAGCGGGCCGCCAAGGCGGAGCTGTCGGTGTTGGTGAGTCTGACAATGCCGAAGGACATCGAAACCTTCGACGTACGCGATAACGTGTGGATCGCACATCCCCGCGTCATCGTTCCGATAGCTACGATACTGCGCGAGACGCTTATGCAAGTAAGCACCGCGCGGCAGCTATCCGTCGGACAGCAGACTAAGACCGAGCTAATCTACCAGTACTTGACCGGACCACGCTTTCGCCAGCGGGTTGAAGCCATCGTCGAAGCCTTCTCGTCCATGCAGGAAGATCTGAACAAAGAGAAAAAAGCAATTCAGAAGCAGTGGGCCAAGCGGGAAATGCAGATAGACAACGTAATGAAGGCAACCGTCGGGATGTATGGCGATCTTCAGGGGATTGCGGGGAAATCGTTGCAGGAGATCGAGGGACTAGGACTCCCGGCGCTGACTGACGACACAAATGGAGCGATCGATGCCTAAAAAGAAAGCGCCGGAGGAAGTTAGCCCACTGCCAGCGAACATTCCCAGACCACGGCTGCACAAACTGACTATATGCAACTTCCGTGGAATAGGGACGGACCCTGTCAGCATCGAACTTGACGACATCGTGGTGTTGGTCGGCCCGAACAACGCGGGCAAGAGTTCGATCCTCAGAGCCTATGAAGTAGTTATGGAACATGGGTCCGCAGAAGGGGCACTCACCCTCGACGACTTCCCCAACGGCCAAGTCTCGCCAGGGAGTTCGCCGACCATTGAGCTCGATACAGTTGTGTTTGAAAAGACGGCCCCTGGAGAAAGATGGGTACGTTGCGACGGTGCGAACCAAGACATGTTCGTGCGCGAAAAGTGGACGTGGGATGCACCGGGGAAACCTAAAAAGGTCGGATGGGACGTTGCCGCCGGAAACTGGCACGCGAGTGAAGGGCCGTGGGGTGCGCCGAATGTCGCACAGGCGTACCGGCCCAAACCACATCGAGTGACTGCTTTCGACGATCCTGCCAAGCAAGCTGACGCAATCGCCAAACTTTTGCATGAAGCGATCAAGGATCGCATTGCGAACCTCAGCAAGAACAAAGCCGAATCGAGCGGTGGCGGTGAACCAAGTGAGTACGAGAAACTGATCCGAGATGTAGGGGCGCTGCGGAAATCTATTGCGCTCGAAGCAACGAATGCGGTCGAAGATGTACGGTCCGAGCTGGGGCGAACAATTGCAGAAGTCTTTCCGGGCTATTCGGTATCGTTCGATGCACGACCAGAAGACGACGTGGAGAAGTGCATTTCTTTTTTCAAGGAAGCGCCAATATTAAAAATGGGTGTCGTAGACGGCTACCAAGTTGGTTTGGATCACCAAGGAAGTGGTGCGCGTAGAACGCTTCTATGGGCAGCGTTACGGGTTCTGGCAGAGCGTCCAAGCACAAACAAAACTAGCACCGCTCTCGGAAGGCCGCATATTCTGTTGCTGGACGAACCTGAACTTTGTTTGCACCCGAACGCAATTCGAGAGGCATGCCGCGTTCTCTACGATCTCCCGAAATCAAAGTCCTGGCAAGTGATGGTCACGACACATTCGCCCGTGTTCATCGACTTGTCGCGCGACAACACATCGGTGGCGAGGGTCGAACGATCGAGCAATGGCCAAGTCACGGGGACTACAATTTTTCGCCCATCGAGAGCGAAGCTGGACGACGATGACAAGGTAGAGCTCAAGCTCTTGAATCTGTGCGACCCATACGTGGCAGAGTTCTTTTTCGGCGGAAGAACGATACTCGTCGAGGGTGACACGGAGTACACGGCTTTCCGATACGTCGCCTCGTGCGAAGGCAGTGCATACGCCGACGTCCACATCGTCCGCGCACGCGGAAAAGCTTGCTTGGTATCGCTGTGCAAGATTCTTAACCAGTTCGACAAGGGCTACGCCGTATTGCACGACTCCGACCGTCCCGTAGTCATCAACGAGAAGACAAAGGTGACACGAAAAAACGGCGCGTGGACGCTGAACGAAAGAATATCCTACATCACTGAGGATCGTAGGAAGCAGGGTAGTGTTCGGTTGCTTGCCTCGGTCCCAAATTTTGAGGAGGCCTTCTTTGGCGAGGAAGTCAGCACTGACAAGCCTTTCTCGGCCCTTGCGCACTTGAAAATGGATAGCAATGCTTATGGGCTCATCAAACAGCTACTCGATGCTTTGTTGGATGCTGCCAAATCCGTGCCCGCCGGTGCTCTCGAATGGGGTGAGCTCAGCGAGCTCGAAGTGAGCGTCACCGCGTTTGAACAGACCACATCTGCGCCCGGCGAGACGGCCACATGAACCGTGGCCGGCAAAAGCTAGAACTGACCTGGATCGGCAAGGAAAACCGGCCGAAGCTGGAGCCGCGGATTCTGCTGGAGGATGCGTCGAGGTCGTATCACGCGCCGCAGCGAGTGACGGACAGCGACAACTTCGACAATCGGCTGATCTTCGGGGACAACCTGTTGGCGCTGAAGGCGCTGGAGGCGGAGTTCGCGGGCAAGGTGAAGTGCGTCTTCATCGATCCGCCGTACAACACCGGAAGCGCGTTCACACATTACGACGATGGGGTGGAGCATTCGATCTGGCTGTCGCTGATGCGTGACCGGCTGGAGATCATCCGGCGCTTACTGTCGGACGATGGTTCGCTGTGGATCACGATTGATGACAATGAAGCGCACTACCTCAAAGTGTTATGCGACGAAGTATTTGGGCGCGCAAATTTCTTGTGTGATATTACGTGGGAAAAACGATATGCGCCTCCACCGGATACAAAGGACTTCGGATATGTCCACGACCATCTCTTAACTTATCGAAAAACTTCGGCATTCGCTAGGAATCTGCTCCCATTGACTGACGATCAAACAGGGCGGTACAAAAACCCGGACAATGATGCGAGAGGGCCTTGGAAAGCGGAAAATTACACGTGCCGCTACTCTTCGGAGGAACGGCCAAATCTTTTTTATCCGATTAGACAACCGAATTCTGGAGTTGAGATTTGGCCGAAGCGCACGAGAGTTTGGGCGATGTCCAAAGAAGTGCATGAAGACAATGTTCGAGAAGGAAAAGTGTGGTGGGGTGCGAATGGGAGAAATTCTGTTCCCGCCCTAAAGAATTTCATGTCGAAAATCAGTCAGGGAATGATGCCAATGTCCGTTTGGAAACATTCATTGGCGGGTCATACACAAGAAGCGGCGAAGGAATCCATTGCGCTTTTCCCCGACAACAAGTTTTCAACACCGAAGCCGGAACGGCTAATCCATGTAGTGCTCCACATTGCCACCAATTCCGGCGACCTCGTCCTCGACTCCTTCGCAGGCTCCGGCACCACTGGTGCGGTCGCGCAGAAAATGGGCCGGCGCTGGATCATGGTCGAGCTGGGCGAGCACTGCCACACGCATATCATCCCGCGCCTGAAGAAGGTTATCGACGGCGAGGATGCGGGCGGCATCACCAAGTCGGTGGACTGGAACGGCGGCGGCGGATTCCGTTACTACCGGCTGGCGCCATCCCTGCTGGAAAAAGATAGTTGGGGCAACTGGGTCATTAACCGCGAGTACAACGCGGCGATGCTCGCCGAAGCCTTGTGCAAGCTCGAAGGCTTCACCTACGCGCCGTCGGACACGATGTATTGGCAGCACGGCACTTCGACCGAGCGCGACTTCATCTACGTCACCACGGCCAGCTTGACCCACGAGCAGTTGCAGCAGTTGAACGACGAGGTGGGATCGGGTCGTACGCTGCTGGTGCTGTGCACGGCGTTCCGCGCCAAGGCGGATCGCTACGAGAACCTGACCGTGCGCAAAATTCCGCGTCAGGTGTTGTCGCGCTGCGAATGGGGACACGACGATTATTCGCTGCAGGTGGAAAACCTGCCGAAGGCGCCGGAGCCACTGCCGGATGCACAAGCCGAGCTGTTTTCGGAGGACGAATCGTGAGTACGCCTGGCGACGCGGCAATGCCGTCGTCCGAATTGATCCTGTATCGCACGGAAGACGCACGCACGCGCGTCGAGGTACGGCTCGAAGGCGGTACCGTGTGGTTGACGCAGGCGCAGATGGCAGAGCTGTTCGAAGTCAGCCCCAAAACCATCAGCGAACACCTGCAAAACATCTTCGCCGAGGGTGAATGCGTACCTGAACGAACTACCCGGAATTTCCGGATAGTTCGACAGGAAGCAAGCCGGCAGGTACGTCGCGATCTGGATCCAACAGCGAAACGCCTCAAGCGTATCTCGGCAGACAAGCGCAAGCCGGTCACGAAGAAGTCGCGCGGCAAGGAGGGGAACAAGAAATGAACCGGCACGTCAACGCCATAGCTGGCCGCTTGAGCTTGAGGCCGCCGCAGCGGCGCTCGCTGGAGATTCTTGATCGCATTACCGAGATTGCGCCGCCGCGCAAGGACACCGACGTGGGCACTGCGCTGGATGCGATCCGTAGCGAGTTTGCTTCGGTGAGTGATTTCGAACGTGAGTTTGTCTCGCTGTGCTTCGCGCTGGCGACCGGCGTAGGCAAGACGCGGCTGATGGGTGCGTTCATCAGCTATCTACATTTGGCACACGGCATCAACAATTTCTTTGTGCTGGCACCGAACCTGACCATCTACAACAAGTTGATTGCGGACTTCACGCCGAATACGCCCAAGTACGTGTTCAAGGGAATTGCCGAGTTCGCCACCGATGCGCCTGCCATCATTACCGGCGACAACTACGACCAGCGCGATCCTGCGAGCGGCAGTTTATTCGGCAGCGTGCGCATCAACATTTTTAATATCTCCAAGATCAATTCTGAAGTGCGCGGCGGCAAGGCACCGCGGATCAAGCGTTTATCGGAGTACATCGGTGAGAGTTACTTCGATTATTTGGCTGGGTTACCGGATCTTGTGCTGTTGATGGACGAGTCGCACCGTTACCGCGCCAGCGCGGGCGTGCGCGCGATCAATGAATTGAAACCGATCCTGGGGCTGGAGCTGACGGCTACCCCGTTCACTGAATCCAATCGCGGGCCGGTTCCGTTCAAGAACGTGATCTACGATTACCCGCTGAGTGCCGCGATGGCCGATGGCTTCGTGAAGGAGCCGGCCGTCGTTACGCGCAAGGATTTCGACGCCAAAGGCATGTCGACGAGCGAGATCGAACGCCTGAAGCTGGAAGACGGTGTGCGCTTGCACGAAAGCGTGAAAGTCGATTTGGAAACCTATGCGCGCGAGACCGACAATCGGATCGTCAAACCTTTCTTGCTGGTCATTGCGCGCGACACGACGCATGCCGCGCAATTGTTGGGGTTGATCCAGTCCGACATGTTTTTTGACGGCCGCTACAAGGATAAAGCGATCCAGGTCGATTCCAGCCAGACCGGCGCCAAGGAAGACGAGATGGTGGAGCGGCTGCTGCGCGTCGAACATACCGACGAACCGACCGAAATCGTGATCCACGTCAATATGCTCAAGGAAGGTTGGGACGTCACCAACCTGTACACCATTGTGCCGTTGCGTGCGGCGAATGCGCGGACCTTGATCGAGCAATCCATCGGACGTGGTTTGCGCTTACCGTACGGCAAGCGCACAGGCGTGATTGCGGTCGATCGCCTGAATATCATCGCCCACGACAAATTTCAGGAAATTGTGGATGAGGCAAACAAGGCTGACTCGCCGATTCGCTTGCAGTCGGTCGTGCTCGATCCCGAGCAGATGCAGAAAAGGACGGAAACGGTCGTATCTCAATCGCGACTTGCCAACAAGTTGCGGTTCATTCCGCCTTCGATGACCAGCAGCACGATACTGGCCGGTGGCGACGAACAGGCCGCCTTTACCAAGCCGGAGGAACAAAAGGCAGCGCAGATCGCCTATGAGGTCATTCGCGGATACGAGAATCAGCCGCAGAAACTACCCACCATCGCACACTTGAAGAATCCGGAGATTCAGGCGGCGATCGTCAAGGTGGTTGAAGCGCAAAGTGCGCAGGCGCAGATGGAACTGGACGGCGTGGCGATACAAACCGATTTTGCCGCCGTGGTGGCGAAAACGGTGGAGCTGGTAATGCAACAAACCATCGACATTCCACGGATTCTTGTGGTGCCGAAGGGTGAAGTGACATCCGGGTTCAAACCCTTCGCCCTAGATCTGGGCACGCTGAAGTATCCGCCGGTGTCGGACGAACTGTGGATTCAACATCTTCGCACTGGAAAGCAGGACATCGTCTCGCTCGGCCATGCGGGTGCGGAGGAATCACGGCTTGAAGACTATGTCGTCAGCGGGCTGGTGGATTTCGACGATGTGTCCTATGACGATCACGCGGACTTGCTCTACGACCTCGCTGCACAAACCTTAGCGCATTTCAAAACCTATCTTTCCGAGGAAGATGCGCGCAAAGTGCTGCGCTGCTATCAGAAGGACATCGCGAAGTTTGTTCATGCGCAAATGCAGAAACACTACTTCGAGGAAGCCGCAGGCTACGAAGTGAAGATCAGCAAGGGCTTCACGGAATTGAAACGGAGCGCTTACACAAAGGCCGTGGGTGAGGATCCTGTGGATTATCGCGTATCCCCGCCGGACAAGAACAATATGTCGCGGTATTTGTTCAATGGTTTCGAGCGCTGCCTTTATACCTATCAAAAATTCGACTCTGACGCAGAGCGCAAGCTGGCTGTGATTCTGGAGCGCGATGCTCTACGCTGGTTCAAGCCGGCCAAAGGCCAGTTTCAGTTGTTCTACCGCAATGGCGGTGACGCGCAGGAGTACCAACCCGATTTTGTCGCTGAGACGACGGACGCCGTTTACATGCTTGAGCCAAAAATGCGCAAGGAGTTGGAAGATCCCATCGTGCTCGCCAAGCAGGAAGTGGCAGTTAAATGGTGTGCAAACGCGTCAACGTACTCAAAAGCCCACAACGGCAAGCCGTGGACGTACGCGTTGATTCCACACGACTCAATTTCCGAGAACATGACTCTGGCTGGCCTCGTCCAAAAATTCGGAAGTCGTTGCTGAAGAAAAGCGGCTAGTTCATGCAACAGAATTGACGATATCTCCTTGGCTGGTTAATCGGCAATCGCAGTTGGTGTAGTTCACTCTGGAATCGACGTCCACAGTTGGGCTAATACGTCCGTCTTTCGCCGGCTGCTATGTGCTGCCGTCGCTTATCAGATGGTTGAGTCGCCCGACGTTGCGCCACCAGACAGACCCGCGCTAGCCCGCCGCGGCGTCGTCCGGCGGCACCAGGATGCTCGTTATCGATGCGAGCGGATGGAAGTCTTCGATCAGTCGACTTGAAAGAACTCGGCCATCCGGCTGGAGTTGGTGGTGCATTGCCATTGGGAAGTGGCGAGGATCCAGCGGGTGGACGGCGCGAGGGTTGTGGAAGACGTCCAGTCCTTCGGACCAGGTTTCTTGGTAGTCCTCGTTCAGCACCATCGAGAACCGAAACGGTTCGGCCGCGTTTGGATCGGGATTAAGGGCCGTTCCCGTGCGCACCATCCGTACTCGGCGCGACCCGAAACCAGCCATATAGCCCATCCGGTTGAACTTCGGCAAAGTGGCGCTATTGTTGAACAGTACCGCGCTGACGTGCTCGGCGCCTTCCTGCTGAAAGAAGCCCGACGGAATGATTTTGTCGCCCCAGCGGTGTTCGGTCACCCGTCGCGGTTCAATGATCAGATGGTCTCGCGAGTCGTGGTGCCAGTCATGATCGTAGCCGTATAGGTAGATGCCAAGGCCCGTACGGGCACGGGTCATCGATTGCGGCGCATGGAAGTCCTGAACTGTGAATAGCAGTGGCTTGCCGGCTACGTGCGCTAGCTCCCAGTAACGTCGGAGCAGCTTCGCTGTCAGCGGTCCGCCAAACTTGATCGGGATGTACTCCTTGAGATAGGCCGTGGTTTCTTCAGGGGTTGCGGGCTCAGGCTCCGGCACGATTTGGCCTTGACGATCGACAGTGGGATTGGCGGTGGTGACTTCGATAGCGATCTCGCCGTGGCCATTATTGGCCAAGAAGTCGGGCGCGGCGCCTTCATGCCGCACTAAAAAGCCGTTCTCCACTAGCAACGCGAACACATAGAGTTCAAGCAACCGGGCGTCGAATGCAGTGGACTGGAGCTGCTCAACGTAATTGCCGTCGATGTCGTCGTGCCAGCGCATCATTGCTCTGATGAGCTCTCGCGCCGGGCTATAGCCTTCGCCTTCGCGCAGAATGGCGAAATGCGGGTGCAGGCGATCTGGTGGCACCTTCAGCGTAAAGAAATCCACGACCCGGGCGGGTTCATCGCCCTGGCCGCGCTCATTCTCCAGTCGGGCCAGAAACCCCGGGGCTTGCTCGTTCAATGCGGCGATCGCGCCCCCTGGCGTGTCGAAGAAATCCGTGCCGTGGATCCAGCGAAAACGTTCTACGCGGTCACGGGCGAGGAATGCCGCCTGATAGTCACCATCGGTGACGTCGCGCAATACCAAGCCTAGCAGTTGGCCGTCATCCGATTCATACCAAGAATGTTCCTCGATCAAGCCCATGGCCGGCCCAACCCGGCAGTAGGCGGCCAGCGCCTCGAAGCGTGCGCGATGGATCGAGCGCATGGCTCAGTCCGGGACGACGAAGGCGAACTGCGAGATACCGTACTCTGATTCGAGGGCATCTCCGAATGCCAGCCATCTCGGCAATGCTGCACGGACGCCATCAGGCTCTTCCGGCAATTCGGCGGCCTCGCGCAGCGTGTTCAGCAGTTCATGAGATCGATCGAGATCGGGCGCAATCTCCGATCGAGTCGATTCCGCCATTCCGGCGATCCAATCGCGTAGGGTCTGACGCGGGTGATCGATGACGATCGGGGAGTGGAAGCAAATGTCCCCGCCGGTATGGTCGAAGCTGTACGAATGACGGGCGGAGGTCACTTTGTCATGCGGCGGAACGCTTACGTGGCCATCGAGCCAAGGGATGTCTGGAAAGCCAATGAGAGCTGCACCATGGATTATCACGGACTTGCGTACATAAGGGCCCTTTAGCCTATAAAATGGCCAATGCCATAGCCCATAGTGGTGTGCACTCTTGACGTAATCCCCAGCACTTAGAAACAGCGAACACACATAAGCGGCGTCGCCGATGCCGTGCTTGTGCAGTCGCGCTCGCGTGCGATACAGAACGTTGTGCTGCAACTTGTGGATTGGCACGCCATCCTTCTTCCTCAGGCCGAAATTGAGGCTGTCGGTGGGCGAAGACAGTCCGAACGCGGTTCGGTCCTGGGAGATCTGACCGTTAGGTGTCGAGCGGTTCGGGCGCTTGAACTGCATGTAGAACGGAGCAATTTTCGCCGAGCCCGGAATCTTGGCATCCGCTCCGAAGAGATTTTCGAAGTTCGACGAGAACGGAACAATCTGCACGTTGAAGAGCGGAAAACTCATGATGGTGAGCTGCGTGGTGACCAAGGCCATCACTAACTCTTCGGTGTAATTCGCTGCGCCGTTTGCCAATGTGTTCTCCTCTGAGCCAACGACCCTTTCCGAGCCTCGCATCGCCTTCACCCAGACTCGATTATGCACGCGCGGCAGGATCGCCGCCCCTGGGCGGGCCTGCTCCCAAGCGCTGACCTGCTGATATTCCAAACGTAGGAATCGAATGACCGCCGTTGGCCGGTGAGCAACTATCGTCGATTGACGGTCGCGTTCGTGTCGAGACCCCCGACTAATGTTGTCCCTCAATTGCCGCGAGCAGCACCAGTAGCACGAGATCAACGTCGCCGAGACGGAGGGCCCGCACTCCCAGCACGTGTGGTCAAGGCGCGAATGCGCTGCACAAGCGACAGATCCGTGGCTTCAAGCACGGAGGCAATCGACTGCAAACATTCAACATAACGCGATGTCATCGCAACGCCCGGCTGTATTACCGCGACACACCCCGTCGGATGCACAACCTTCCGTCGTATGGCAACGTCGAAAACAGCCAAGACGCGGCTAACGTCTTCGCTGACTCTCTCCGGCGGCGCATCAAAGTGAACCAGTTGAAACCCGATGGTCTTTTCACGCCGGACCATCACGGGAAAGTGCATCACCATGGGCCGTTGTTTGCCTCGCCATGGTAACTCCACTTCGGCGTCGATGATGAGTCCATTGGATTCGGCCAGATCGGCAAGGCGGCAAGCCTGCACGAGACGATCGCGCAGTAATAACGTTCGCATCACCGGCTTGTCCAGGACCAGTTCATTGAACAACTGATCACAAAGATTCTTTGCTGTGTCGCGCGGTCGGGCGTCGAAGTCCGTCCGCAGTTCGCCGACGAGTGGGGCTACAAAGCAGCCGCTAGTCACGGACAATCGATCTAGGGATTCAAGGTCTTTCTTGCTGGGTGGTAATCCAATTTCCACCAGCGCTTTGAACCAAGTAAGCCACTCCATTAGTACGACGTCGGAGAAATTTTCCGCTGTCCCCGTCATGTCCGCATAAAAACGCCCAATACCGAAGGCAAGGTGATCGTCACCAAGTAGCCTAAGCGCAACCGTTTTCTCCGTCCAGAGCATGACTCCGACGGTGATCGGCTCAGGATTTTCAGCGTGCGGCACAAACTGGATAAGGCGATAGTTTGCGTTCATCGCAACACCGCCTTGAGCAGCATGTCGATATTTTCACGACGTACCTTAAGTGCTGCCGCCAAGCGACCTTGAACCCTGGTCGACACGCTTCGAAATGGCATTCCCAAAATGCAGCAGCCGTTCAAGTCAGAGTCGGTCAATCGTCGGACGCGATCGGCTGCCACCTGGACCAAGGAGCGATCTACGACTTCGGAGAATGGATGCTGGGTCACGATCGGGTCGGGCAGACCGAGCCGTCTAATCGATTCGGCCAATTTCCGGTCGGCGGCGAGCAACGCGTGTCCGTGATCGAACGCCGCAAACAATTTGAGGTTGGGAGATATGGTGGCTGCCTTGACGTTGCTTGTGCGATCCCAGTTGCCAATGAAAACATCAAAGACAATGAGCGCAGCAGTTTCGTCCGGGTACATACGAGCAACCTTCTTAACCTGTCGCATTTGTAGATCAGGCAACGACAATCCTGGCGCGCCTGACCTAAGGCTGGCGAACGCTTCTCCCCTCGGAGATATCGTAATACCGCCGGCAGCAATCGGTGCGCCGACACGCTCACCAATCCTCTGCGCGACGAGTTCGTTGTAAACGGCGTAAGGGGACTCGTCACAATCGAACTTAATGACACCGTCCAATGTGCAGAAGAAGGGATTCGTAACTCCTTTACCCACAGGGCGCAGGATGCTGCGAACAATATAGGTTGGTAGATTCATCTTCGGTTTGGCCTGGGCGGCAACAACGGAATGTCGTCAAGATTGTGACGACAATCACCCAAAAAATCGACCAGTCAACTGACGCTGATGCGATTGAGATCTGCCCGCGCCAGGGTCGCATTCAACGTAACGCGGGTGACGCTAAAATGCTTGGCTACTTCGGTTTTTGTCATCGTGGGGTCAAGTAGCATTGCAGCGGCTTTCTTTACGTCGCCTCGCGTCATTTTCGCCTTCCGCCCTCCCCTGCGACCACGTGCGCGTGCTGCCGCCAAGCCGGCAACAGTGCGTTCGCGAATCAGATTGCGTTCGAACTCTGCGAGGGCACCGAAGAGATGAAAGATGAGTCGACCGCCGGCGCTGGTAGTATCGATATTCTCCGACAGGGACTGAAATCCAATGCCGCGCTCTTGGAGCACGTGGACGATCTCCACCAAGTCCTTCAGAGATCGGCCCAAGCGATCGAGTCGCCATACCAAGAGAACGTCGCCCTTTCGAAGCATTCGCAAGCAAACGTCCAATTCACCGCGTTCGCGATTCCTGCCGGAGGCTTTCTCTTGGAACACTTGTTCACAGCCTGCCGCCAGAAGTGCATCTGTCTGCAATTCCGGGTTTTGATCTTGGGTTGATACTCGAGCGTAACCAACGCGCATAGTAAACGTACCTTTACTGTACGTTGAATAATATACAGGATAACTTTCCACAATGACGGCTCTAATCGCGGCGATTTCCAATCTCGGCGCGACGGAAAGAAAACGGTCGTTTGGCAGCCGCAGTTGGCATTCCCCGCCTTGCAGCGGACTCTGATCCATTCGGTAGCCGACTTTCAACGCATGTGGTCTGTTAACCTGAGGAAATATTCATTTCGTCTCAACAGTGTAAGGTCACGTGCGTGCTCCATGCTCTACTCCACAAGAAGCTGCGCGTGTCCGAGTCGACGATCGAGTATCGGGATGTCGAAGATCATTTGACTGCGGCCGTACTCACGCGAATTTCGTATCTCACGCCCGACTTGGCTTCGCGTCTGATTGAGTCATCCATTGCCGCAAAATGGCCCGTAGGGTGCACGTGGCGCTCGTTCGGCGCCAATGCCGAGGACGTCTGGGTCGATTTCTGGCCGCGATTTCCTGATCCGACCAAGTCGCAACATATTGTCGAACCGGACGCCATTCTCTACGTCGGCGAACAGGTCTATGTTGTCGAATCGAAACGTAACGACGAGACCGGTCAATATGCCGACCAAGGGGCGCGGGACTGGCTCTCGTTTTACAATGATAATAGCGATGGCACACCCGAGATCGACGAGATCGGGGCCTACACTTTGTTGCTTTTGGGGGGGATTCCGGACACCGCACGGTTTTTGGCCTTAGCCGAAGAAATCAGCCATCAGATACGCCATCCAATAAAAAACGCGCCCCCAACCAGCCATGAACACGATGAAGACGGGTCAATGATGCCGCGGATTGCGTGGATTCCGTGGACAAAGCTCGCCAGCACGGTGCGGGCGATCATCCCGACCGCCACATCACAAGAGGCCCGTATTCTCGAAGACATCAATCTGGCGCTCACCTATCACGGGTTTGGTGCATGGCTGACGTTCGCGCAACTTGCCCATCTAGCTTCAACACAGGAACTGCATCATGTTGATCTGTCGCTTTCCACTACCTGGCCGTCTGCTCTGAAGCCATCCACAATCGTTCAAGAAATTCGCGAGCCAACTTTGCCCAGCGCGCTTGAAGATTGGCTCTCGCGGTTCTCGACCGTGTCAATTCTCGCATCCCCCTCACAGTTCACCCTTTACTCGGTGCAGGTATAACAATGGAAATCGAGGGTTTATCGCTTCAACTCCGCCGCGCCTATCGGCTTGTTCACGGCTACCAGCGTGCAATCATCGACCTTTCCCACGAGATCATGATTCGCCTTGGCCTGGATTTCTTCTGTTGGTCGCCCGTTTTTAACGATACCCCGCCCCGTTGTACGACGGACTTGTCGCGCAAATGGTCATGGGATTTGCTGCCGGGATACAGCATCTACTTCGCCTACACGACGCCTGGGCCAATTCAGCCAGGCAGCTATATGTTGATCCTGTGGGCAGAGGCCGACACGGGATTCTCAAAGTTATGCGAAGACACGAAGCGGGGCGAGCCGGACTTCGCGCAGTTGGATGCCCCGGAACACTGCGCCACCAATTTCCGATTCTGGCATTCTGTGGTCGTGGACAGCCCGAAGATGAAGGACAGCCAAGGATTTTGGGCAAAACTGTGGGATGAGGATTGGCCTGAAACGAACGAGTTCAATCTTGAGGTGGACGGCGTGAAAATGAAGGGCCGGATGGCCACACATTCGTTGAGTGCAATAAGTAGCCCTGACGATCTTAAGGAACGTCTAGAAGAGTTCAAGATGTTCGTGGACACGAGGTCCAAGTGAAATGGCGGATGTTGGCCACACGCAGAAGTGGTGTTATGTCCAGTCGTAACGCGCCTGATAGAAGCAGCCGTTGGGGGAAGGTGAAATGGGAATAATTCCCGGCTTCTTTTTATTGGTCGGCTTCTTATTGCTTGTCGGGTCAGAGCCAAAATCAGACCGCCGATTTCGAACAGGCTATAAGGGAAACGCCGAACCGAATGAAGGAATGGCGATGGCCGGATGGGCTTGTTTAGCCATCGGCGGAATTTTGCTGCTGTTGGTCTATCTCATTAGCGCCATCGCACACCCGCTCCTCGTTGTGTCTCAATACGTTCTTGGACTCGCTGTTTGTCTGTTGGCGTACTTCGGTTTAATTGCCTTGGTCGCCAATCACTTCATTCGCGTCGAGGCGCGCGATGATTGGAAGAAAGATCCAGAAAATGCCATGCCGTCACCGCTTAAGTTTGACTGGAGCAAAGAGCGTGAAGCGATTCACTATCTCGTGTATCAACACGAAGAAGTAAAAGGAAAAATTCAAGCGGCCTACAACTACGGCAAGCGGAATGGTTTACGAGCTACGGATACGTCAGCAGGTTCGCGTTACGACGCACGAAGTTCTGAAGGTGCAAAACTCAACGATTTTCTCGACAAACTCTGGAGTCTCGAACACTCAATCGACGCTAAAATCAAATCCAATCATGCTGAAATCAAAAAATTAATTTCCAATCACGATTGGGCCTCTAAGCACATCGCGCTGGTTGGTCTGGAAAGCGCCGCAGTCACCGGAAGAATTGGCGTCCTCGCTTACTTGATTACCTTTTTCGGTCTGTTGTTCTGGAACCCTCAGTGGGTTCAATACTTATCATCCAATTCTTGGTTTGCAATCCCCTCACTTCGAATCGTCTATGCTCCCTCTGCTATAGCAGCGGTCATTGGGTGGGTTGCTAGTTTCTGGTCCGACTCACGGATTTGGAACCACATGCTCCATTCAATGCACAAAGAAGAAATCGAAGGTTGGGCTCAAGTTAGCGAGGACATCGAGAACGCACGTGACCTTCCTGATGACTACCGCTCACCTTCACGCGCGTCGGACGCGGGAAACGCTCAACAGCAACAACCGAAGGCCGGCGCTACGCAGAGCGAGCGCATGTGGTTCGAGGTTTTGGGAGTGGCCGAAAACGCAAGCGCCGATCAAATAAACACCGCTTACCGGCAGCGCATTCGGGAGTATCACCCCGACTATGTTGCATCGCGCGGTGGGAAGTTGCAGGAAGTCGCCGAGCAGGAAACAAAAGCAATCAATCTCGCTAAAGAGCAGGCTAAATTACTCGGGAAGGTGTAATTCGCCTGATCAGATTCCCATGCGGCGGCGCTGATAGGTGCCTAAGAGGTTACGAGGTGCCCATACTCCCTCATGATCCCGAACCAACCGCAACACGATTGGAGTAAGCACCGCAAGGAAGAGCAGCGCCGAACCGCGCGCCCGGCTTCGCGCACCCATCGTTTTGCCTGATGGGGAGATCAACGTGACGAGATTGTTCACGAACAAAATACCCAACGACATTTTGGTAATCAACGCCAACGTAAAGCGCCAGACCGACCCGATTTTTTGGTCGCGCCATGTCCGCGACACTGTCCAGCCAAAGAGGAACATGATTGCCAAACCAGATATACCCCACAGGAGTGGTCCCGCAAAGCTGTTCTTGATTCCGGATAAGTAGAAGCCGGCCAGTCCGCCGACGAAGAACAGCACGCCCATGAAGAATACGATCGCCAAGTCATCAAAGTTGCGGTACACCACAATTGCGCCTTTGTATCCAGCAACGATTCCGCCGATGACAATGAGTATCCAGACCAAGAGCAGGCCAGCCAGGAAATTCCCTCCTATCGCCGTGGCGTCGTGACTTTGTGCTGTGTTTGTTCGGGCCAAACCGGGTGCTTGAACTGGCCGAGTGGTGGCTTGTTGCACCGCAGGAGCAACGACTGGCGCATCAGATCGAACGGCCGTTGACGCCGCCGTCGACGAAATTGTCGCGACGGGCGCCGATGGCCCGCCTTGTGCAGTTGTCGGAGTCAAGCGCTCCGCGTCAGTGGAAGGTGTCTTTTCTGGTGTGGCAGAGTTGGGGGACGGCTGGTCTGTGCGGCTTATCATCCCCGCCGGCACCGTTTCGAGTGCAACGTCTTTTTCCATCGGCTCGACTCTGGTTGAGTGCTGTTGCAGTGTCGTTAGAAGGAGCCGCGATTCATCGGGAAAAGCATTAAGTACTGCGGCAACATCGGCACGGCTTTCACATGAACTCAATGCGGTCAGAAACGCATCATAGTCGGTCCGTCGCCAGCCCGCGACCACTCGCCCTCCAAAATGAGTCAGGGACGCTGCAGGCATCCTTGAGTTCAGCGCTGTTTCCACTGCTGCGTTCAAGTTCGCGCAGTCTTCGTCTGAGGGCGAATCGGCCGCTCGCGACGGTGTAGCAGAGTTGCTCGAAACAGGAGATGCGGGAGAAGGTGGGTAACTTGCTGTCACTTGCGTGACTTGACGCTGCAATCCATAGATTCGATGGCCATAGGCATCCTTAATGCACTGAACTGTGTGACATGGGTCGCGCGCACTTTCGAGCCAATTCCGTTGGGCCCATTGGACCGCTCGGCGGTCGGGAAGTTTTATCAATGCTTCCTTGTAGAGAGCCGCCAACTCGTCATCCTGGCGCGAAAGACCAGGATCGGAACACACGGCTTCCTCGACATAGGATGAGGCTTTATAGCAGGAAAAACTGGCTGCATATCCCTGCGAACACATGACGCAGAACATACTTGCAACAAACCAAGCACGAACCCTCACGACGTACTCCTTACATGCAGAGACAGGCAAGAACCACTCACTGACAGAAGGCCCTATCCTAAGCCACTTCCTTCCTCCTATCCTACGTTCTGAACCCACAGCCGCTGTCGGGATCGGCTGTTATGTTAACGAGCTTATCCCTCAAAGTATGGGATTCACGGCCGTCGCAAGTGGCCCTTGTTTTGAAGGACAAAAGCACATTTCGGGTCACTAACTTTGCACGGGACGACGCAAACCTTTTCGACAGCCCATTAGCTTGCGTACAGATAGCACTAGTGATAGAAGGGGCGCAATATGATCTTGTTGACGCACGTTTATGGAGGCTTTCATGCAACAACTTCCTCTTATCGCACTTCATCTTCAGCGTATGCGCCCAGCTGCACATCCAGATGATTTCGAGTTCGACGATGTCTTGCAGGTGAATATCGTTCCTGATGGAGGTCTGGCGTGCTCACGAGCGACCAAGCCGTACACATCGGCCACGACCCCTGGCCATACAATCAAACCCGGATACACCCCAGGCGGCAAGTACAAAACATCCAAGTATGTTCCGTCGAAGATGGACAAACGTGCTGGAAAATAGGCATTGACAGTTCTACTGATTGGTCGCGACACCGATCTGCACATCGATGCGGTGTTGCTCAAACTGAAAATGTGCGGAACATCTTGGATACGGGTAGACCCAACTCGGGTAGTCCAGCGTGACACGCAGCTTAAAGCGACTTGGGATGGGCGCCAGTCGACAAGCATAATTGATACCTATGCTGGCAGCATCATTCCTTCCGAGATAACTGGCGTACTGTGCCGCTATGCACTGGAAGCCATCGATTCGTCCACGACTGACCCGCTGGCACGATTTGGTGAGGCTGAGTTCTGGACGACCTTCAGGGGTATTTTGCTTCACATCGGCGATCATCGATGGATCAATGATCCGTTTGTCGAAGCACGTGCCGATCACAAACCGTTTCAGATGTTCACTGCCCGAAGCGTCGGGCTCAAAGTACCTCCCACGTTGATTTCCCAAGATGCGGCAGCACTTAGGGCATTTGCTGCGATTCACGGAGCGTGTGTGATAAAACCGATTTCGGACGTCGGGTTGGCAAGATCCTCGCAATCCTACTTCAATGAACTTCCTTCATCGCTGAACGATAATGCCCCCTATTGCAGTTTCACCGCTCGCTTCGATCCCGCCACGCTGGATCGAAGCGAAATCGATCTGTCGTCCCCGGTTTTGCTCCAAGCCGAGATTCCTGCCAAGACCGACTTGAGAGTGACGATTGTAGATGATCGGGTTTTCGCCGCTGAGATTACGCAATTCGGACCTGGACAAACCATCGACGTGCGCAACTCGGAAAGTACCGCACTCGCTGCGGCGGATATTGGCGTCACCGCAGATGCTGTGCGCTCGCTCGTGCGTCGGCTCGGACTTCGTTTCGCGGCGTGCGATTTTGTGCGCGGAACCGACGGCCTATTTTTTCTGGAGGCCAATGTGTCAGGCAACTGGCTTTGGACAGAGAACGCCGCCGACCTGCAGATCAGTCAAGCATTGGCTGTGGCATTGACGGAAGAAGCTTGCTCAGATAGTGCATCGTCGTTCCGCTAATACTTACTCCTACCGGTTTTGTGTGCGGGCGACAGACGATGACCGCCGTAAGCATTGGTGATCATAATTGGCCGGAACCCTGATAACGACCCCGAAGCGCACGCACCCAACTCCGTCTCAGCACTTCTTACCTATCGCCTCATGCCGATGCGCAGTCCCAATGGAACAGAACTTCCATTTCGATACGCTCGACTGAGTTGCAATGGACAAGCTTGGAGGAATAGGCTACAGAGCGGCATTTGCGGATGCGGGCAAAGTAGCAAAGCTAGTTGTCAATTACGTGCGCCTAGTTGTCCCCATACCAGTCTTTGGGGCCGCAAAAACCTCAAGCCAGAAAACCGCCATCCACGGTAAAGCTTGCGCCGGTCACGTAACTGGCCGCTGGCGAGCACAGGAAGGCAATCATCGGCGCGATTTCATTCGGCCGTGCGGCGCGTCCAAGCGGAATCATGCGCAACAACGGTTTGAGGATTTCCGGATTCTGGGTCAGTGCGCTGGCGAATCGGGTTTCGGTGAGGCCAGGCAACACGGCGTTGACGCGAATACCGTTGGGCGCCAGTTCCCGAGCAAAACTCTCGGTCATCGACACGATCGCCGCCTTGGTCATCGAGTACACGGCTTGTCCAGGTGCGGCACGGCGCGCATTCACCGAAGCCACATTGACGATCGCGCCACCGCGCTCGCGCATGCTGCGTGCGGCCAATACCGACGTGTAAAAGTAGCCGCGGATATTCACCTGCACGGTCTTGTCGAACGCGGCCATGTCCATGTCGAGCGTCGGTCCAAAATACGGATTGGTCGCGGCATTGTTGACCACGATGTCGAGCGACAAACCGGTGTCGGCAATCTGCTGGAACAACGCATCGATGGCAGCGCTGTCGCCAATGTTCGCCGCACACGCCGTGGCCGCACCGCCATCGGCCCGTATTGCCGCAGCGACCGCTTCGCACGCGTCGAATTTCCGGCTGGACACGATCACATGCGCACCGTGCCGTGCCAGCAGGTGGGCGGTTGCCTCGCCGATGCCGCGGCTGGCACCGGTGACCAAAGCGGTCTTTCCATGAATGTCGAAAAGTGCCTGAGTGTTCATCTGTAGTCCACGTGTGGCTGGCATACAATGCAGGATAACAAACCGCGGAGGACGCATGGACCATCAGCGCGTATTGATTACCGGGGCAGGCAGCGGCCTCGGGCGAGCGCTCGCGTTCTGCTTTGCCGAAAACGGCTGGCGTGTGGCGTGCGCGGATTTGCGCGTTGATCACGCCCGTGAAACCGTGCGCCTCATCACCGAGTTCGGGGTGGGTGCCATGGCCTTGCGCGTTGATGTCGGCGACGACGCTTCGGTTGAGGCTATGCGCGATGAAGTATTGGCCGCGTGGGATGGCGTCGATGTCGTCATCAATAATGCCGGCGTCGCTTCCGCAGGCACGGTGGCGCAAGCGTCGCTGGACGATTGGCGCTGGACGTTAAACATCAACCTGATGGGCGTGGTGCGCGGCTGCCACACCTTCGTACCGGTACTCATGGAGCAGGGCACTGGACATATCGTCAACGTGGCGTCGTTCGCTGGCATCGCCAACGCACCGCGCATGGCCGCGTATTCGGCCAGCAAAGCCGGCGTCATTTCGTTGTCGGAATGCTTGCGTGGCGAGTTGGCGCTGGCCAACAGCGCGGTCAAGGTTTCCGTTGTGTGCCCGGCATTCTTCCAGACAAACCTGATGCTTAACTCGCGCGCGCCGCAAGGCGACAAGGCAATGGCCAGCAAACTCATGGCCGCGGCAACGCAAAGTGCGGATGACGTCGCCGCATGCATATTTCGCAGCGTGATGCGCGGCGAATTCCTGATCCTGCCAACCAAGGGCGAGCGCATGCGCTGGTTTCTGAAGCGTTTCGCGCCGCAAATGTTCTTCAACAAGGTGATTGCTTTGATGCGCGCAGGAGGCGCGGGCAAATGAGTCGATTGATGATTTATGGCGCGAATGGATACACCGGCCAGTTGATCGCACGCGAAGCCGCCAAACGCGGCATCAAACCATTACTTGCCGGGCGCAATCGCGACGCACTCGAAGCACTGGCCAAGGAATTGAATCTGTCGCGCCGCGTGTTCGAGTTGAACAACCCGACCGAAGTCGCGCGCAATCTCGAAGGTGTCGCCGTCGTGCTGCATTGCGCGGGGCCGTTCTCGCGCACGGCCGCGCCCATGCTCAATGCGTGCCTGGATGTGAATGTCCATTATCTGGATATCACCGGCGAAATCGATGTGTTCGAGTTGTGTCACCGTGCGCATTCGCGTGCGCAACATCAGGGCACGGTGGTCTTGCCAGGCTCGGGTTTCGATGTCGTGCCGACCGATTGCATGGCGGCCATGCTCAAGCGTCGCCTGGCCGACGCCAGCTCGCTGGTGCTGGCATTTGAAGCGGGCGGCGGCCCCAGCCCCGGCACGGCCAAGACCAGCATGGAAGGCCTGGCCCGGGGTGGCCGCGCGCGTGTCAACGGCGAGCTGGTAAATGTGCCGCTGGCGTGGAAGTCGCGCAGTTTCGAACGCGATGGCAAATCACGCGCCGCGATGACGATTCCCTGGGGCGACGTCTACACCGCACACGTTTCCACCGGCATACCCAACATCGAAACCTACATGGTCGTACCGCCCAAGACGATTGCGAACGCGCGCCGCATGCGCTACCTGCAAGCACTGTTGAAATTAGGATTTGTACAAAATTACATGCGCCGCCGCGTCGAACGCACCACGCCCGGCCCGTCCGCGGATCGGCGCAACAAAACCGGTAGTTATGTCTGGGGCGAAGTGCGCAACCTGGCTGGACGCGAGATCAAACTTGCCCTGAGCGCACCCAATGGTTACGACCTCACCGTGACCGCGTCCCTGGGCATCGCCGAACATTTGCTCGCCATGACCAGCCCACCGAGCGGCGGCTATTTCACCCCATCGCAATTGATGGGTGCCGATTATGTGCTTAAATTGCCCGGAGTCCGGTTGATCGGCAACGAATGATTCGCTGCGATGAAACCGCTCGACTCGAAAGCCCAAGGAGCTTTTCCATGCGTGCAACCCTTATCGTGATCGGCGTGATTCTCATCATTGGCGGCGTGGCCGCATGGTTCGGCAAGATCAGTTACCCGCACAGCAGCGATGTCATCAAGGTAGGCGACATCTCCGCATCGGTCAGCCACGACAAGACCCTGCCGCAATGGGCCGGTGGCGTAGGCGTACTCGTAGGCTTGGGTCTGGTCGCTGCTGGCGCAATGCGCAAGCGCTAAGGGTTACCGGCGCGCGCGATCAGCTTCGCGCGCGTTCGTCACAACCCCGTATTGCGTCAATATTTCAGCGCCGAACCAATTGCGATTTTTGACTGGCGCTGCTTGAACCGCTCAAGCGCCTCCTGCAATTCCGCCGACCGGCTGCGGGTTTCCTGGAGCATTGCGCGCGATTTACGCAAGCTGCGCAGGATTCGTGCGCGACGCGCCAGATCGGGGCTGGACGAATCCTCATCCGTCTGTGCCGTTATAGCGTTGTGTTCATTTCCGTCCATCAGTGCCTGCGCATGCGCCAGCGCACCACGAGTGTCGTACCTCATACCGATTCTCCGGAACCTTCCATTCGCACGTCGGCCACTATGGCAGACGTCAGGATGCGCACTATGCGCCGGCTCGAATTTGAAAATCGTGACGGATTGCAAGGAATCGGCAGTTTTCTGGTTGTTTTGGCAAAACTCCCGCCACGGTGGACGGGAGTCTGCTGTTTCCTGAAATGCCCCGCGCTCGGCGGCATTTTTGGCCCTGGATCAGGCCGCAGCGTCTTTCAGTTTCTTCAACGGTCGTACCTTCACGCGAACCGAAGCCGGCTTGGCAGCGAACCATTGTTCCTGCTTGGTGAACGGATTGACGCCCTTGCGCTTGGGCTTGGCGGGAATCGACGCAACCGTAATCTTCAACAGGCCGGGAAGCACAAACGTGCGTGCGCCGTTCTTGTTGACCGAGCCGATCACTGCGCCCTCAAGCGCGGCCAGAACGGCGCGAGCATTCTTCGCCGTTACGTCGGCCGTGTTCGTGATGTACTCGACCAGTCCGGACTTGCCGAGGACCTGTTTGATCGGCTTGTTTGCCACGAACTTTGGCGCGACTTTCGGTGCTGCTTTTGTGGCAGCTTTCTTCGCCGGCTTCGCGGCGGCTTTCGGTGCAGCTTTCTTTGCAGCTTTCTTGGTGGCCATGTTTTTTCCTGATTTGTTGGAGTTAGAACGAAAACAATTTCCATGAGCCTATGCGGCCGCAAGAATGTACGGCACATTGGGGGAAACGCCAAGCACTATATGCGCGAAGGCGAAAGAGCGTTTCGGCCCGATACAGCCTGATTTCGCAGCTTTCCTCAGAGTAGTGCCTAGAATGCATGCCCTATCCGCCTCGAAAACAGGGCACCGCAAACGTGAGTTGTGCGTGGTTGTTCGATCAATTCCAGTCAGTAATGAAGTTCCTCACTTGGGGCATGTCGTGCCGGAAATCTGCGTCAGGCGGGTCAACTGCATCGATCCCACGCCATAGCCCGGCAGCGGCGAATTCCATGTCACGCTGCCGTGATCGCAATCGGCAAACGAAAAAGTGAGCGTGCCCCAATCGGTATGTTGAACATCGCCGGGGAAGAAATTCGGTGGAAATTTCGCATGCGTGAGCAGCACCGCTGGCAGCGTTACGCTGTTGCTGGTCTTATCGTAAGTGCCTTGCGCGTAGATCCAGTTTTGACCGCTGCCGTCCGGGGTGTACACGAACCAGATCGCAACCATGATGTTGTCGTTCGCCATTTCCAGCTGGAAGCCCTGGCCGGCCTGCTGCGGATCGTACCAATTGCCGCTGAGGTA
>JBDTLA010000005.1:0-32597 GCA_039935035.1 Rudaea sp. | reverse complement strand
CGCAAGAATCGTCGTCGCTTTCATTAGTCGGGGCTCTCTCGGTCAATAGGGCTGGGGCGCCATGATACAGCCCAACAGAATTGCCGAAATCTCCGCGACAGCACCTAACGCGAAGCACGGCAATGGCTGAGTTGGGCAGACGGAGATTGTGACCAGAGATGGACTGCATTCGCGGGGAGCAAATGCGAACATCGGAACTGGCCCGAAGGCGCCCCAGGATGGGGCGAATCATCGGCCCGCAACTTCATGCAGTTCGATTCCCGCGACATAGCGCAAGCGAATCCTCGAAATAATCGAAAAGCGCAGAGGGGAATGGTGGCCAGAGACGGAATCGAACCGCCGACACGAGGATTTTCAATCCTCTGCTCTACCAACTGAGCTATCTGGCCATTTATGCTGCAACTGTGGGACAGTCGCGGAATGGCCGCGTATTAAATCGGCTTGGGGCACCGCAGTCAAGCCGAAGCGCGCCGAATGCAACGAAAATTCACGAAAGTACGTCCCTTGGGTATTCCAACAGAAAGGAACCGCGATGTGGAAATTGATTGCATTTGCTTTGTGCGGCCTGTGCATTGCCGGCTGGGCACATGCTGACACGGCGGCCTACCAAGCCAAACAACTTGCCAAATACGAGCAATACGCGGGCGCACCGATAGCGGACTTCACCATGACGAGCATGTGGCAGTGGCAGGTTGTGGGGGCGCAGAACGTCGTGGTGTGGTCGACGGTTAATTCGGCTTACCTGCTTACGCTGGCCAAACCGTGTACACGCTTGCAGTGGACCAATGCGCTGGGTTTGACCCAGGAGATGTCGATGAAGGTGACGCAGAAGTTCGACAAGATCGTGTTCGAGCATCAGAGTTGTCCGATCACTCAGATTCGTCCCATCGATTACAAGAAGTTGCGCCAGGACGATGCCGCAGCGACGGACAAAACCAGACAATAATTCACTTTGCGGGCGGCACGTAACCTTGCGGCGCTTGCGATCCTTCGCCGAAGAAGTACTTTTCCATTTCGCCTTCAATAAATTTGCGAGACTTGGGGTCTAGTGGGGAGATTCGGTTTTCGTTGATCAGCATGGTTTGATGCGCGAGCCATTGCGACCATGCTTCTTTCGACACGTTCGCGTAAATGCGTTTGCCAAGTTCGCCGGGGTAGGGTGCAAAACCGAGACCTTCGGCTTCGCGTTGCAGTTTGACGCAGAAAATGGTGCGTGACATTGGAGTTCTCCGTTTTGGTGTATTGGCGATTTCCTTCTCCCATCGGGAGAAGGTGGCGCGAAGCGTCGGATGAGGGCCGGTCGGAGCCAAAATCCAGCGGTTACGCCACTATTGACAGGGACGTTGCACGCCGGCCCTTACCCCAACCCTTGTCCCGATGGGAGAGGGACTTTGGACGACGCAGATTCAACATCACTAAGCAAATTCTCGATCAGTTTACGCACTGGCGCGGGCAAGCCCAACTCGGCGGCTTGCGCCGGAAGCAGCCAGCGTCGGTCGGGATCATCGCCTATGTTCGACGCGGTAGCGACTTCCAAGACGACGGGCGTGACATCCAGACGATAGTGGCTGAATGTGTGCACGAATGCTGGTAGATGATGAAACTCCATTGAATCGGCGGAAAAATTGTGTTCGTTCGTGACGCAACGCCTGGCGGCGTCGATATCCGACGCTTCGGGCAGGCTCCACAACTGCGCCCACACGCCGGTTGGTGGGCGCCGCTGCAACAACAGCCGGCCGCCGGGGTCGCGCAGCAACAGCATCACCGTGCTGCGCGTGGGCAACTCGCGCGATGGTTTGCGCTGTGGCAACAACGCAGTCAAATTCTCGACGGTGGCTACGCAGTCGCCGGCAAGCGGACATACCGTGCAGCGCGGTTTTGCGCGCGAGCACAGCGTGGCGCCGAGATCCATGATCGCTTGTGTGTAATCGGCAACGCGTTCAGCAGGCGTGTGAGCTTGCGAAAAATCCCACAATTGCTTTTGTGTAGCGCTTGACCCGGGCCAGCCATGCACGCCGTGATAGCGCGCGAGCACGCGTTTGACGTTGCCGTCGAGGATTGCAAAAGGCAATCCATGCGCCTGCGCCAGAATGGCTGCAGCGGTCGAGCGTCCAATGCCCGGCAAGTCTTGCAGGGCATTGAAATCGCGCGGCAGCTCGTCGCCGTGGCGTTCTACGCATAGCTGTGCTGTGCGGTGCAAATTGCGTGCGCGGCTGTAGTAGCCCAGCCCGGACCATGCAGCCAACACATCGTCCAGCGACGCAGCAGCCAATTGCGGAAGCGAGGCGAATTTCTCCACAAAGCGCAAAAAGTATGGCTTCGCAGTCGCAACCTGGGTTTGTTGCAACATGATTTCCGCCAGCCACACCCGATACGGCGTGCGCGGATGTTGCCAGGGCAAGTCGTGACGGCCGTGGCGGTCAAACCAGCGCAGCAGGCGAGTTGCGAAGTGGTCAGCTTTCGGCATGATGCGGGGAACCTCTGATCGAATCGTGACCGGCGGCTCAACGGCTGAAGAAGCACGCTTCATCGTTGCAAGACTTGCCCATGGTCCCACTCTGGGCCGCATTTTGCGCCTTGAATCGCACTGCTTCATCTCGCTGATCCACTCGGCCCGATTCGATCAAAGGCTCCCCAATGTTGCCGGCAGCAAGCCGTCGACAAAGGCTTGTGCGTCGAATTCGCGCAAATCTTCCGCGCTTTCGCCAAGCCCAACAAAACGAATCGGCAGGCCGAATTCCTTGGCCAGCGCAAACACCACGCCGCCTTTTGCGCTGCCGTCGAGCTTGGTAACGACCAGGCCGGTGACACCAATCGCCTGGCGGAATTGACGCACCTGGCTGATGGCGTTCTGGCCCGTGGTGCCATCGATGACCAGCAAAACTTCATGCGGAGCCTGTGCATCGAGTTTGGCGATGACGCGGCGAATCTTGGCCAGTTCGTCCATGAGGCCGCCCTGTGTGTGCAGCCGCCCTGCGGTATCGGCGATCAACACGTCCGCGCCGCGCGAACGCGCCGTTTGCAACGCGTCGAAGATGACGCTGGCCGGATCCGCGCCGTTGCCTTGGGCGATGACCGGCACGTCATGGCGTTCGCCCCAAATCTTGAGTTGTTCAACGGCTGCCGCGCGAAACGTATCGCCAGCGGCCAGGATCACCTTGCTGCCCTGGGACTGGAAGCGACGCGCGAGCTTGCCGATGGTTGTGGTTTTGCCGACGCCGTTGACGCCAACGGTGAGTATCACGAACGGACGTTGCTCAGCGTCCAGGCGCAGCGGTACCGCAATCGGCACCAGCAACGCTACAAGTTCGCCGCGCAACGCACCCAGCAGCGCCGCGGCATCGGCGAATTCGCGCTTGAGCATGCGCTTGCGCAGCGATTCGATGATTGCGCTGCTTGCAGTCACGCCGACATCGGCACCGATCAGGGTTGCTTCGAGTTCATCGAGCAACGCTTCGTCGAGTACCGGATGGCGCGCAAAAAGATCGCGCACGTCGCGATTGAACACGCTTTTCTGGAAGCGCTCGCGCCAGCCGGGCTTTGGTTCGGGGCTGGATGCAGAGCGCTGAGGCTCGGTCGGCGTCGCAATTTGAGCGCTCTGCGATTCCCGATTCTCTACTCCCGATTCCCGAGCTTCCTTCCCCGATTCCCGAGTTTTTTGCCAAAACTTGACCATTGCGAATGTTCTTGAACGACAATGCGCACATGCTACCACTGCCATTGAAAAATCATCGTGGCTACAAAGCCTGAAATCAACCGCGGACGCCTACGCATCATCGGTGGATCGCTGCGCGGTTCGCGCCTGGATGTTGCCGACGCGCCTGGGTTGCGGCCGACGCCGGATCGCGTGCGCGAAACACTGTTCAACTGGTTGATGCCGGTGATCGACGGGGCCACGTGCCTGGATTTGTTTGCCGGCAGTGGGGCGCTAGGTATTGAAGCGCTTTCGCGCGGTGCGGCGCGCGTGGATTTCGTCGAATCCGATCGTGGCTTGGCTGCTGCGTTGCGGGAAAACCTGCAGCGCCTGAAGCAGACGGCGGATGTTGCATGCGCGGATGCGATCAGCTTTTTGCTCTCGTCGCAATGCCAATATGACATCGTGTTTGTCGATCCGCCGTTTGCGCGGCAAATGTGGGAGCCGGTAGCGCAGGCGTTGGAAAACTCTGGCCGACTGGCAGCCCACGCGTGGATTTACCTTGAATCGCCTGCTGCAACCACACTTGAGTTGCCATCGAGTTGGCAGTTGCATCGTCAGGCCCGTGCCGGTGCGGTGGCGTCGGCGCTCTACCGTCGCGCCCATGCATCCGCTAAGCTGTAGCGATGATGACGCCGAGTCGGAAAATCAACCAGAATCGTGCGCGCGTGGCGGTTTATCCGGGCACGTTCGACCCGATCACGAATGGCCATATCGATCTGGCCAGCCGGGCGTCGCCGTTGTTCGATCGGGTCATCATCGGTATCGCGCAAAGTTCGAGCAAAGGTCCGAGTTTCAGTATGGACGATCGCATTGCATTCGCGCGCGAAGCGCTCGACGGGTTGGGTAACGTCGAAGTGCGCGGATTCGCTTCGCTGCTGGCGGATTTCGTGCGCGAGACTGGTGCTGGCGTGATTTTGCGCGGTCTGCGTGCGGTATCGGATTTTGAATACGAATTCCAGTTGGCGAGCATGAATCGGCATCTGATCCCCGACGCAGAAACGCTGTTCCTCACGCCCGCGGAGCAGTACAGTTTCATTTCCTCGTCGCTAGTGCGGGAAATCGCACTGCTCGGCGGCGATGTTTCCGATTTCGTCCATCCGGCGGTGCAACAGGCGTTGCGCAAGCGCTGGCAGAACATTCAATCGCGTAATAAAAAGGTGCCAAAATGAAAAAATATCTTCGTATACTCATGCTCGCGCTTGCTGGCGTACTGATCCTCAGCGCTTGCGGTCCCAGCGACGCCGACAAGGAGAAAGCCGCCGAAGCGGCTGCCGCAGCCGAAGCCGCCAAGCCCGTGCCGGCTCCCGCACCAACCGCGGACAAGTCCGCTTGGCAGACTTACCTGGTTGCCGTGGTGCGCCAGAACATGCAGGGCGTGAAGACCAGCCATCCGTTTATGTACTACATACCGCCGGGTAGCGACCAAGCCGCCATGGACGCGCGCGATAGCCAGCTCGAAAACGTCGGCAACACGGTTGCGCGTGGAGTCGTGCCGGGCAACATGCTCGCATTTGGCGGCCCGGATTCGAAAATCACTGCCGATCTGATCGCTGAAGCATTCAAGGATGCAAATGCCGGAACATTCAAGGACGTGGTGGTGCTGTTTGTCGGCGCAGCGGCGGATAGCGACCGGGTCAAGCAAGCGCTGGTGAAAAGCGGCGCGGAATACCGTTTCGTTGAAATGAAGTGATTTCACCGGTGCTGCTGCCGCCAAGCGCGCAGCAGCGCCTGCTGGTGCGTTTGCAATGGCCCTGAAGATTACCGATGTTTGCGTCAATTGCGATGTCTGTGAACCGGTTTGTCCGAACAAGGCCATCGCGCAAGGTGTTGTCGTCTACGAGATCGATGCGCTACGTTGTACCGAATGCGTCGGGCATTTCGATGAGCCGCAATGCATCGAAGTGTGCCCGGTCGAATGCATAGAACTCGACGCGCTACATGTGGAAACGCCCGGGCAGTTGCTGGCGAAATTCAACGCACTGACCGCCGAGGAGAAAACGTGAAAAAGTTTTTCGCTGTTGCGCTGCTGCTCGTGTGGACTGGTTGTGCCGGTGCCGCGCAAACGCCCGGTCATGCGGCGATCGCGAGCGCCAACAAGCTTGCCACGCAAGCCGGGTTCGAGGTCATCGCGCAAGGCGGCAACGCGTTCGATGCGGCCGTTGCGGTGGCAGCAGTCTTGTCGGTCGTGCAACCGCAGAGCTCGGGCATCGGCGGCGGCGGGTTTTTCCTGTTGCATCGGGCCAGCGATGGCAAGAACGTGATGCTCGATGCGCGCGAGACCGCGCCGGCCGCGGTAACTGAAGCGCTATATCTCAAGCCCGACGGAACGCCCAATCGCGACGCTGCCTTGCACGGCCCGCTCTCCGCGGGTATTCCCGGTGAACCCGCCGGAATGGTCTGGTTGGCTCAACACTACGGTAAATTGCCGCTGAGCAAATCGCTGGCGCCGGCAATGCGCATCGCGCGCGAAGGTTTCCAGCCAGATGCGGGAATGCTCGAAGCTGTGCGCAGCCACGTGGACTTGTTCAACCGCTATCCGGGTTCGCGCGCATTGATGTTGCCTGGCGGCAAGGTGCCGCCGGCCGGTTGGACGTTGCGAAATCCGGATCTGGCCGCGACCCTGGAGCGCATTTCCGCAAGAGGCAACGATGGTTTCTATCGCGGCAGGACCGCAGAACTGATGCTCAAGTCTGTGCGTGCGCAAGGCGGTAACTGGACTGCCACAGACCTGACGCTATACCAGGTAAAGCTGCGCGAGCCGGTCAACATCGAATATCGCGGCTGGCAGATCGTCACCGCTGCGCCGCCGTCTTCGGGTGGCGTTGCGCTGGCGGAAATCTTCAACGTGTTGTCGGGTTACGACCTGGACAAGATGGATCGCGTGCAGCGCCTTCACTACAGCATCGAAGCCATGCGTCGCGCGTTCCGCGACCATAACGAATATCTCGGCGATCCGGATTTCGTGAAGATGCCGCTGGCCACGCTGATGTCGCCGCATTACGCGGCCGGGTTGCGCGCCAGCATTCTGCCCGACAAGGCCACGCCTTCGTCGATGTTGCCGCCGGCGGTGGCGCAGGATCCGGGCTTGCACACCACGCATTTCTCCATCATCGATGGCGAAGGCAACATGGCCGCGGTGACGCAAACGGTCAATACGCATTTTGGGTCGGGCCTGGTGCCGCCGGGAACCGGTTTTTTCCTGAACAATGAGATGGACGATTTTGCTCTCGTGCCTGGCGCGCCAAATGCCTATGGATTGCTTGGCAACAAGGCCAATGCGCCGGCACCGGGCAAGCGCATGTTGTCGTCGATGTCGCCGAGCTTCGTGATCGGCAAGGATCGCATCGGGGTGATCGGATCACCGGGTGGCTCGACCATCATCACCCAGGTTTTCGAAGGCATCATGGCGTTCATCGACGGCAAGTCAGCAGCGCAGATCGTCGCGCAGCCGCGTTACCACGAACAATACCTGCCCGACGTGGTATTTGCCGAATCCAACATGTTCGATGCCGATACCGCCAAGTCCCTGGAAGCGATGGGCTACACCATCAAGGATCGCGGGCATTGGGGCTTCATGAACGTGGTGACCTGGGATTTGCGTACCAACAAGCTCGATGCGGCCAGCGATCCGCGTGGATCGACCGGCCTGGGTGAAGTCAGATGATTCACGCTGCGGGCGTGCACTCGTGATGGCTGCCTGATCCGTGGCCAAGCGTAAACGCGTGCGTAAAGGCCGCAAAGGCATCCTGCTTGGAATCATTGCGCTGGCGCTTGCCGCGTCGCTTGCCCTGGTTTCAGCATCGATTGGCTGGAAGGGCATCATCGCCAAAGTCGAGCACCTGTCTGCCACTGGCAGCTCGCCGATCGAGGTTTCCAGTGCGCGCGTCGATCCGATCAATGAAGCGCGCGACGTGCGCATCACCGGCAGTCTGGAAATCGGCAAACAGCCGGTTGATCCGCAACTGAGCGTCACTGCCAAGGCCGCAATCCTGTTTCGCCATGTCGAGATGTATCAGTGGCGCGAGCAGTGCTCCGGAGCTGATTGTCGTTACGACAAGCTGTGGTCGTCATTGCCGATCGACTCACACGGGTTCCGCGTGCAGCAGGGCCATGAGAACGCAAAATTCCCGTTCACCGACGCGCATTTCGCCGCACCCGATATCAAGATCGGAGCATTCACGATCGATCCTTCCCTGTTGCTCATCAAGCCAGCGACGCAGGCGCTCCCGGTGACGACTACGCAATTGCCGCCGAATCTGGCGGTGACATTCGGCGATGCCGATGGCGTGTTGTATGCCGGTGCCGATCCTGCGCATGCGCAAATTGGCGCGTTGCGTATCAGCTATCAAATCTCGCCACTGCGCACGGTGACGTTGGTCGGCGTGCAGCGCGGCGCGCGCCTGTCTCGACACTGATCTGAATCAACACCGGGAAAATCGATGCATATCACTGGAATCTACGCGGCGCTGGCGGCGCTACTGATCGTGTTCTTGAGCGTTCGTGTGGTCATATATCGGCGTTCACATCACATCGGGCTGGGCGACGGTGACGACCGCGAATTGCGCAAGCGTGTCCGCGCACATGCCAATGCCGTGGAGTATGTGCCGCTGTGCCTGATCGCGTTGCTATTGCTGGAACTGAACCAGACCTCACCAATGTTGCTGCACGTATTTGGCATCGTGCTGATCGCGGCGCGCATTGCGCATGCCTGGGGTGTTTCGCGCCACAGCGGTGTGTCGCCAGGACGCGCAATTGGTACCGTGTTGACGTTCGGACTGCTGCTGGTGATGGCTTTGCTGTTGCTCTGGCAGTGGTGCGCGCTCGCGCTGATCGTGCATTGACCGCAGTCATCGAGCCGCGGTAGCGCTGTTTGTGAACAGTTGCTCGCCGTGCTCGATGAAGTACAGGCCGGCAAACAATTTCGGATCGATCGAATAACCTTCGCGCATCTTGTCCATCAGCCACTGAGGCGCTTGTGCGCGCGGCACTTCGTGGACCACGATGTCTTCGGTTTCGTCGCCGCCGCCCGCATGCACGCGCACTAGGTCGCGCGCACGCACGAAGGCGATTATTTCGTTGCTCATGCCGGCCGACGAGGGGCCTGCCATCAGGAATTCGACACTTCCGGCGCGGTAACCGGTTTCTTCGGTCAGCTCGCGCGCCGCCGCTGCCGCCGCCGACTCGTCAGGCTTGCCGGCAATGTCGCCAACCAGTCCGGCGGGCATTTCGATGGTCTTGCTGTTGACCGCTTCGCGCCACTGTTCAACGAACAAGATGCAATCGTCCGGGGTCAACGCCAGGATGATGACACCACCGCCAGGATGGGTGCGTTCGGCGTATTCCCAGCGCCCGCGCTTGAGCAGGCGCAGCCAGCGGCCATTGAAAAGTAACTGCGTTTCATTCATTGTTCGCGCCCCCATGCATTTTGGCCCGTCCGCGGCGAACTTCGCCACGACACGGCTGTCTTACTGCATCTTGCCATCATCCCGGATTCAGATATGAAAATTCAATCGTGCATTCTAGCCTTGGCGCTCGCCCTGCCAATCATGGGCGCTGTCGCGCAAGACAAGCCGGCCGATCCGGAGCAAGCCCGGGCGGCGGCTGAGGCGAACATGGTCAAGCGTGCCGAGGCCTTGAGCGAGAGCCAGATCAAGCAATCGCACGATCTTCAGGGCTTGACCCGCCTGGCGCAAATCTACAATGCGCAGCACGATACGCAGCGTTTCACCTGGGTGCTGCGACGTGTTGTTGAATTGGTACCGAACTCCGGCGACCTGAAAATGCAGCTGGCGCTTGCCTACGCGAAAGCCGACGACAAGACGAATGCGTACGACACCTTGATTCACATGCAGATGCAGGGCTTTGGCTACGACATTTCCAAGGATCCGCGTTTCGATCCGATTCATGGAACCAAGGTATGGGATTACCTCGTCGCCAACTTGCAGGTCAACGCCAAGCCGTTCGGTGAAGGCACGGTAGCATTCAGCTTGGCAAAGGGCGATTACCTGTTTGACGCGCTCGCCTGGGATGCTACGCACAAGCAACTGCTGGCTGGCAGCGCACGCGACGGCAAGGTTTTTCGTGTCGATGAACACGGCAAGCTGAGCGATTTCATCACAGCCGATTCCGACAATGATTTATGGGCAGTGACTGCGTTGGCTGTGGATGCTACGCACGGCAAGCTTTATGTCGCCAGTGCGTCCACGCCAGTGTTTCACGGATTCAATGCGGACAATGCCAACAAGAGCGGAATATCCGCGTTCGATCTTGCGACCGGCAAACTGCTCAACACATACCCGCTTGCGCGCGTCCCTGGTGCCGACATTATAGTCAGCCTGGTAGTAAGCCAGGATGGTCAGGTTTACGCATCCGATGGGCCACGCCGCAAGGTGTACAAACTCGATGACGGTGCGCTGAAAGCCATCGTGACCAATCCGAAATTAACCAATATCAGCGCACTGACACTTTCCGATGATGGGCGCACGTTGTACCTGGCCGACTACGCGTTGGGAATTTTCGGATATGACCTGACCAAGGCGGAGGCGTTTGAGCCGCGCTACGATGTGGCCAAGTTGGTGCTCGGTGGCATCGTCGGTATGTACTGGTACGACGGTACCTTGGCGGTTGTCCAGAATGGCATGGTGCCTCAGCGCGCGATGCGTCTGCAATTGTCCAAGGATGGGCGCACGATCTCTGGCGCAATGCCGCTAGATGTAGCGCAACCATCGTTCGCGGACCTTGGCAGCGGCACCGTGGCCGGCGACAAATTATACTTTGTCGCAAACCGCCAGGATGCGCTGTACGATAACCATGGTGTGTTGACAGATTCCGGCAATTTGCAGTCCACCCAGATTTATCGCAGCAACCTGCGTTTCGCCTGGGGTCAAAGTGGTGTAGGTAGTGGCGCTTCGCCATTGCCGGTGACTACCGGTAAACCGATGCCGCCGAAAGGCCCGTTGCCGGTCCAGAAATCCACCGACCACTAACGCTTAGTTGCTTGCGGCTGCCCGACACCGCGAGCGCGTGAGCGGACCGAAGCGCAGCCGTTCCAACAGCGCATCGAGGATGGACAAATCCGGTGTCTGGCGCAGCATTGCATCGACGCTCGCCGGCACCGGTGCGTCCAGTGCGATGCCGGTCAATGCGCGCGACAGCATGGCTTGGTCGCGGTATTGCTTGAGCCGCACATAGGCTTGGCCGGCGCCACGCAGGCGCAGGAATGGCACTTCTTCGATGCGCGCATACAAGGCATCCAGAGTGCCGAAATGTCCAAGCAGGGACGCCGCGGACTTGGGCCCGATGCCCGGCACGCCGGGGATGTTGTCGACGGCGTCTCCGGTCAGTGCCAGGTAATCGGCGACCTGATCCGGTCGCACGCCAAGGCGCTGCTTGACGCCATGTGCATCCCAGCGCAAATCGCGACTGAAATCCCACTGCTCGTCATCGCTTTCGATCAACTGGCCGAAATCCTTGTCTGCCGAAACGATAACCGTGCGGAATTGGTGCGTCCGGGCGGTTTGTACGGCGCTGCCGATCAAGTCGTCCGCTTCGTATTGCATATCGGTCAGTACACACAAGCCCAGCGCCGCGGCGACTTGCTTGCAGTAATTGAACTGGGTTTTCAATTCCGCCGGCGGCAGTTCGCGGTTGGCCTTGTACTCGGGATAGATCGCATTGCGGAAGCAACTCGTCAGCGATTCGTCGAATGCGACGACGAGGTGCGTGGGCTTGGCGCGTTCGAGGAAATCGCACAGGAATCGGGTGAAGCCGTAAACCGCATTCACCGGCGCACCGTCGCTGTCATGAAATTGTGCAGGCACGGCGTGCCACGCGCGAAACACGTACAGGCTGGCGTCAATCAGGTGCAGGGTTGGCATTACGGATGCCATTCGCCAGTAATCTCGTCCAGCGCCGGCCGGTTGCGCTCGGGCACCGACTCGCGAGGCGTGCCGATGTGTACAAATGCCACAATACGTTCTTGTGGAGAAAGTCCGAACAGCGCCGCAGCATCGGCATCATACGCAGCCCAGCCGGTCAGCCATTGCGCGCCGAAACCCATCGCGTGCGCGCACAGCAGCAGGTTGTGGGCGACGCAACCTGCCGAAAGGATTTGTTCCTGTACCGGGACTTTCGGATGGTCAGTTTCCACGCGGGCGATGACCGCGACGATCAGGGGGGCAAATGTGTAACGCTCGCGATCCTTGTCCAGCGCTGCCGGCGAGATGTCCGGTTCTTTGCGCTGGTGGATTTGGGCGAGAGATTCGCCCAGCGCGATGCGTGCATCGCCGGCTATCGTGAGCAGCCGCCACGGTACGAGTTTGCCGTGGTCGGGTACGCGGATTGCCGAGACCAGCAGTCGTTCGAGTTGTTGCGGCGAAGGCCCGGGTGGTCCGAGTTGGCGCGTAGGCGTCGAATGGCGGGAGTCAATCAGGTCGAGCAAGTCCATGCGCACAGGTCAAAATCAATGGGGCTGTCAAGCATAGCAGCCGTGCGCTTCAGTGCGGCCCGCAAGCGAAGGGCAGGCAAGCGTGCATCCATCCGGACATCGGTAGCCACGGTCCGGCCAAGGTCAGTACGGCGCCAGCCAGCAGCGCGAATCCGGCAATCCGCCGGGCCGCCGGGCGTGCGCTGAATCCGGCGAAACGTTGCGCACCGAATGCAGCGAGGAACATCGCCGGAAGCGTGCCAAGGCCGAATGCCGCCATCGTCAATGCGCTGTTAACCGCATCCAGTTGCAGCGTCGCGATCAACAATACGGTGTAGACGAAGCCGCACGGCATCCAGCCCCAGATCATGCCGAAGGCGAACGCGCGCGGCAGGTTGCTGACTGGTAAAAGCTTGCGTCCCCATGGCGCGAGTTTTGGCCAAAGGCGGCGACCGATACCGAAACTCGGATCGCGCACGCGACCAAACGCGACCAGCGCGCCAAGCAACAAGGCCAGCGCGGACAGTGCGCGCAGCGAGCGCCGCACGGATTCGATATCGAGCAGGTCGATGACGCTGCCGAGCGCGCCACCGAGCAGCAAACCGGCCAGCGCGTACGAGGTGATTCGGCCGAACTGGTAGCCAATCAGAAGCAGTGGGCGCGGGCGGCCGTCGGCACGCTTGGCCGTGGCGATGCCGAGTGCGGCGGAGATTCCACCGCACATGACCAGACAATGGCCGCTGGCGGCCAGGCCCAACAACAACGCCGCACCGAGTGTGAGTGCGTCGCTCATTGTGGCGGAGCGTCAGACGGCGGTTCGTCGGCAGGCGAATCGGCTGCCGGTGGATCAGGATTGTCGAGCAGCGGCAGCAGGCCTGGCGTTTCCATGTCGTCGAACTGGTCGTGATCCACAGCCCAGAAGAATGCGATGCCCGCCCCTACCAGCAGCAGGATCGAAAGCGGAATCATCACGACCAGAATATTCATGGGCAGGTGCGCAGATCCGTTGCTATCGGCACCACCATCGTGGCTGGCGGCTTGCTTCGGCCGATGCGCAAGGAATTGAGCACGACGAAGAGTGAACTCGCCGACATTCCTGCCGCAGCAAGCCATGCCGGGACGAAGCCGAGTGCAGCAAGTGGTATCGCGAGAAGATTGTAGGCGATCGCCCAATGCTGGTTCTGGCGCAGCACGCGCATGGTTTCGCACGCGATGGCGCGCGCGTCGCCGAGTGCGGCCAGGTGATTGCCGTCGAGAATCACGTCCCCAGCAGCCTGCGCGAGCTCGGTGCCTGACGCCAGCGCGATGGCGACATCGGCACCTGCAAGCACCGGTGCGTCGTTGATTCCATCACCGATGGCAACTACGCGCGCACCGCCGCTACGCAATTCGCGCAGGCGTTCGAGTTTGTCGGCTGGACTTTGGCGTGCGCGCCACCGCGCCAACCCAAGACGTGTGGCCGTCGCCGAAACTTTGGTTGCTGCATCGCCACTGACAATCTCGACGTGCATTCCCGATGCGCAAAGTGCCGTGATCGCCTCACTCGCGCCGTCGCGCAAACGCTCGGTGAGATGGAACGTAGCGATCACGCCGTTCTCATCGACGAGTATCACCGCATCGTCGGCATCGTCGGAGTGCGCGGTGCCAAGAGCAAACGCCGGCCGCCCCAGGCGTAACTGGCGGCCGTCGACGCAGCCTTCCAAGCCGTTGCCGGAAACGCTGCGCACTTCGGTGGCCGTCAGCGCAGGCGCATTCATGGCGGCACGCACCAAGGCCTGCGCGATGGGGTGTCGGCTACCGCGCGCAAGCGCCGCGGCGAGCGCCAGCGCGGATATGCCATCTGTAGCGTCGATGTGGGCAAGGTCAAGGCTTGCCTGGGTCAACGTGCCGGTCTTGTCGAACACGGCATGGCTGGCCAGGGCCAGATTCTCAATCGCATCGGTACGCACCACGAACACGCCGCGCGCAGCCAATACCGATAGCGCACGCGTGATTGCGGCGGGCACGGCCAGCGCGAAAGCACACGGGCACGACACCACCAGCACGGCCAGTGTCGCGGGAAATGCGCGCGCAGGATCGACCATGCTCCAGCCAACCGCGCAAATTGCGGCCAGGGTCAAAACCCCGGCGACGAATACGCCTGCTGCGCGCTCGCCCGCGCGTGCAAGGCGTGGTCGCTCGCTCTGCGCTCGCGCGACCAGTGCGGCAATCCCGGCCAGCGCCGTGTCCGCGCCGACGCGTGTCACGCGCATGATGGCGGGGCCGTCGACCACCATGCTTCCTCCGATCAACGCGTTGCCGAAATGCTTGTGCAGCGGCGTTGATTCACCGGAAAGCAGTGCCTCGTCAACCTGGCAGAAACTGGTTTCGAGCGTGCCATCGGCGGGGACGAGCATGCCTTCGGCGATGTGCACGCGATCGCCGCAAACCAGCTCCGGCGCAGCCACGCGTTCGAGCGTGCCGTCGCTGCGGTAACGATCGGCGAATGCCGGTGTCAGGCGCGCCAGCGCATCGGCGAGATTACCCGCGCGGTGGCGTGCGCGCATTTCCAGATAGCGCCCAGCGAGCAGGAAAAATACAAACATCGATACCGAATCGAAATAGACTTCGCCGCCACCGCGCACGGCCTCGAACAGGCTCGCTGAGTAGGTCAATGCAACCGCGGCAGCTACTGGCACATCCATGCCCAGCGTGCGAGTGCGCAACGCGCGCCATGCGCCGGCGAAGAATGGCTGCGCGGAATAAAACACGACGGGCGTAGCCACCAGCAAACCGAACCAGCGCATCAGCGCGTGGGTTGCGGCATCCATTCGGCCGTCGCCGCCCAGGTACAACGCACTCGCATACATCATTGCCTGCATCGCGCCGAAACCCGCGACGGCGAGGCGTTTCAGTGCCACGCGTGATTCCTGTCGGCGGGCATCATCGAGCGCGCGCGCATCCAGCGGAAGCGCGGAATAACCGGTGCGCGCCAGGGCTTGCAGAATCGTCGGCAGCGCCGTGGATTCCGGATTCCAGACGATGCGTGCGCGTTGCGCACTGGCGTTTACCTGTACCGATTCGATGCCGGCAACGGTGCCCAGCGAGCGTTCGATCAGCCACACGCATGCCGAACAACGAATGCCGTCGATCAACAACAGCGCTTCGCGTCGCCCGGCGGGCAATTCGCGCACGACGTGACGCGCAAGCTCCGGACGTTGCCATGCTTGCGCGCTGCGTTGCGCGGCTTCGGGGTCAGGGGCTCGCGCCGATGCCGCAGTGCGCAGGCGATAGAAATCACCGAGGCCAAGTTGGTCGATCCATTCGGCTGCGGCACGACAACCATGGCAACACACGGGGTGCTTTACTCCCGCGACGAGAGCGTGAGGTACGTCATTGGCCGGCAACGGTTCGCCGCAATGCCAGCAACCGGTCGCTTGCGCATTCATGGTTTTTGCGCGGGCTTTTCCGCGGGTGGACGCGACAACGGCATTTTCAGAACCTGCATGCCTGCTCCCGGCAGCGCGGGGTCGGCATTGCGTTGCGCGACGACGATCAGCCAGACGCAACCGGCTATGGAGGCAGCAAATACGATGCTACCCAGCCAGACGATCGGCTGGCGATACCACGCGTCGGAAGCGTTGCGCCGGCGCGCGTCATTGTGTGTTGGCTGGGTCACTGTGCGAAAGCGAGTAAACATAGGCAGCAAGCACGCGCGCATCGTTTTCACCCAGACGCGTGCGCCACGAAGGCATGATACCGCCGCGGCCGTCGTGGATGGTTTTCTTGACCGTGGCCAGGTCGCCGCCGTAAAGCCAGATTTTGTCGGTAAGATTGGGTGCGCCGAGTGCCGGATTGCCCTTGCCTTCGGCTCCGTGGCAGGCACCACACACGGTGAACAAAGCCTTTCCGGCAGCTGCCTTGGTGGCATCGTGCGGCGTATCGGAGAGGCTGAGCACGTAGTTGGCGAGGTTTTCCACACCCGCCTCTCCGAACTGTGGGCCCCACGCCGGCATCGCGCCGTGGCGGCCATCGAGGACGCTGGTCATGATCGCCTTGCCGTCACCGCCATACAGCCAGTCGTTGTCGGTGAGATTTGGCGCGCCGAGCAATGGATTGCCCTGCCCATTGCGACTGTGGCAGGCCGCGCAATTGTCGCCGAACAATACTCTGCCCATCGCCAGTGCCTCACGGTCATCGGCGAGTTTTTCGATCGGATACAGTGCAAAGCGCTGCATTGCCGCGTCGAGGCGCTTGTTGTTGTCCGCGGTATCGCGCGCAAGTTGCTTGTGTGAGGTCCATCCCAGGCGGCCAGGGTTATTGCCGAAGCCGGGATACAGCACCAGATAGCCGAACGCACCGATGAACATTGCGAAGGAAAGTACCAGCCACCAGGTTGGCAAGCGGTGCATGCCTTCGCGTATCGTACCGTGCGCCCAGTAGTGACCGGTGGTGCCGTCGGGCAGGGTCGGCACCTTGGCGTGGGGTGCCCACAGAAACAATAAAAATGTGACGCTTAGGTTGAATACAACCAGTACCATCACCCACCACGACCAGAAGCTGCTCATGGGTGACCTCCGTTGTCGTCGGAATCGCTGGGTGAAGCGTCGTCGTCTTCCAGCGGTAGTCGCGACATTTCACCGAAAGTACGCTTGTGATACGGCCGCCAGGCCCAGATCCAGATGCCGATAAAAGTCAGCATCATCAGCACGATGAACACGCCGGCAATAGGACCCCAGATCGGATTCACGGTGCACCTCCAACCGTTGCTGCTGGCGCCGGCGGTGGCGCTGCGGGCTTGGTTTGCGGCTCATTGTCGATGCCCAGGCCTTGCAGGTAGGCGATCAACGCGTCCATCTCGGTCTTGTCGGCGACGTTCTTTGGCGCGGCGGCGATATCGGCATCACTGTATGGATCGCCGAGCATGCGCAGCACGCGCATGCGTGCCTGGATGTCTTTCCCATCGATCGTGTTTTTGGCCAGCCACGGGTAATCGGGCATGTTCGATTGCGGCACGACCTGGCGCGGATTCATCAAGTGCAGGCGTTGCCACTCGTCGGAATACTTGCCGCCAATCCGAGCTAGATCCGGACCGGTGCGCTTGGAGCCCCACTGGAATGGGCGGTCGTAAACCGATTCGGATGCCGTCGAATAATGCCCGTAACGTTCGGTCTCGAAACGCAACGCGCGAATCATCTGCGAATGGCACAGGTAGCAACCTTCGCGCACATACACATCGCGCCCGGCCAGGCGCAGTGGCGCGTAAGGCTTGACGCCTTCGGCCGGCTGTACCTTGTTGGCTTCCATGAACAGTGGCGTGATTTCAGCCAGTCCCCCCAGCGAAGCCATGAGCGCAATGAGAATACCCAGCGTCCAGACGTGTTTTTCGATGAATTCAAAATGACGATATGCCATGGTGTGATTCTCAACCCGCAACCGGCAGTGGCGCCGGCACCTGATTCTGAATCGGCTCCGGAATTGGCACCGGAATCGGCACGATGATCTTCTTGCGTGCATCTGCGGCCGTGTACCACAAGTTCCACGCCATCACCCACATGCCCAGCCAGATCAGCACGCCGCCGAACCAGCGGAACATGTACAGTGGTTTGATCGCAATCAGGCTGTCGAGGAACGAATAGGTGAGCGCACCATCGGGATTGGTCGCGCGCCACATCGTGCCCTCGGTGACGCCGGCCGCCCACATCGCGATGACGTAGAAAAGCGTGCCGGACAGGTGCAGCCAGAAATGCAGTTCCATACCCTTGCGCGAATGCATCGCTGGGCGACCGAGCGCACGTGGCGCCATCGCGTACAGCGAGCCGATCGTGATCATCGCCACCCAGCCCAGCGAACCCGAATGGACGTGGGCGATGGTCCAGTCGGTGTAATGCGATAGTGAGTTGACGGTTTTGATCGCCATCATCGAACCTTCGAATGTTGACGCGGCGTAGAACACCAGTGCCAGCACCATGAACTTGGCGGCCGGATCGTCTTTCAATCGATGCCACGAGCCATTGAATGTGAACAGACCATTTGCGGCCGAGCCCCAGCTTGGCATCAGCAGGACCAGCGAAAACGCCATGCCGACCGACTGCACCCAGTCTGGCAGCGCGGTATACATCAAGTGATGTGCACCCGCCCACATGTAGATCGAGATCAGCGCCCAGAAATTGACGATCGAGAATCGATAACTCCACAACGGTTGCTGGGCCTGGCGCGGCACGAAGTAATACATCATGCCGAGGAAGCCGGCGGTGAGGAAAAACGCCACCGCATTGTGGCCGTACCACCACTGCACCATCGCATCGACCGCGCCGGAATAAATCGGATACGACTTGGTCATCGAAACCGGAATGGCCAGGTTGTTGACGATATGCAAAAGGCCCACGGCGATGATGAAAGCACCGTAATACCAGTTGGCGACGTAGATATGTCGAATGCGCCGTCGCGCCAGGGTGGCGAAGAACACGGCGCCGAAACTGACCCACACGACGGTGATCAGGATGTCGATCCACCATTCCGGTTCGGCGTATTCCTTGCTCTGGGTAAGCCCGAGAGGCATCGATATCATGGCCAGCACACAGATCAGTTGCCAGCCCCAAAACGTGAATTCGGCCAGCCCGCCCCAGGCCAGGCGCGTATGCCCGGTGCGTTGCACGACGTAGTAGCAGGTACCCATCAGCGCCGACCCGCCGAACGCGAAAATCACCCCGAAAGTATGATCCGGGCGCAGCTTGCTGAAGGTCAGGAACGGAATGTCGAGGTTCCAGAATGGCCACGCCAATTCTGCGGCCAGATACATGCCGACGAGCATGCCGATGATGCCCCATACCGCAGACGCGAGCAGGAACAGGCGCACCACTTTATCGTTGTAGGTTTCTATGGTGTTCATGCGTGATCCGTCGGCTTAGCAGCGTATTGTTGCGGTGCACTGTCGGCGAAGTATTGACTCAGGTCAATGCAAGGCAAGCAAACTCGCTATGGTCAACGCGATCAAGCTCGGTTAGCATCACCGGCTGTGCCGCATGATCGGGAGGGATTCATGGCAATTACTGTAGGGGTAGTGCGCGAGACTGCTTTCGGGGAGCGCCGCGTTGCGCTTACCCCGGACGTGGCAAAGAAACTCAAGGCCAAAGGCGTTGCTCTGTTGATCGAACACGATGCCGGAGCCAGTGCCAGCTTTCCGGATGCCGCATACAAGGATACGGAGGTCGCCGCCGATGCGCGCAGCGCACTCGGACGCAGCGATGTGCTGCTCACGGTGGCGCCGCCCACGCTCGAAGAAATCGCCGCGTTGAAACCCGGGACCGTAACCATCGGTTATCTCTCGCCACATCTGGCGCCCGAGCGAATCAAGGCGTTGCGCGATGCGAAGATTACGAGTTTTGCGATGGAACTGCTGCCGCGCACCACGCGTGCGCAGGCGATGGATGTGTTGTCCTCGCAGGCCAATATCGCCGGCTACAAGGCAGTACTAATTGCTGCTGAAGCCTCGCCGAAATTCTTCCCGATGCTGACCACGGCCGCCGGTACGGTGCGGCCGTCGAAAGTATTGATTGTTGGCGCCGGCGTAGCCGGGTTGCAGGCCATCGCCACGGCACGACGTCTGGGCGCGCAAGTCGAAGGCTTCGATGTGCGACCGGAAACGAAAGAACAGATTCAATCGCTCGGCGCGAAATATGTCGAGCTGGGCGTGTCGGCCGCAGGCGCCGGCGGCTACGCGCGCGAGCTCACTGCCGAGGAACGCGCGCAGCAACAAGTGGCGCTGGCCGAACACATCAAGGGCGTGGATGTCATCGTCACCACCGCTGCTGTGCCGGGCCGCAAGGCGCCGCGCATCATCACCAAGGCGATGATCGAAGGAATGAAGCCCGGTTCGGTGATTGTCGATATCGCCGCCGAAACGGGCGGCAATTGCGAGTTGACCGAGCCCGGCAAGACCGTCGTCAGCGTCAATGGGGTAAGCATCATTGGTCCGGTTAACCTAGCCGCGACCACGCCAATCCACGCCAGCGAACTGTACGCCAAGAACCTGTACAACTTCCTCGAATTGAGCATCGCCGAAGGCGGAGAACTAAAGCTGGATTGGGAAGATGAATTGATCGCCAAGACCTGTGTAACGCATGCGGGCGAGATCAAGCACGAACCAACCAAACAGCTCGTCGAAGGAGCGCAGTCATGATCGACGGTTTTCTAGCACTCTACATCTTCATGCTCGCTGCATTCACCGGCCACGAGATCATTTCGCGCGTGCCGGTAATCCTGCACACACCGCTCATGTCCGGCTCAAACTTCGTGCACGGCATCGTGCTGGTCGGCGCGATGGTCGCATTGGGCGAAGCCACCACGCCGCTTGAACAGACGATCGGATTCATCGGCGTATTCCTCGGCGCAGGCAACGCTGCCGGCGGGTACGTCGTTACCGAGCGCATGCTGGATATGTTCAAGTCCAGCAAGAAACCCGGCACCAATGCGGCGGGGGGGGGCAAGCAATGAATATCGCGCATATTTCAAGTCTCGCGATCCAGGCGATCTATTTCTTCGCCGCCGTGTTGCTCATCATGGGCATCAAGCGCATGTCTTCTCCTGTGACGGCGCGCAGCGGCATTCAATGGGCCGGCGTCGGCGTGCTCGTCGCCGTGATCGTGACGTTCCTGCATCCGGGTGCAGATCACGTGCAATTGATCGAAAATGCCGCACTGATCTTCATCGCCATCGCCATCAGCACAGCCATCGCCTGGTATAGCGGCAAGCGCGTTGCGATGACATCGATGCCGCAGATGGTCGCGTTGTACAACGGCATGGGTGGTGGTTCGGCGGCGGCGATCGGTGCCAGTGCATTGCTGGGATTTGCTGCCATTGCAGCGCAATCGCAGGTCATGGCGGTGAATCAATCGCAATCCATCTTCGCCGTGATCGGTGCGTTGATTGGTTCGATATCGTTCACCGGCTCGCTGATCGCGTTTGCGAAGCTGCAAGGCTGGATGGACAAGACCTTCCGATTCAAGGGACAGCAACTGGTCAACGGCCTTTGCTTCCTCGCAGCGGCGGCGCTTGGCGTCATGGTCGTGTTACACCTGCAGACGAATTACATTGTGCTGTTCTTTGCCGCAGCGCTGTTGTTCGGCATCCTCATGACCCTGCCCATCGGCGGCGCGGACATGCCGGTGGTGATCTCGCTGTTCAACGCGTTCACCGGCCTGGCCGTCGGCTTTGAAGGTTACGTGCAGCACAATCCGCTACTCATCATTGCCGGCATCGTGGTCGGCGCCGCCGGCACCTTGCTCACGCGACTGATGGCCAAGGCGATGAACCGCTCGATCGCCAACGTGCTGTTCTCCAACTTCGGCAGTGGTGGTGGTCCGGCGGAGGAAATCAGCGGTTCGATGAAGCCGATCGAGGCCGAAGATGCCGCATCCCTCCTGTATCTCGCTGAGAAGATCATCATCGTGCCAGGCTACGGCATGGCCGTAGCGCAGGCGCAGCACAAGATCTGGGAACTGAGCCAGCAATTGATCAAGCGCGACAAGGACGTGAAGTTCGCGATCCACCCAGTCGCGGGACGTATGCCCGGTCACATGAACGTGCTGCTTGCCGAAGCCGGCGTGCCGTACGATTTGATTGCCGACATGGACGACGTCAATCCGGAATTCCCGAATTGCGACGTCGCCATCGTCATCGGCGCCAACGACGTGGTCAATCCCGCCGCCAAGACCGACAAGTCATCGCCGATCTACGGCATGCCGATTCTCGACGTGGCCAAGGCCAAGCAAGTCATCGTCATCAAGCGCGGCAAGGGAACGGGCTTTGCCGGCATCGAAAATGCCCTGTTCTATCAGGACAACTGCCGCATGCTCTACGACGACGGCAAGGAAGCCGCGAACAAACTCATTTCCGGATTGAAGGCGATGGATGGGGGCGGCGGGCATTGACTCTTCTGCAGGCTGGGGTGAGCGAATGCGCACCCCAGCGAACGTCTGTCGCAGGTTAAAGCGACCAGGCAAGGTAAACGGCTATTGGCGGTTGCCGTCGATTAAACACTGGTCCCTGTTTGCGTGTGGTTAACCCACCCTGCGCGGATTGCGCAGCATCAGCCACGCCGCCAAGGCGCAGGCGAGAATCAGCAAACCTACATGCCAAACATCGAGATTGGCGCGGATGGCATGCCAGGCCAGCCCGAAATCCATCTTGAACAAGGTGTTGCGCAGCGAAAATCCGAGCATCTGGGCGATGCGTACTGCGGCGAACAGGTATTGCGCATAGGCGAAGGCAATCAAGGTCGCGGCGACTGCGCTGATCGCCCCATGGATACCCCGATAACGCTGCCAGCGCATGAATGCTGCAATGCCGATCGCCAGTGGGACGATCAGCAAGGTGGTGTCGTATTCCGTCAGCAACGACAGCAGGCACCAGATGGCGCCGCCGGCGAGCCCGCTCAAGACAATGCCGGCGACTGTCGAGATTACGCTGGGGTTTTTGCGTGGCGTTGAGACTGCTGCTGAAGGTACGGACAAAAGCGGAACTCCGAATGGCGAGTGTCGATCATGCACTACCTCGCTGCGCCTTGAACAGGCGTTGCACCGATGCGGGCACGGCCAGATTGCAATCGCCTGAGGGCAACGGCGGCCCATAGCGCGACTCGACAGGCACCACGCCAGCCCAATACGGCAGGCCGACATCGGCCTTGTCGTCCTTGGCGGCGCCATCGCGGATCTTCGCGGAAATATCGACAATGTCGAATCGCAGTACTGCGGTGGCGGCCAGTTCATTGCGATCCGGCGCGCGCGATTCAGCCGCTCGGCCCGGCAGCATCGCATCGACGAAATGAGCAAGCGCGGCGATCTTCGCGGCGTCGTCGGTCAGGGCTCTTGCGCGCCCGAATGCGACCACCGAGCGGTAGTTTGTCGAATGATGGAAATGCGAGCGCGCCAGCACCAGACCATCGACCAAAGTCATGCTGACGCACGCTTCAATTCCCGCGCCGACGCTTTTCAACAATCGACTGGCAATCGAGCCGTGCAGCAGCAGCGTATCTCCATCGCGTGCATACAGCATCGGGATGACGAAGGGTTGGTTGTCGGCACAGAAGCCCACGTGTCCCAGAAATGCCGAGTCGAGGATTGCGTATGCCGCCTCGCGGTTATAGCTCGCGCGATCCTTGATGCGTTGCACGTGGTGGCGGGCGCGTACTTTCATCGGTTCAGTCCTCAGGCTTGACCGCGCCAGCGTAAGGCGTCAGATTGGTACCAGCCAGCGCCGGTTTCGGCAAATCCTTTGGGGCCAATATGTTTCTCGATCTCGATAGCCACGGGCCGCGCTACCTGCAGTTGGCGCGCGCACTAAAGCAGGCGATTCTCGATGGACGTTGCGCGCCCGCGTCGCGGTTGCCGGCGACACGCGTGTTGGCAGCTGAATTGACGTTGTCGCGCAACACGGTGTTGGCGGCTTACGAACAACTCGCGGCGGAAGGATTCATCGAAGGCCGTGTCGGTTCCGGCTGCTTTGTCGCGGCGTTTGCCAATGTCAGCGCCATGTCGCCGGGCGCGCAAGCGCAGGGCATTCTCACGCTACCCCGACGTTCAGCGCTGGCGCGACGCGGTCGTCGCGCACTGGATTTGTATGATCGATCCATACCGGGGCGGCAACATCGAGGTGTCCGCTACAATCTGCAATACGGATTGCCGATGACGAATCCGCAATTGTCCAGCGCGTGGCGTCGCGAACTGAATTTTGCCGCCGCACATGCGCAAACCGATTATCCCGATCCGCAAGGTTTGCTCGGATTGCGCCGGCAGGTTTGCGCCTATCTGGCACGCCGCCGTGGCATCGTGGCAAGCGCCGATGATGTGTTGATCGTCAGCGGGACGCAGCAGGCGTTTGCGCTCACCGCCGATGTGTTGCTCGACGAAGGCGACAGCGTTGTGTTGGAAAATCCGCACTACCAGGGCGCGCGGCAGCTGCTGCAGTCGCGCGGCGCGCGAGTGCGCACGTGCCCAGTCGACGAGAACGGAATGATCGTTGATGCGCTGCCGCGACGCGGCAAGTTGCGCATGGCGCTGGTCACGCCGTCGCATCAATTTCCGACTGGGGCGGTGTTGAGTCTGGAGCGCCGCATGCAACTGCTGGACTGGGCGCAGCGCAGTAATTGCTGGTTGATCGAAGACGATTACGATGGCGAGTTCCGCTACAAGGCGCGACCGCTTGCCGCGCTGAAGTCGCTGGATCGCGCCGACCGCGTTGTCTACATCGGCACGTTTTCGAAGGTTTTGTTTCCGTCGTTGCGCCTGGGATACATGGTGTTGCCGCCGGGTTTGCGCCAGGCATTCATCGCCGCGAAATGGTTGAACGATCGCGGTTGCCCGGCTATCGAACAGGATGCGCTGGCACGCTTGATCGGGTCTGGTGCGTTCGAGCGTCATCTGCGCCAGGCTGCAAAAGCGCTCAAAGCGCGGCGTGCCGCGCTGTTGACCGAACTGCAACGTCATGCGGGCGATTGCGTGTTCGTGGCCGACTCGAATGCCGGAATGCATATCGTGGCGTGGTTGACGCGGCACAGTCATGCCCAGGCACAAACGCTGGTTCAGCGTGCGCATGAACGAGGATTGGGTTTGTATCTGATCGCTCCGTATTGCCTGGAACCGTTGCCACGCCCCGGGTTGCTGCTCGGTTACGCCGATATGCCGCCGGCGGACCTGCGTACGGCGATGCGGATTCTCGGCGAATGCCTGCACGCATCGCCGCAGGCGTCGACGCCTTTGTCGACGCGTGCTGATCGAGTCAACTTGCAATCGCGCGCCCGCGCCCCAATTTCCCGGCGCGTGGTCACCAGCTGACCGAAACTGCGATAATGTCGCTTCCACTTCCCATCGCAACGATTATTCAAACGCCCCATGGTCGGTTACAGTCAAACATCCGAACCCATCGTCTTCGCGCGCGATTGTGCCGCCGTCATGGTGCCGCAAGGCCAGGAAGTAACATTGCCTGCGGGCCAGAACGGGTATATCACGCAGGCACTCGGCGGCAGCTTTACTGTATTCGTCGACGGCAACCTGTTCCGCATCAGTGGTGCCGATGCCGACGCCATCGGCAAACAACCGCCGGAATTGATCGTTTTGGACAGCGACGCCAGTGATGGCGACGTGGAGAAACTGGTATGGCAACAAATGCGTACCTGTTTCGATCCGGAGATACCGATCAACATCGTCGAACTGGGTCTGATTTACGAATGCGACGTCGGCCATCGCGACGACGGTGCACGCACGGTCAAGGTGATGATGACCCTGACCGCTGCCGGCTGTGGCATGGGCGAGATTCTGGTCGACGACGTGCGCAGCAAGATCGAAACCATTCCCACTGTCGCCGAAGTCGATGTCGAGTTGATATTCGATCCACCATGGAATCAATCCATGATGTCGGATGCAGCCAAGCTTGAGACGGGGATGCTCTGAGAGCATTCCCCAATCCCGACCCCACTACCACAACGGTCGATTGAAATCGAAATCCGGTAGCAGGCGTGGGCGGGCGAAGGCTGCACCAAGGCCGTAGTCGACACCCAAACGCAGCAGCAGGTGGGCGCGTTGCAAGCTGTCGACTTCGGGTGCGATGACAGCGGCACCGCTGCCGTGGGCCTTGCGCACCAGGGCGAGCATGGTATCGCTGATGGATTTCGCGTTGCCCAATTCGGTAACCAGTTCAGGTGCCAGACGCACGAAATCCACATTGAGATTCTTCAACGCATGCACGGCAGCCCAGTCGCGGCCATAATCGATCAGGCAAAAGCGAATACCGTGGCGATGCATGGCCTTGATCAGGTCGCCTCCGCGACCGGCGGTATCGATCAAGTCCGAGCACGCCAGTTCAATCGTCAAACCGGTTCCGGACAAACGCCGCGACTTGAGTTCACGTTCCAGCCACCAGGTGAACTCCGGCTCCAGCGTGCTGCTTACTGCCTGCGGCACGAACAGGCGCAACTGCCGGCCCAGGCGTAGTTGTTCTTCGCGCACTTCCAGCGCGTGTTGCAGCAACCAGCGATCAAGCGCGCCGATCTGTTTTGATTCCGCCGCGACCGGCGCCAACTCGGTATAAGCAACAGCCGCGCCGGGATGCTGTGCACTGGTAACTTTCAAGCCCAGTTCGTACTGCCCGCAGAGTTTGCCGACGATCCGTGCGATCGGTTGGAACTCGAATTGGGTTTGCTCGCGCGCCAACGGCCGGCTGAGGATGGCGCGCACTGCGAGGCTGGGGTCGGCCGGCAACAACGCGGCTTCCTTGGCCTCGAACCAGAGCGCGCGGTTTCCGCCCATGTGGGCAGCGGCGAGCTGGGCTGCCTGTGCATTGGTGACCAGCGCGTCGACATTGGTGTGTTCGCCGCCGAGTAGTGCCATGCCGAGGCTGGCGCTCAAGGTGTAGTTGCGGCCATTGAATTGCCAGGGCTGTTCGTTCATTGCGGCGCGAATGCGCTCGGCCGCCGCGGTGACTTCGCTGCGGCTGCGTCGATGCAACAAAGTAAAATAGTGGAAATCTTGATATTGCGCCGAGACATCCATTTCATCGAGTTGGCTGCGCAACAAGTTGCCGATATGCGCATCAAGCGCGGCCACCCCGGCCAAACCGATCTGTTCGCGCAACATCGGCGCATGATCCAGCGCGATGTAAAGCAATGCGGCGGAGCGGTCGCCCAGCGCGGTTTCGAGTTTTTCGACGAGGGTGGTGCGCGAACACAGGTTCGTGCGTGAATCGCGCCCGCCTGGCGTGCCGATGACTTCGCGCAGCCAGTGGGCGCGTTTGACGTGCGCCTGTACCGCGCCGATCAGATGGCGCGGTTTGACCGGTTTGAGCAGAAAATCGTCGCCGCCGGCTGCGATCGCGTCGAAACGCATTCCGACGTTGGCGCTGTCTGCGGCCAGGATGATCGGTACGGCCGCGTATTCGGATTGTTGGCGAATCAACTGGATTAGCTCGATGCCGCCCAGATCCGGCAACTCACAATCGATCACGATGACGTCGGGACGGAAGTCGGGTAGGGCATTCAGGGCGGTTTGGCCGTTGCCGGCCAGGCGCGCGGTCATGCCACGTTCCACCAGGCAACGTGCCGCATCCGCGATCTGTGCGCGGTCCGGGCCAACCAGCAGCACACGCCATTCCGGCTGTGCATCCTGACCCAGTAGTTCGTCGAGTTTGCCAATCAGGCGCAGCGAGTCGAATGGCACATTGAATAGCGCACTGGCGCCGCAGCGCATGGCGAGCAGGCGGTGACCCAGATCGCCATCGGGTGAGATTGCTATGACTGCTGGAAGGCGTTCGTCACCGATCCCCAATTGTGAGTACAGCACCGCCACGCGCGACATGATGCGCAACTTGCGCGTATCCAGCAGCAACGCGCCGGGAATGGCATGGGCGAGGAAATCCAGCAATGCCTCGGCGTCGGCGAATTCGCGCGGGTCGTATCCGCGTTCGCGCAGGCCGGAAATCAGGCCGGGTGCTGTCCCTGCGGCAAGACCGGTCAGGCACACGGCGCGTGGCAAGTGGGTGGGACGCGATTTCTGTGCTGTCGTCGCAGCGCTCGATGACGCAGGGGATTGATTGGCTACCGTTTCCGCATCGGGTGGGATCGCATCGGCCTGATCAACCGTCTCGCCCGGGCCCTCGTCTACGTCGTTGGCGAAGGGAACAGATTCCTGCGCAAGGGTTTCCGTAACCGTTCGCGTGCCGTGCAGGGCATGCACTTGTGCGGTTGCAGTGGCAGATAGATCGGTGAGCACTGCGCCAAGGCGATTGACCATATCCGCCAGCCGCGCCAGATCGCGAGGATTCGGCACCAGCCGATCATCAATGAACGAGCACAGGTATGCCTCAAGCTCCAGCGCAGAATTATTGACGTCATCCAGGCCGAGCCGGTCGCTCGTGGTGGCTATCTGGTCGACTTCCTCGCCAAGTTTGCGCGCGGCGGTGTGATCCCAGCCGCTTTGTGCCAGCGGTTGCCAGCGGCGCACCAAAGAAAGACAGCGTTCACGTAGTTCTTCCTGTGCGTGTTGCGCGCTATCGCGTGTGGTGGTGTCCTGACCACTCATTGCTATTTTCTTCCCCTGTCAGGCAGCCAAAGTGTAGCGCCGTTATGGCGCAGATTGCAGCAATCAATAGGCTAGTGACGTGCTTGCGCTCACATTTTCACGAATTACCCTGGCGAATTCGCGTACGTATGGGGAAGATTCGTCAACAAGGTGTTGAAAATCACCTTGTTGACGTGGTTCAGGTAGGCATCGATCAGGGCGCGATCACATAAGTGATCCTGATTAGTGCTTAGTGCTGATCCTCTGCTCGTCATTCCCGCGAAGGCGGGAATCCAGTGCCTCTGCTTCGCATTTGGCACTGGGCAAAAAGCCAAGTCGCTGGATGACCAGCCATCCGGATGTCGTAGAGCGCCTCCCGCCAAGAGCCTGCGGGAAAGACGAGGAAAGATGGTTTCGTCGTTCTTCAAGTGTTGAGGTTCGACACTGATCAGGTAAGTGATTGAGTGGTGCAGCGACGTTCGCGAGTTTCGCATGCGCTGGGGAAAGAGAAGCGTTCGTCAGTGGGCTTTTCGGCAATGGATGAGGCTGCAATTGCGCAAATTTGGGTTTAGCATCCGTGGGATTAGTCCTGGAGCGACAAAATGAGACGTTATTTGCACTGGTGGATTACCCTGCTTTTCGTGCTGTGCCTGGGCTACGACCTGGTCATATGGGGGGCGGCTGCACGATTGCCGGATATTGGTCCGAAACTGCAGCAATCCGCGCAGCGCCAGGCCCTGTTCGCGCACCTTTACATGGCCGCAGGCAGTCCGCTGGATGCAGCCGTACCGTGGCTGGACGATTGGGGGACACGCCACGTTCAGACTGCGCTTTCGCAAGGGTTTCCACGCATCAAGGATGATCCGCGGGTAGCCATGGATCTGATTTTTTCCGAGACGTGGAATTCCACCCACGCCACCTTGAAGTTCATGTATTGGGCAGCGCCGATCCTGTTGTTGCTGACACTGGTTTTTTGGTCCAGAAAGCCGAAAAAGCTGCATCTGGTCGGGTCGCGCTGACGGCCACGAACATTGCGGTTGCGCTGCGCGCGCGGACGCGCCGGGTGTTCTGGGCCTGGGTCGGCGCGCTGCAACGGCAATACGCCGCAAGCACCCGGATTTTGACGATTTGCCCATTACAGATTGTCAAAAAGCGAGAATGCAACAAAGTATACCGTTGTGAGTTTGCGCCACAAATGGTGTGATTGTGCGCTTGCGCGCGAAGTTCATGGTGGCATCAACCCCAATGCCGGCTTGGGTCGCAGGCCATTCTAAGGTGGCCAAATCAAACATTTGTTCGCTTGGACGCCTACACGTCCGGACGTCCAATTGACGCGCCCGTCATTCAATAAAGTTGTCCGGACAACTATGCTGCGTAGCAATATAAGTTCTGTAAAATCATAAACTTATGCCGTAGTAGTTCCTTGACGAGCGGGGCTGCGACTGTTAGGTTGCGACGCGTTTTGGGGTTATGTCGATCCCGGAACGATTTCCGGTTGACTTGGTGGCTGGCCAACTCCGATCAGGACAAGGCCATCCGGACAGCTCGCAGGCAAGGCGACTCGCACGCCTAGTCAGGGACGTTAACGAGCGACGCAACAAGCATTCGGAGCGCGACGGATCGCAACTCGTACCGCGGATTTCCGCGGGTGCATCATCCACTTACAGGTAGGGGTTTCAAATGATCGCATTGTCACGCAAGACACGATTGCGGCGAACGTCGCTCGTGCTGGCAACCATGCTCGCCATCGCCGGCGGTTGCGCCGTTCAAGCTGCAGGCACGGATTACCTCGGCTCCCATGCAGTAGTTGGGCAGGCCATGACCCTGCATCCTCACGACGTCATGCTCGGGACGTTGACCACGTCCGAGCCCACCCAACTGGCAATTTCCCTTAAGCTGCGTCATCAGGATCAACTGAACGCATTCATCGCCAGTTTGACCGCTCCAGGCAGTCAGGTGCAGCCGATGACGACGGCGCAGTTCAACAACAAGTTCGCGCCAACGCATGCACAAGCCCAGGCAGTAGCCAATTTCCTGAGTGAATCCGGCTTCAGCAATATTGTGATCGCCGACAATCAGATGTTGGTGACCGCCGACGGCACCACCACAACCGCCGCGGCCGCATTCGGCACGACCTTCGGTCAAGTGCAGACGGCCAACGGACAGTTGGGCTTCGCCAATACCAGCAATGTGCAGGTTCCGGCCAATCTGCAGGACATCGTCCTGGCGGTTGTTGGTCTGCAAAATGTGTATCAGGCGCATACCACGATTGTGCACGTCGACCCGAATGCGCTGAGCCCCCAGGCTGTCACCGGACATAACCCGACCGAGTTCTCATCGATCTACAGCGGCAGTGGCCAGACCACCGGCGCCGGCGTGACCGTGGGTATCGTTACCCAGGGCAAGATCACTCAAACCATTACCGACCTGAACTCGTTCACGTCGCAGAATGGTCTGGCAACCGTGACCACGCAGACCATCAATACCAACGGTACCAGCACCGATGCCAGCGGTGTCGACGAATGGAACCTGGACAGCCAGGACGTCGTCGGCATGGCCGGTGGCCAAGTCGGAAAACTCATTTTTTACAACATTCCGACATTGTCGAATGCAAACCTCACGGCCGACTTCAACACGATCGTGTCCGCGAATGCGACGAAGATCATCAACGTGTCGCTGGGCGAGTGCGAAACCTCGGCCCAAGGCGACGGCTCTGCGGCATCGCAGGATCAATCTTTCCAGCAGGCGGTTGCACAGGGTCAAACCTTCTCGATCTCCACCGGCGACTCGGGTGCGGATGAGTGCAGCAATGGCGGTACGACGCCGAGTTGGCCAGCAGCATCGCAATATGTAGTGGCTGCAGCCGGCACGACGTTGAACGCTTCGACGACGACCTGGGCCAGTGAAACCGTTTGGAGCGGCACCGGCGGAAGCCAGAGCACGTTCGAGCCGCAGCCGAGTTGGCAGAATGGCTTATTCTCCGGTAGTCATCGTGGCGTGGCCGACATCGCGTTTGATGCCGATCCGAACAGTGGCGCGAAGATCATCGTCAACGGCGCTTCAACACAAGTCGGCGGCACCAGCCTGGCGGCCCCGTTGTTTGCCGGATTGTGGTCGCGAGTTATTGCGGCCAAGGGTGCGAGCGTCGGTTTTGCCGCGCCGTTGCTGTATCAATTGCCGGCATCGGATCTGCATGACGTAACATCGGGAAACAACGCCGGTTCTACGGCAGGCCCGGGTTACGATTTAGCGACTGGTCTGGGCAGTGTGAAAATTTCCGGCGCGCTCGCCGATATCGGCGGTGGTGGCGGCGGCGGCAACAATCCGCCAGTCGCGAACTTCAGTTTCACGACCAACGCCTTGGTTGCCAGCTTCACCGATAGTTCCACGGACAGCGACGGCAGCATTGCCTCGCATGCGTGGACGTTCGGCGACGGTGGTACGTCCACATCGGCCAATCCAAGTCACACCTATGCCAGCGCTGGCACTTTCAGCGTCAAGGAAACGGTGACGGACAATGGCGGTGCAACGGCTTCCAAAACCTCGTCCGTGACCGTTACTGGTGGCGGCGGTGGCAGCAACGTGCTGAGCAACGGCGTTGCGGTCACGGGTCTGGCGGCGACCACGGGCAATCAGTTGAACTACACGATGGTAGTGCCCGCAGGCGCGACGAATCTGAAGTTCACCATGTCCGGCGGCACGGGCGACGCGGATCTGTACGTCAAGTTTGGTTCGGCGCCTACGCTGTCCAGCTACGACTGCCGTCCATACATTACCGGCAACAGTGAGTCGTGCCCGATCACCACGGCCCAGGCCGGTACTTACTACGTGATGCTCAACTCATATGCTTCGTTCACTGGCGTTACCCTGACCGGCAGCTACACTGCTCCCGGTGCAGGCGGCACGCCGACGGCGAACTTTACATCGAGCGTCAGTGGCCTGACCGCGAGCTTCACCGACACGTCGACCGATTCGGGCGGTACGATCAGCTCCCATGCATGGACGTTCGGCGATGGCGGCACCTCCACTGCGACCAGCCCGAGCCATACCTATGCGACGGCGGGCACCTACAGCGTGAGCGAAACCGTCACCGATGGTGTCAGCGGCACAACCAGCTCCAAGACTGCCTCGGTGACCGTGAGTAGCGGTGGCGGCGGTTGCGGCGGCACCGTGCTTTGCAGCGGCGTGACAGTGACGGGTCTCCACGCGACGAAGGGCAGCTACAGCTCGACCTATACGATGGTCGTACCGGCAGGCCAGAGCAGCGTGACGTTCCAGATCACGGGCAGCACCGGCGATGCCGATCTGTACGTCAAGATCGGTTCAGCACCGACGACGTCCAGCTACAGTTGCCGTCCGTACCTGACTGGCGACAACGAGACCTGCACGTTCAACTCACCGACGGCTGGTACGTACTATGTGAAGGTACGTGCTTACGCGACATACT
>JBDTLA010000004.1:0-10580 GCA_039935035.1 Rudaea sp. | reverse complement strand
TCAGGCGTTCTGCGCTTGTTCTACCAGCGTGCCCTTGTCCAGATGCAGCGTATGCGTTGCGTGCTCGGCGGCTTTCGGATCATGGGTCACCATGACGATGGTCTTGCCGTGTTCGCGATTGAGCGTCTGCAAGAGCCCAAGCACTTCCTCGGCGGATTGACGATCCAAATCACCGGTCGGTTCGTCGCAAACCAGCAGTGCCGGATCGGACACGATCGCGCGCGCTATCGCCACACGCTGTTGCTGCCCGCCGGACAGTTCGCCCGGCTTGTGCGTGGTGCGATCGGCCAGACCGACCAGTTGCAATGCCACGGCCGCATTTTTCTTGCGTTGCGCCGCGGAGAGTTTGGTCAACAGCAATGGCAACTCCACGTTCTTTTGCGCCGAAAGCATCGGCAACAGGTTGTAGAACTGGAAGATGAACCCGACGTTGGACGCGCGCCATTTCGCTAGCGCGCCCTGGCCAAGCTTGTCGATAGGCTGACCGGCAACGACGATGCTGCCTTCGCTGGGCGAATCCAGCCCTCCGATCAGATTGAGCAAGGTTGTCTTGCCGGAACCGGACGGCCCCATCAGCGCGAGAAAATCACCCTGCGCGATGTTCAGGTCGATGTGATGCAACACCTCAACCTTCTGTTTGCCGCGTGTGTACACTTTGCTGACATTGTTGATTTCTACGAGAGTCGTCATCGTCGCATCCTCTATTTCTGTTCGTTCGACAAGGTAATTTTTGCGCCATCGTTCATCGCCGCTGGCGGTTGCTTGACGACCTTCGTGCCCGCGCTAATGCCCTGCACAAGGCGCAGATCGCTGAAGGCCTGACCCGGCGTCACCGGTTTCAGCCGAGCATGGGCGCCGTCGATGGCAAACAGCACATCATGCCCATCGCGTTTGACGATCGCCGATCCCGGTACCAGCACGCCCTTGGGCACTTCGGTCTGCGCGCCATTTGCGGGATTGATCTTTTCCAGAAACGATACGCGCACGCCCATGTCGGGGAGAATGCGCTGATCTTTCTGATCCAGACCGATACGCACCTTCACCGTTGCCTTGCTACGATCGGCAGTCGGGATGATCGCAATTACGTGTGCCGGAATCGTCCAGTTCGGATACGCATCAAGCACCGCTTGTGCAGGTTGACTGGCTTGCACGCGATTGATGTAAGCCTCGTTCACATCGACTTCGATTTCCAGCGAATCCATGTCGACGATGGTGCCCACGCCAGTGCGGGTAAACCCACCACCTGCGGACAACGGCGACACGATTTCGCCGACTTGGGCGGCCTTGGCGATGATCACGCCGGCAAACGGCGCGCGCACCGTCGTGTAATCCACTTGCACCTGCGCGTAGGCTACGCCAGCGCGCGCCACCTCGATTTGCTTTTCTTGCGCATTGGTCTGCGCGGCCAGCGTCTTGACTTGGGTTTGTGCCGTCTCTAGCGCCTGCGTGGACGTGAGATGGCGTCCAACCAGATCTTGCTGGCGTGATTCATCGCGACGCGCCTGGGAAAGCTGCGCCTGATACTGCACCAACGTGGCTTGTGCGGCATGCAGTTGCGCCTGCGCCTGTGCAAGGCCCGCCTTCTGCGCGGTATCTTCCAGATGCGCCAGCACCTGGCCCTTGTCGACGTGCTCGCCTTCCTCGATCAGCACGTCGGTCAAAGTGCCGGTAATCTGCGCCGACACCGTCGCCTCGCGGCGCGCAGTCACATAACCGGTTGCCTGCAGCACCGCCGTATCGCCGCCGCCCGCAGTCGGCGCAACCGCTGTGACCGCCTCAACCTCGAAGCGCTGGCCACCAAACAGCCACCACGCGCCGCCGGCTATCAATACCAGCACCGCGACGATCGCCACTACCACCCACGGCCAGCGTTTCGGAGCACCGCTGTCTTCGCGATGGTGCTTTTCGATGCGCAATTGATTGAGCAATTCCGATGTTTCCACGGTGCCTTTTTCCAGTCCGTTGCCGATTGCCAAGTGTGCCATAGACTCGCAGCAACTGATGCGCTGCAACAGGGCTGATAGTCACAATTGCGGGATGACAAGTGTCAGGCCGGGAAGTTGCTTCCAGCAGGTAATCCGTAGCATGCTTGCCCCGCGTCCAGTGCAATCGTCCCTGATTGCGAGGATCAAAGAGCGGCCATCCGTGGCCGCACTTCTCAACGAAGCGGCTTCTGGGGAGACAACAATGAAAGCACTCTGGGTGGCGGGAATTATCTTGTTGATTGTCGGACTTGGCATGCTCACCGGCGGCTTTTTTCTGTGGCGCTCACAGGCGAATTTTGTCGCCCATGCGCTGCATGCCGATGGCACGGTGACGGATCTGGATTATCAGCGCAGCTCCAAGGGCAAAGGCACCTATCACCCGGTCGTCGAGTTCGCGGCACAAGACGGAAAGACCATCCACTTCACCAGCAGTTCGGGCTCCAATCCCGCTGGGTACTCTCGTGGCGATCATTTGAAGGTGCTTTACGAGGGGGCAAATCCTGAGCACGCCAGCATCGATAGTTTCATGTCGAACTGGTTCGGCACGTTAATGCTGGGCGGCATGGGCCTGGTGTTCACGCTGATCGGCGGCGGCATCATCTGGTCGCGCCTGAACCAGCGCAAGGTGCGTGCCTGGTTGTCGCAGAACGGCATGCGCGTGCAAGCGAAGTTTGAGGGTGCGATCTACGATACCAGCTATAGCGTCAACGGGCGCAGCCCGTGGCGGCTCAACGCGCAATGGCAGCATCCCGTGACGCAAACCATCTATCAGATGCGCAGCGATCCGATCTGGTACGACCCAAGCGATTACGTCAAGGATCGAACCACACTCGACGCGATGGTCAACATGGACAATCCAAAGCAGTACCAGATTGATACTTCATTCCTTCCCAAGGCCGCCTGATACCAATGGAATTTGTCTTCGCGCCGCCACCCGTCGTATCGGTTTCCGTAGCGGGTAGCGGCGCGCGGTTTCCCGTGCGGCGCATTTTCTGCATCGGCCGCAATTACGCCGACCATGCCAAGGAAATGGGCGCAACGGTGGATCGCGGAAACCCGGTGTTTTTCTGCAAACCGGCGGACGCCGTGGTTAGCGGTAGCGGTGAAATCTGTTATCCGCAGGCGACCACCGAATTGCACCACGAAGTGGAAATGGTCGTGGCACTGCATGCCGGCGGCATGGGCATCAGCGTCGACGAGGCGCTTGGCTGCGTGTTCGGCTATGGCGTCGGACTGGATCTTACCCGGCGTGATTTGCAGGCCGCAGCCAAGGCCAAGGGCATGCCCTGGGATACTGCCAAGGCCTTCGATCACTCCGCGCCGATTTCCGCGATCCATCGTGTGGATGACGTCGGCCATCCGCGACAGGTGGAATTGACGCTGGAAGTAAACGAGCAGACACGTCAACGCAGCGATATCGCACAAATGGTCTGGAGTGTTCCTGAAATCATTGCTTCGTTATCCGGATTGTTCGAGCTGAAACCCGGCGACCTGATTTTCACCGGCACGCCGGCCGGAGTCGGTCCGCTGGTTCGCGGCGACCGTTTCCATGCCTGCCTTCATGGTATCGCCCAACTCGATGGCTGCATTGCCTGATTGACCGGCGCACGTCTTGTCGATTTGCGCTAAATTGCCCGAACCGCCGCGTAGTGATCGCGCGGCCTGTCAACATTCGGGAGATTAACTCATGGGTTTTTTCAGCGAATTCAAAACTTTCGCCATGAAGGGCAACGTGGTCGACATGGCCACGGGTATCGTGATCGGGGCGGCGTTCGGCAAGATCGTGGCGTCGCTGGTCGAGAACGTCATCATGCCGCCGATTGGCGTACTCATTGGCGGTATCGACTTTTCCAGCCTCGCCGTGAACATCGGCAACCCGGTTGTCGACGCGAAAGGTTTGGTGACCGGCGGCGCGATCATCAAGTATGGCGTGTTCCTCAACACGATCATCCAGTTCATCATCGTCGCGCTGGCGATCTTCCTGGTGATCAAGTTTATGAATCGCATGGTCAAAAAGCAGGAAGCCGCGCCCGCTGCGCCCGCCGCCGACGTGGTCTTGCTGACCGAAATTCGCGACCTGCTAAAGCAGCAAAAGACGCCCTGACGTTCACGTGCCGGGCGCAGCGGCGCCCCGGTGCAACCGGATCACAATACCTACCCAACTTTTATTTCTCCTGGCGCGTTCGTTTTTGCCTGTGCTTCGCATTTGTACACAGACAAGTCGATGACCCAGGAGAAACACCATGCAAAGGTTCATAACGCTATTTGGCGTCGCACTATTGCTGTGCGCCGCGGTGCCGGGCCATGCGGCGACGTTGAACGTAACCACCACTCACGACGAGGCCAACTGCCGGAGTGAAGCGGGCTGCTCGACACTGCCCAATGGGTCGGGCGAGCATTATCCGAACTCCACCGGTTGCTCGCTGCGCGAGGCGCTGCAGGATATCAGCAGTGCGGGAGGAACCCAGCCGTATCCGGAATGTGGCAGCGCTGATGCAGGCATGGCCAACACCATCAACCTGGCGGCTGCCGGCGGCACCATCGTCGTCAATGCGCTCGAGAACGATCCTGGCGTCAACGGAACTGCCCCAATATATTATGGCTCCCTGCCCTACATCGGATCGGCGGCAACATTCGGGGCGGTGACCATCACTACCGGCGCGGTCTCTTGCTTTAAGGACCCGCAAAGCAACGACGGCGTCATCATATTCCATGAGACCAATGATGGTGATGCGACTTTCGCCGGCGTGAGCTTCAGTAATTGCACAGCGAGCGGGGCCGGTATTGCGATCACGAACACCGGTAGCGGAAACCTGACCTTGACCGGTGTTACGTTCACCAATATCCATGCGACCAACCAGGGCGACGGTGGTTGTATTGCGCACGGTAGCGGCAGTCTTACCATTCTCGGCGGTAGTTTCACCGGGTGCATTACCGACGACGGCGGCATGATTCCCGGCGGCGGCAATGGAGAAGGCGGTGCCATTTCAATCGGCGTTGTCGGCGGCACCAGTTTTGCATCGATTTCAGGTGTTACGTTCCAGGGCAATATCGCAGGTCAGAATGGTGGAGCAATTTATCTGCATGGCACCGATGCGATTTCGATCAGTGCAAGCAACTTCGCCGCCAATATCGCCAACGGCAACACCCACGATAGCGGCAACGCGGAACTGGGCGGCGGCGCAATCTTTGCTAGCAATACCGCTACTGGCGGCAACGACGGCAGCGGCGGACTGAATGCCAGCGATTTTCTGATTTTCAATACTTCGTTTATCGGCAATCTGGCGCCCAATGGTACGGGGGGCGCGATCGTGTTGGCCGGCGGCAACCTGACCTACGGCAGCGCATCGTTCGATGGCAACGCGATTTTGACCAACAAGGTTCCTGGCGGCATCATCGCGAGCAATTTCAGCGCCAATATCGCCAGCGGCACCTGGAACGGCATGCCGGTGGATCCGCGCGCCGGATCAGGCGGCGCGATTTTCGCCCGCGGCAACTTGGCCATCATCGATTCCAGTTTCGTCGGTGCCAACACCAGCACGAATGCCAGCGGTGGTGCGATCGCGTTCTACGACAAGACCGCAGGCTTTTCACCGATTGCCATTTCCAACGTTACCTTCAATGGCAATTCCGCGGCATTCCGTGGCGGCGCGGTTGCCAATCTGATCAATAACGGCAAGATGACCCTTATCAACAATACGTTGTCCGGAGATTCCGCTGGGGTCGGCGGCGGCGGTGAGTTGTACAACGCCAGCAGTACCGTCGGTGACGTCAATATAGCCAATACGATTTTCGATTCAGGTACGGGCGGAAATTGTGCGGGTGGCGCATTCACGGATGTCGCCGGCAACCTGCAGCACAACCCGGCCAGCGGTTGCGCGAGCATCGCCAATAGCGGCGATCCGGCACTGGCAGGCGCGGCACCGTTTGGCGGCGCGAATGCGCTGGTTTTCGTCATGAAGCTCAACCCCGGCAGTGCGGCCTCTGGCGCCGGCGACGCCGCAATCTGTGCCGCCTCGCCGATCGTCAACCTGGACGCTGTATTGAATTCACGCCCCCAAGGCAAATCTACCTGCGACGCTGGTGCATTCGAAACGGACGGGATCGCCGATCTGTCCATTACAAAATCGCATGCCGATCCGTTCAAGCAGGGTGACAGCGGCGACACCTATACGATCACCGCGACCAACTCCGGCAACGACTCGACCAGCGGTCCGGTCACCTTGATTGATAGCCTTCCCGTCGCGTTCACGGCAATGGCAATGACCGGCACCGGTTGGTCGTGCATGCTGGGCACGCTCACCTGCACCCGCAGCGATGCGTTGGCAGCCAGTTCCAGCTACCCGCCGATCACGCTGACCGTGGACGTGTCCTCGAGTGCACCCGCAGCAGTGACGAATACCGCGACCGTTTCCGGCGGCGGTGAGGTGAATACGAGCAACGACAGCGTCGATGACCCGACCAACATCACCGCACTGGCCGACCTGACCATCGCCAAGACGCACAGCGACCCCTTCACCCAGGGCGACATGGGCGACACCTACACAATCACGGTGAGCAATGCGGCAGGCGTTGGCCCGACGGCCGGCACGGTCAATGTTGTCGACACATTGCCGGGCGGCATGACCGCGACAGCAATAGCCGGCACGGGCTGGACCTGCACGCTGGGTACACTCACCTGCAATCGCAGCGATGCACTGGCAAGCGGCGCAAGCTACCCGGCCATCACGTTGACGGTGAATGTGTCCGCAAGTGCGGCAACACCAGTGACCAACAGCGCCAGCGTATCCGGCGGTGGCGAGGTCAATACCAGCAACGACAGCGTCGATGACTCGACCAACATCACCGCACTGCCGGACTTGACCATTGCCAAGATGCACACCGATCAGTTCAAGCAGGGCGCTACCGGGCGCAACTACACAATCACGGTAACCAATTCCGGCATGGGTGCGACCAGCGGTCAGGTGAGCGTCACCGATACCCTACCCGTTGGACTTACCGCTACGGCAATGTCCGGGACCGGTTGGACATGCACGTTGGGCGCTACGCCCACCTGCACCAGCACCGATGTCGTCGCGGGCGGGGCAAGCTACCCCGACATCACATTGACCGTCGATGTTTCCATGAGCACCGCACCGACGGTGACCAATACTGTCGTCGTTTCGGGTGGTGGCGAGGCCAATACCAGCAACGACAGCGCGGACGACTTGACCGTTATCCAGGCGTTCCCCGTGACGTTGCAGTCGTTCGAAGTGGATTGAGGTTTGCGATAACGGGCGGCGACGTAGAGTCGCCGCCCGTTTTTTTTGCCTCATGAATGTCGCCTCAGCTATCGACAGCCGGGCCCTGCGCAATTGGCGACTGCTTTGCGATCTTCGCTGCGCGACGCGGCACCCGGAACAACAACAGCAGCGGCAACGTCGCCAGCGTCATCCAGGCCATCAGCCAGAAATCATTGATGTAGGCGATGGCGGCAGCCTGACGCGTCACTTCACCGTTAAGTGCGGCCAATCCCAGCGCGCTATGCACCGATGCGGGTAGCGGTTGGGTACCGAATGGCGTCAGGCGTTCGACCAGTTCGGCATGATTGATCTGGGTGTAGCGCGCGACCAGTGCGAACACAATGGAAATGCCCACGCTTGATCCGATGTTGCGCACCAGCGAGTAGATGCCAGCCGCTTCGGTGCGCGCGCGCATCGGCAGCGTGGCATAGGCAATGGTGGATACTGGAACGAACACCAGGCCCAGCCCGACGCCTTGCACGATACCGGCGTTGATGATCGGCCACATCGGTACGTCGGCGGAAAAGTGGGTCATCATCCACAGCGAATACGTGGTCATGCAGATACCGATGCCAATGAGCAAGCGTGGGTCGATGCGCATGGCCATCAAGCGGCCGACAACCATCATCGCCACCAGCGTGCCAACGCCACGCGGTGCCAGCAGGATGCCGGTGGTAATGACCGGATAATTCATCAGGTTCTGAAGGTACGGCGGCAACAGGGCCATCGTCGCATACAGCACCACGCCGACGACGAAAATGAAAAGCGTAGCCACGCCGAAATTGCGATCGCGCAGCATGCCGAGGTTCACGAACGCGCGCTCGCGCGTATACCAGTGCACCCAGTACAAATAGAAACCCAAAAACGCGAGCGCCAGCTCGATCTGGATTTCCACCGAACCGAACCAATCCTTTTCGTTGCCGCGATCAAGCATCAATTGCAGCGCGGCGATACCCATGGAAAGGAAGAAGAATCCGCGCCAGTCGAAGCGGCTTTCGTGTGGCTCGTCCGGCGGCACGCTGGCGAGCACGCCAAACAGCGCGAGCGCACCGACCGGCACGTTGATCAGGAACACCCAATGCCAGGAATAGTTTTCGGTCAGCCAGCCACCGAGTGGTGGTCCGAGAATCGGGCCGACCATGATGCCCATACCCCATAACGCCATTGCCGCGCCGTGCCTTTCCGGTGGAAACGAATCCAGCAACGAGGATTGCGAAATCGGTACCAGTGCTGCCCCGAACAAGCCCTGTAGCACGCGAAACCCCACCATCTCGCCGATGCCGGTGGCCATGGCGCACAGGATCGACGCACCCATAAAGCCGGCAATCGCAATGACCAGCAGATATTTTCGCCCTAGCCGTGCGGCCAGCCAGCCGGTCGCGGGCGTGGCGATCGCCGCGGCCACGATATACGAGGTCAAAACCCACGCGATCTGATCCTGGGTAGCCGATAACGAACCCTGCATGTGCGGCAGGGCCACGTTGGCAATCGTCGTGTCGATTACCTGCATCAAGGTCGCCAGCATGATCGAGAAGATCAGCAGCGGCAGGTTTTCTACCTCGCGATGACTGGCAGCAACCTGACTCATGTGTTGCTCAGTGGCGCGCTACAGCCATGCTTGAGGGAGCTGGCTCGCGCGCGCCTTCAATACGACCCAGCAGCGAGTTCTGCTTGCCGGTATCGATTTTCACGTTCGCGCTCATGCCCGCGCGCAGGATCGGACCGTTGCCCTGATCATCGATGGTGATGCGCACCGGAATGCGTTGCACGATCTTGACCCAGTTGCCGGTTGCGTTCTGCGCCGGCAAAATCGAAAAGCGCGCACCGGATGCCGGACTGATCGAGGCCACATGCCCGGTCCACGGGTGATCTGGATAGGTATCCACGTCAATGTTGACCGGTTGCCCCACTTTGACGTGGGTCAGATCGGTTTCCTTGAAGTTCGCATCCACCCAAACATCTGTCGCGACCAACGGCATCGCCGCCTGGCCGACCTGCAGAAAATCACCCGGCCGCAGATCCGTCTTGCCGATCACGCCATCGCTCGGCGCACGCACGCTGGCGTGATCCAGATCAAGCGTGGCCTTGTCCAGTTGCGCCTTGATCATCTTGTAGCCGGCCAGAGTCTGCACCGGGGCTTTTTCGTCGCCGCCAAGCATGTTCCTGTTCTTCGATACGGTGGCCTCATCGCTGTCGCGTTTGCCGCGCGCGGTGGCAACCTCGTTGGCCGCATCGTCGAGCAGCTTTTGCGCCACCAGACCTTTGGCGCGCAATTGACGCATGCGCTCAAGCTGGGTCTGGTCGTAGTGCAAGGTCGCCGACGACGAACCCAAGTCGGCAATTGCCGCGTGAAAGCTGTCCTTGGATGACGCCAGGAAATCGCCAATCGCATCCATCTGCGCGTTGAGCTGGTCAATCGTCAATTGCAAGGGCTCAGGGTCGATGCGGAACAGCACGTCACCTTTGTGTACAAATTGATTTTCGCGCACATCGACTTCGACCACGCGACCGCCGACCTGCGGCGCAATGGTGACTTGGTCCGCGCCGATATAGGCATTGTCGGTAGATACATAGCGGCCCGAGGTAATGTACAGCCAGCCACCGATGATCAACACGATCGCAGGTCCAAGGATCCACAACACCAGCTTGCGTTTCTTGCGTGGGGGTTTGGTTTCAGGCTCGGCAACATCCGGGGCGCCGTATTGCTTGTCGGTCATGACCGATTCTCCGTTATTGGTTCGCGCTATCGAGCGCGTTGAGGTTGTCTTTCATTCGCGCCAGCATGTCGATCATGCTTTTCATCTGCGCGGCATTGATTCCGCGCTGCGCCTGGCGGAAAAGCTCGCTGGAAATCTGCTCCATGTCGTCGACCACTTCGTGGGCTTGCGCAGTCAGGAACAGGCGCCAGGCACGCCGATCGGCCGGATCGGCGCGGCGTTCGACGAAACCGGCTTTCTGCAGCCGATCGATCACCCGGCCGATCGCAATGGGTTCCATCTCCAATTGCTCGGCCAACTCGTTCTGGCGCATGCCTTCGCCGCGCGACAAGCGCTTGAGCGCCCGCCACTGCGCGCGCGTCAGGTTGAACCGCACCGCGCGCCGGTCGAAATGCTTGCGCATGAGCCGGGTCACATCGGTGACGAGAAAGCCAAAACTGGGTTTATGTATCTGGGTCATTATGTGCCCGTATATTATAGACTAGGCAGGTAATTTTCAAGACTGGAGAGCTTGGAATCGGAATTTATGATTGATCGGAGACAATAAAGTCTGTAATTGACAATAAAGTCGGTAACGGCAGCCAGCAGCCAGAGTC
>JBDTLA010000003.1:0-6644 GCA_039935035.1 Rudaea sp. | reverse complement strand
AGCAGGCAATAGGCGGCGAAGCGGGTGAATAGTCCAAACACCAGCAGGATCGCGCCGCCCAGCTCGAAATACGTGGCCATGGCCCAACTGATCTCGGTGGGAATCGTGTTGAACGGAAACGGAAACCGGTCCTTGATGTCAGTAAACCAGTTGGCCCCGGTATACTTTTCCATCCCGGACTGCCAAAACTCCCAGGCCATGATCAGGCGCAGGATCAGCGGAGGCAACAATTGGCCGATACCGCGCAGGCGCGCACTCAGCGATTCCCAGATGCCGATCGCGGCGGAGCCGTTGTAGGCCATGATTTTCCCTTTCGCGCTTCTGTATGAGGCACTCAGTCTACACGGGTACCCAGTATGGCCTCGCGCGATTTCAATTGGACGATTGCGGCTTGGCCAGCTTGGCGAAAATCGGCATTACCGGATTCGCCGCGTTCGCCAAGCAGCGCATCCAGGCATTCACTGCCGGTGGCTTGGGTATTGGCTTGCAGGCGTTCGATCAGCAGCGCGGTGAGGCCATCGATTTCGTGAAAATGCAGGTCATCGTCGCGACCGCGAACCAGCATCAACACGGTTGGCTGTTCGGGAAGTTCGTGTGGGTGGTAATCGGGCCCGATAAGGTGCACCGCATAGCGATAGCCGAGCACGCAGACCAGTGGCGACACTACAGGAATGCCGGAAAGCGGATCGCCGGCGGGATCATGCGGAACGTCGTCAATGTCGTTTTCATCGAGACTGATCGCCAACTCTGCCCATTCGTAATGCGCCAGTTCGAGCAGGAACGGCGGGTCGTTCGCGCCGCGCTGTTGGCGCGCTTCCAGATAGCGCAGGAACTCACGACCGAATTCGGGAAACAGCGGCGTGTGAAATTCGTGTTCGCGCAGCATGTCATGCGCGAGCACATCCCAGGCATTGTCGTCGTAGAGGCTGCGTATGACCGGGAAATTCGCCGACAGGAACATTTCGATATTCGAAAACACCAGATCGCGGTAAATCTGCATGCGCCGGTCTTCAATACCCGGCGGAGCTGCATTTCCCTGCGGATCGCGCACATGCGCCGTGAACTGGTGTTGCAGGCGCTGCGTGCGCCCGTGCTCAGGCACTGCGGGCATGGCGAGCAACGGCGGTGGCGGGAGAATAATTGCGCTGGATCTTGCGCACGTGTTCGAGTTCGCCGATCAGTTCGGCCAACGGTGGGAATCTGAAGTCGCGTTCGAGCAGGGTTGGCAGCACGCCGAAACGCGAATAAGCCAAGTCGAGCAAATCCCAAACCGGAGCGATCACGGCGGCTGCATGACTGTCGACGATCAGATCCGGCGCTTCGTTGTAATGGCCTGCGATATGGGTGTACGCAATGCGGTCTACGGGCAAGGCTTCGATGAACGCCGCCGGGTCGTAGCGGTGGTTGACGCTGTTCACGTATACGTTGTTGACGTCGAGCAGCAGGTCGCAATCGGCGGCTTGCAGCACGGCGGTGGTGAAATCGATTTCACTCATTTCCTGTCCAGGCGATGCGTACGTGGAAACGTTTTCCACGGCAATGCGCCGTCCCAGGATGTCTTGCGTGCGGCGAATGCGCGCAGCGACCCAGCTTACCGCTTCCTCGGTATATGGAATCGGCATCAGGTCGTACAGGTGCCCTTCGTCGGAACAGAAAGACAGGTGCTCGCTGTACTGCACGACGCCGTGATCGTCGAGCAGGCGGCGAATCTTGTGCAGCAGGGTTTCATCAAGCGGTGCTGGCCCGCCGAGCGACAGCGATAGACCGTGGAAAATGAACGGATAGCGCTCTGTATAAGAACGAAACGTCTTACCGAGTCGGCCGCCGACGTTGATCCAGTTCTCGGGCGCGACTTCAAAGAAATCGATGGGCACATCCGGAGAATCCTGCAGCGGGGCCAATAGGTCCCGCCGCAGGCCGAGTCCGGCGCCACCGGCAATTTTGCAGGGACGCTTGCTCATCTTACATCGCGCCGCAGGAGCCTTCCGAACCCTTCTTGGCGGTAGAGCAGGAACCTTCTGCGCCCTTCTTCTTGTCAGCCGAGCAAGAACCTTCCTTGGCTTTCTTCGCGGCCGAGCACGAACCTTCCGCAGCTTTCTTGTTCATCTTGTGAGCGGCAGCTACTTCTTTAGCACTAAGGCTGCCATCGTGATTGGTGTCGGCTGCCGTGAACTGCGCCTCGGTCCAGCCGTGGGCTTGCGCTTCAGCCAGCGAAACCTTGTGGTCCTTGTTGGTATCCATTTTGGACACTGCACATTTGCCTTCGCTGCATTTGCCTTCCGCACCGGCAAGCATGTAGCCCGACACGAGCGGCTTTACCTGAAATGCGGTGCTTGCGTGCGACATCGGGCTGAATGCTGCCGAGCCAAGAAACGCGGCACCAATGGCCAGGGTCAACGGTTTAACGATTTTGTTCGACATGGTTTTGTACTCCGTGGAATAAGATTGTGACCTGCGTTGCCGCTTAACAGGCGTGAAGACGACGCCAGGCATTGGAACGACGTTGGCATCAGGTCGTATAGATCGCGTCCAACTTGTTTGGATTGAAAATTTCCCAGCCTGCCACCGCTGTTGACGCAAGCTTGCGCCGGGATATCGAAGACGTCGAGCGGCGCAACCGGCGATTACTGCAGCGGAGTCAAAAGCCTCCGCTGCAGGTCGAGTCTTGTGCCCTCAATACATTCGTTAAGGCGCTTGCCAAACTCAGTGACCGCTACAGGAGCCTTCTTTTGCTTTCTTCGCAGCTGAGCAAGAACCTTCCGTGGCTTTCTTCGCAGCCGAGCAAGAACCTTCCTTGGCTTTCTTCGCGGCCGAGCACGAACCTTCCGCGCCCGTCTTGTGCATCTTGTGGCCGGCCGCAAGTTCCTTCTTGCTCAGGAAACCGTCATGGTTGGTGTCCATAGCCTTGAACTGTGCTTCGTTCCAGCCGGCAGCTTCGGCTTCGGCCATCGAGACCTTGTGGTCCTTGTTCGTGTCCATCTTCGAAACAGCACATTTGCCTTCGCTGCATTTGCCTTCCGCACCGGCGAGCATGTAGCCCGACACGAGCGGTTTTACCTGAAATGCGGTGCTGGCATGTGACATCTGGCTGAATGCCACCGACCCGAGAAACGCGGCACCAATGGCCAGGGTCAACGGTTTGACGATTTTGTTCGACATTGGGACTACTCCATAGTTGAGAATCGGGACGAACCCGTGTTTGTTACCGCATGTGCGGCAAACTACCAAGCGTCGGAGTCGGAATGATCACACCACGTTTGTTGATGCATCTAGCCCTCCCCGGATCGCAGACTAATCTTCGCGCGATCGGTCGACAACACATTTCGATGCCGCATTGCGCAAAAACCTTCCGGCCTGACAGACCGCCCGAAGTGGCGCTATCTTTCTCGCTTTGATGTTAAGCGGAAGTAAAAAGACTCGTCACATTCGCAAGACCCACAAAAAATGGGAAAGCACCCTCAGTTATCGTCGCTCGTCTTGTTCGGAAATTCGCACAAATCGCGAATAATGCACTGCGGGCAATCCGGTTTACGCGCCTTGCACACGTATCGCCCGTGCAGGATCAACCAGTGGTGCGCATCGCGCTTGAATTCGTCGGGAACGACTTTTTCGAGTTTGTCTTCGACGGCGCGAACGGTTTTGCCGCGGGCCAGCCCGGTGCGGTTGGCGACACGAAAGATGTGCGTATCGACGGCAATGGTCGGCTCGCCAAACGCCGTATTGAGGACCACGTTGGTGGTCTTGCGACCGACGCCGGGTAGCGCTTCCAGCGCGTCACGGGTACGTGGAATTTCGCCACCGTGCCGTTCCACCAGGATACGACACGTGGCAATGACGTTCTTCGCTTTTGTGTTGAACAGGCCGATGCTGGAAATATGCCGCTTCAACCCAACTTCGCCAAGCGCGAGCATCGCTTGTGGCGTGCCGGCAGCAGGAAACAAGCGTCGCGTCGCCTTGTTCACGCCCACGTCAGTGGCTTGCGCCGAAAGGATCACCGCAATCAGCAACTGGAACGGGCTTGCGAATTCGAGCTCGGTGGTCGGGTGTGGATTGACTTCGCGCAGACGGCGGAGGATCTCGGCGCGCTTGGTCGGATTCATTGTGATGGGGTTCCACTCGCGGCCTTCTTTGCGCGGGCGCGTTCAATGGCGGCCTGGACTGCGGCATTGCCGAGCGAGCCGGCGTCGACTGTGGCCTTGCGCGCGGCCAGTTGCGCGTTGCGTTCGTCGTCCCAACGCTTCAGACGGGCGCGACGCACTTCATAGCGTGCCTTGAAGTGCGGCGCATCGTTGGCAAATGCGGCAACGGGCTGCATCGAAATGCAATCGACGGGACACGCCGGCACGCAAAGTTCGCAGCCATTGCATTCGTCCGCTAATATCGTGTGCATCATCTTGTTGGTGCCGATGATTGCGTCGACCGGACACGCCTGGATACATTTGGTGCAGCCGATGCAGACTGATTCATCAATGATGGCAACTTCCGGCTGCTTTTCCACGCCGTTGGCGGGATTCAATGGCTTGGGTGCGCGGCCGAGCAGGTTCGCCAACGTCTGGATTCCAGACTCGCCGCCGGGTGGACATTGATTGATGTCGGCTTCGTCGCGGACGATTGCCTGTGCATAATCGCGGCACGCCGGATAGCCGCAGCGCGTGCACTGCGTCTGTGGCAGCACCGCGTCGATGCGGTCCGCAAGCGTTGTGGGGTTTGACACGGAATCGTTCACTGCGTGATTTTCGCAGATTTGCCCAATTCAGTGCGATTTGCTGCGATCGAGCCAGACTTCCAGGCCTTGCGTGTTCAATTCCAGATCCATTGATAGCAACTCATCGATGCGCGCGTTGTTAAGTCGACAGTCATGGGCACGTGCCTGCGCGATAAAATAACCGGACAAGGCGACGTGAATGCGTGCGTGGCGGTCGGGATAGTTCTCGTGTTCGCGCGCGATGGCGACCATTGCGTCGATGCGTTCATGCAAGTCGCGGGCTAGCTTTTCTACGTTGGTTACGCGACTGTAATGAGTCAGGAATATCTGTTGCGGCGAAAGTCCAAGCATGCGCTCGATGGAAGCGTGCAGTGCTGCCGGATCGAATTGAACCGGCGTCGTCGTGGGCAGGATGAATGCACCGTTGTCGGTGTCGAATTCGCGATACGACAATCCGAACGTATCGCCGGAAAAGATGCCGTGGCTTCGCGCATCATAGATGCTGATGTGATGGCGCGCGTGGCCGGGGGTATCCAGGCACAACAATTCGCGTCCGGCCAGGTCGACAACGTATCCGTCTTCGGCGATATCGACGCGTGATGCATCCACCGGCACCAGATCGCCGTAGCTGCGCTGGACTTCTTCGGCGCCGTACACAGCAGTTGCCCCGGCGATGAGTTGGCTGGGGTCGATCATGTGGCGCGAGCCGCGCGGGTGCACGACCAGGCGCGCATTTGGCAGGTGCTGCATCAGCGCGCCGGCACCACCGGCATGATCCAGATGCACGTGGGTCAGGATCACGTAATCGACCGCATCCGCGGGAACATTTTTTTCGGCGAGTGCAGCGAGCAGATGCGGCACGGAATGGTTGGTGCCGACATCGACAAACGCGGCGCGGCCGTTTTCCACGATCAAATGGCTGGCATCGAATTGCGGGCGGAAAAACCCGGTGTCGATGGCGGTGATGGCGTGGTCGTAGTTGATGGTTTTTGCCAGCATCATCATCATTCCCTAGCTTCAATATATGGCAGCGAGAATTCCAGGTTACGCTGTACGCGCTCGAGTTCGCTGGGTGGCAAATTTGGGTCGGCCAACAGCTTGCGGCATTCACGCGCGCTATCGGCGTAATTGCCGCACCAATACGCGGCGATGGAAAATTCGTCGCGCGCGCGCCACGCATGCACGGCGTGATCGATGAACAATACATCGTCGGGCAGCGGCAATTCCATGGCGATGCGGGCGAAATCGCGAGCCACGGCGAAGCGATTGTTCAAGCGGCAATAACGTGCCAGTTCGCACGGTGCCTCGGCACGGGTCGAGCGAAAATCGTAGGCATCCAGATATGCGGTGACGATTTGCGCATAGGCTGCACCGGTGCGTTCCTTGAGTACGGCGATCTGGAATTTCGCAAAGTAGACTTCTTCGGCCCAGCCGCCCATCGCGACGCGTTTTTCGTAGGCCGCAAGCGATTCGGCCAATTGCCCGGCGTCGCGCAGACTCTGGGCGAGATAAAACGCGTAGCGAGCGTTGTCCGGTTGATCCGTCAAGGCGCGACGCAAAATGTCGGCATCGTGGCTGAATTTCTCCTGCTGCGTTTGTTTGCTGCGTGCGCCATCGGTGTGAACGCGGATGTGCAGGCCCGGCAGGAATTGCGCCTGTGCCGCATGCGGTGATATCAGCGCCTCGTGCAGGACGCCTTTCCATTGCCACTGCGCATCAAGCCGCGGTATGGCGACGCGGCGATAGTGCAATTCGTTGAAGATCAGTTCTAGCGTGTAAGCGGGCGCATCCAGCGCGCCCCAGGTGAACCCCGTATCGGCGTCGAGTACCTCGTCGGCATCGATGATCAGTGCATAGTCGCCATGCTTGCGCGCCAGCTCGAGTGCTTCGTTGCGGTTCGTCGAAAAATCCACCCACGGCCGTTCGATCAACTCGCCGG
>JBDTLA010000002.1:0-2777 GCA_039935035.1 Rudaea sp. | reverse complement strand
TGGCGAGGCGGTGCATGCGCTGGACCTGCTCGGCATGGCGGTGATTCTCGCCGGCGTAGTGGCAATAAGTCTGGCAAAAAACGCCGTACCGGGAACCGGCGCATCCAAGCTTGCGCGCTAGGCTTCGTCCAGCGAAAAGCCTAGCGCTGATCTACTTGCTCAGGACTCGCGCAACGCAGTCGTCACCGGCAAGCGTGCTGCGCGCATGGCGGGGAACAGTCCGCCGACCAACCCGATGGCCAGCGCCCATTTGAGACCAGTCAATGCCAGCGCCGGCGATACCTTGAACGCGAACACGATCTGACTGAAATTCTGCCCGAGCGTAGAAACTGTGTAGTTGTCGAACAGAACCCATGCGATCAACGCACCTAGCAGTCCTCCAAGCAACGCCAGCAGCATGGTTTCCAACAGTACTGAAACGACCACCGGCAAACCGCGGAAGCCTATCGCGCGCAGAGTAGCAATTTCGCGAGAGCGCGTTGCTACCGCCGCATACATGGTGTTGAGCGCACCAAAGATGGCGCCAATCGCCATGATTACCCCGATGACCATGCCGATGATGCGGATGAACTTGGACAAGCCTTCGGATTGCGCGCTGAAATATTCGCGTGTGGTTTTGGCATCCACTTTCAGTTGCGGATTGCTCGCCAGCGCCGCTTTGAACGCATCAAATGCACTCGCACTGGTCAATTTCACCGTCACATCGGTGACGCTGTTGCCGCGCCGGTAGGTCGAGGCGACGATATCGGCATCACCCCATATTTCCGAATCGTAGGCATCGCCGGAATCGAAGACGCCCACAACGGTCCAAGTCTGGTTGTTCAGTGTGAGCGTCGCGCCAATATCCACGCCGCCGAACTGTTTGCTGGCCCCTTTGCCCACGTCCAACTCACGCAGGCCCGGTGTGAATTTGCGCCCGGCAATGATCTTCACGTTCGAACGCAATTCCCACACCATTGGTCCGACGCCTCGGAATTCGACGTTGGAATCAAGGCCGCTGCTCTTCTTCGGCAATGACGCAATGACCACCAGCTCTGGCGAAATAATCGGCTTGCCTTGAGCGTTCTTGAGCACGCCGGCGGTCTGCTCGATTTGCACCACGGCGTCATGCATCAACACGGAATTCGACTCCGCTTGCGCACCGGCTCGCAACACGACAACCGTATCATCGGTGCCGGTTTGCTTGAGCGTAGCCTTGAAACCGTCGCCCATCGCGAGCAACGCGACGAGCACGCCAACTACACCGGCGATGCCGATCACGACCACGGCTGACGATCCCAGTCGCTGCGGAATCGTCGCCACACCGACTTTCGTTACCGACCAGGTTTGTTGGCCGCGACGGGTAAATGCCATCCAGCCTGCGAGCACGATGGCAAGCGCAATCAAGGCAATCCATGGAAGGACAGCAAGCGCAGCGACACCAATGACAATGGCGAAAAGTGTGGCCAGATTGATCAGGAATTTCATGTTTTTCTCCTCAGCGTCCGGCCAATGCATCAACGATGTTCAGGCGCATTCCGCGGCGCGCCGGCAGCCAGCCAATCACCAGGCCAATAGCCAGCATCAGCGCGATTCCTGTTGCCCAGGTTTTCCAGTCAACCGCGGGCGGCAACAATCCACCTGCCGCACCGCTCATCGCTGGAATGATGAGGGCAGCCACGCTGATGCCAATCAGACCTCCGATCAGGATCAGCAAAATCGATTCGGCCAACACCAGGGCGAGAACGCTGCGATTGGAAAATCCGATTGTCTTGAGTACGGCCAGTTCGGGGATACGCTCGCGCACAGCCTGCGCCATCGTGTTACCAGTGAGCAAGATCAGGGTGAAAAATACGGCCGACATGATTGCGCTGACGATCAGGCCGACATCGGCAAACTGGCTGACGAACGAACGGTTGAATGCATTTTCGGTTTCAGTCTTGGTTTCGTGATCGGAATTGGCCGAAAGTTCGTCAATCGTCTTTGCGATTTGGTCTGACTGGTTCGGATCGGCCACTTTTTCAATGTACCAACCGATCCGGCCGTTGCCGAATTGACGCGCTTCGTCGAAATATTTCCAATTGAAGAACAGGACATTTTCCTGATTTTTCTGCTTCGGATCCTTGGCGTGATAGATGCCGACCAGATCGAATGTCCAGGTGTTGCCGCCATCCTTCTGCGGAAAAATTGTTGCTTCCAGCGGAATCTTGTCGCCGATCTTCCAGCCAAATTTTTTCGCCAATGCTTCGCCGACAATCGCACCGGTGCGCGTGTTCTTGAACGCCGCGCGCTGCTCTGGTGGCAAGATGAATTCGGAGTAGATGTCGAGGAAATTCTCGCTTATCGCCTCGTTGGGAAAGAAATTCTTCGGATCCTGATAAACGCCACCAAACCAGTTGGCGTAGGCGACTTCCTGTACGCCAGGCACGGCCTGAATGCGTGCAAGCAAGCTTTGCGGCAGCGATACCGTAAAACTGATTTTGGAAATGGTGACCATGCGATTCACGCCGGCGACGTTGTTGCCGGCATCGCTGAACGCGGTACGTACCGAATCAAGCAGGCCGAACAACAAAAAAGCGGCCAGCACCGAAATGATGGTGAAGGTCGTGCGGGTCTTGCGCCGAAACAGCGCCGCCCAGATCAGATGCAGATATTTCATGACTGTTCTCCATCAGGCGTTCTGCGCTTGTTCTACCAGCGTGCCCTTGTCCAGATGCAGCGTATGCGTTGCGTGCTCGGCGGCTTTCGGATCATGGGTCACCATGACGATGGTCTTGCCGTGTTCGCGATTGAGCGTC
>JBDTLA010000001.1:0-7748 GCA_039935035.1 Rudaea sp. | reverse complement strand
GATGGCTGGCAAACGTTGAACGAGAAGCCACGCGAACTCGAACTTGACCGCGCGGCCTGACCTTTAGGATGATCGATTCGCTGGAGGCACGCCAAAGACAATTTCCACCACCGCCGCGACACAACCTTTTTTCCCATTGAACAAGAGCTAGAACTTGATGTCAGCTTTCGCTGGCATCGCGAGCAAGACAAACGTCAAGAACTGGATTCCCGCCTACGCGGGAATGACGAGAAATATTGCGTGAGGCAAACATCGCCAATACAGTTAGAATTCGACAACTCGAACTCGAACTCGAACTCGATCACGATCACGATCAATCCCAACCCCAATCTCACCCAACCTTTTTCTCACAAAAGAAGGCAAGGCGCCACGTCATGCTCCTGATGATCGATAACTACGACAGCTTCACCTACAACCTCGTCCAGTATTTGGGCGAGCTGGGCGAAGACGTGCGCGTCGCGCGCAATGACGATTTGTCCGTTGACGAGATTGCCAGACTCGCGCCGTCGCGCATCGTGATTTCGCCCGGTCCGGGTACGCCGGATCAGGCGGGCGTGACGCTGGAATTGATCGAAAAGCTTGCCGGCCGGATTCCGATCCTTGGTGTATGCCTGGGTCATCAGAGCATCGGTCAGGTATTCGGTGGCCGCGTGGTCCGCGCGCGCCAGATCATGCACGGCAAGACCTCGATGATTCACCACACCGGCATGGGCGTGTTTGCCGGTTTGCCGAATCCGTTCGAAGCCACGCGCTATCACTCGTTGGTAGTGGAGAAGTCCAGCGTACCGTCCATGTTGGACGTGACCGCATGGACGCAAAATGCCGACGGCAGTATCGACGAAATCATGGGTCTCAAGCACAAGGCGCTTGCGGTCGAGGGCGTGCAATTCCACCCGGAATCGATCCTGACCCAGCACGGGCATGATCTGTTGCGCAATTTCCTTCTCGAAGTTCGCCAGGCCGCGTGAATTCCATGCCAATAACGCCGCAACAAGCACTGCAACGCACGATCGAACATCGCGAAATCTTTGCCGACGAGATGATCGACCTGATGCGCCAGATCATGCGCGGCGAGGTTTCACCGTCGATGGTGGCGGCGATTCTGATCGGGCTGCGCGTGAAGAAAGAAACCGTTGGCGAAATTGCTGCAGCTGCCAGCGTGATGCGCGAGATGTGCGCGCAGGTGCACGTTCCAGCCTATGAGCACTTCGTTGATATTGTCGGCACGGGTGGCGACAGCTCGAACACGTTCAACATCTCCACCGCATCGATGTTCGTCGCCGCCGCGGCAGGCGCGCATGTGGCCAAGCATGGTAACCGCAGTGTGTCCTCGAAATCCGGCAGCGCCGACGTGCTCGAAGTGCTGGGCGCCGTTATCGATTTGACGCCGGAGCAGGTCGCTTTGTGTCTGGAAGAGACCGGCATCGGTTTCATGTTTGCGCCAAACCATCACCCGGCGATGAAAATGGTGGCGCCAATCCGCAAGGAAATGGGCGTGCGTACGCTGTTCAATATCCTCGGGCCACTGACCAATCCTGCGGGGGCGCCAAGCATTTTGATGGGTGTATTCCATCGCGATCTTGTCGGCATCCAGGCACGCGCGCTGCAGCGGCTGGGTATGAATCGCGCATTGGTGGTGTGGGGTTGTGATGGGATGGACGAAATCACGCTCGGTGACGCGACCATGGTCGGCGAACTTGACGATGGAAAAGTGCGCGAATACGAAATTCGTCCGGAGGATTTTGGGCTCGCGGTTTCGCCGAACACGGTTCTGCAAGTCACCGATGCCACGCAATCGCGAGCGCGCGTGCTCGAAGCGCTGGAAGATAACCCCGGCCCGGTGCGCGATATCGTGCTGCTCAATAGTGGTGCGGCACTGTACGTTGCCGCGCTGGCCGACTCGATCGCCGACGGTATTGAACTGGCGCGCAGCATCGTTGCATCCGGCGACGCACGCCGGAAACTCGACGAGTTCGTCGCCGCTACGCATCGCATCAGCGCACGCTAACGCCGCCGTGAGCGATATCCTCAAGCGCATCCTCGCGCGCAAGGTCGGCGAAATCCAGGAACGGCGTTCGCTCGTCGATATCGCGCAGCTGCGAGCTCGCGCCGCCGACGCACCACCGATACGCGGCTTCGCCAGCGCCCTGTGCAGACGCATCGACAGCGGCGAACCTGCCGTTATCGCAGAAGTGAAGAAGGCCAGCCCAAGCCAGGGCGTAATCCGCGCCGACTTCGATCCGGCCGCGATCGCGCGCAGCTATGCAACCGGCCGGGCGACGTGCCTGTCGGTATTGACCGACATGGATTTCTTCCAGGGCGCCGATGCTTGCTTGCGCGAGGCGCGCGCCGCCTGCACGCTGCCGGTGCTGCGCAAGGATTTTGTCATCGATGCGTATCAGGTTTACGAGGCGCGTGCGCTGGGTGCGGATTGCATTTTGTTGATCGTCGCTGCGTTGAGCGATGCGCAGCTTGCCGAGTTTTCCGCATTGGCCGAAGAACTCGGCATGGATGTGCTGATTGAATCGCACGACGGGTACGAACTCGATCGCGCGCTGGCAACGTCGGCGCGCCTGATCGGCGTCAACAATCGCGATCTGCGAACGTTTGAGACTTCGCTCGACACCACGTTGGCGTTACGCGAACGCGTGCCGGAAGATCGCGTATTGATTACCGAGAGCGGCATCCACACGCTCGCGGACGTAGCGCGCATGCGCGCAGCAGGCGTCAATGCCTTTCTGGTCGGTGAGGCATTCATGCGCGCCGAGGACCCCGGCGCGGAATTGCAACGATTGTTCTACCCGGACTGAATCCGCTCTCAACTTCGAACCATGCGCAGCGTGGCTACACGGGGACAAACTACCGCGTACTGAAAATCACGATGGTCTTGCCGGCGACCGAAATCATGCCTTTTTCTTCAAGCTGCTTGAGTACGCGCCCGACCATTTCGCGCGAACAACCGACGATGCGGCTGATTTCCTGGCGCGAAATTCGAATCTGCGTGCCCTTCGGGTGCGACATCGCATCGGGTTCTTCAGTCAGATCGATCAGGGTCTTGGCAACGCGATTGGTCACATCCATGAAGGCCAGCCGGCTGACCTTGCGTGACGTATGCAACAGCCGATTGGTCAATTGCGTGCCAATCGCGAACAACACTTTGGCGCAATCTTCGCGCAATGCGCCGCCGAACAACTGGAACAGGCGTTCGTAGCTGATTTCGGCCAGATCGCACGAGGTGCGCGTGCGCACCATGACTTCGCGCCGCGGGGTTTCCACGAACAAGCCCATTTCGCCGATGAACTCACCCGCATTGATGTAGGCCAGGATCAGCTCGCGGCCCTCTTCATCCTCGGTCGAGACCGTAACCGAGCCTTCGATGATGAAATACAGGATATTGGCAGAATCGCCGGGGCGGATGATGGTTGTCTTGCCCGGATAGCGGCGCCGATGGCAATATCCCAAAACGCGCTCCAGCGCCGCACCGTCAAGTTCCAGCGCAATCGGTGCCTGCACGTGAGGGACTGCGCGTTGCAGCGTGTAGCGAACATCGACCATGTTCTTGGTTCCCCGTGAATTTTGCGCCAACAGAGCGCGATGGTTCCCCTTGCGTGCGAATATTAACGCAGATAAATCACGTTGCGTGGTTTTCCGCAGGCCCGACATGCCTCATAATTCCCGACTTTCCCGTTGTCGACCCATCGTGAGGTACATGCCGTGGTCAAGACTCTCCCGCGCCTGAAGCTACAGGGCTTCAACAACCTGACCAAGGCTTTGAGCTTCAATATCTACGATATCTGCTACGCCGTGACGGCCAAGCAGCGCGATCGCTACATCGAATACATCGACGAACAGTACGATTCAGACCGCCTGACCAATATCCTGACCGACGTGGCCGAGATCATCGGCGCGAACATCCTCAACATCGCACGTCAGGATTACGACCCACAGGGTGCCAGCGTCACGATCCTAATTTCCGAGCATCCGGTGGTCGAGAAGGTTGGCCGCGACATGATCTCCGGCGCCATGCTGGCACACCTGGACAAGAGCCACATCACCGTCCACACCTATCCGGAAACACACCCGCACAACGGCATCGCCACGTTCCGCGCGGATATCGATGTGGCTACCTGCGGCGTTATTTCCCCGTTGAAGGCGTTGAATTATCTTATCGACAGTTTCGAATCCGACATCGTGGTGATGGACTATCGCGTGCGCGGATTCACCCGCGACGTGAAAGGCAAGAAGCACTACATCGACCACCGCATCAATTCGATCCAGGAATACCTCGCACGGCACATCCGCCAGAAATACGAGATGTTCGACGTCAACGTGTATCAGGAAAACATGTTCCACACCAAGATGCACGTGAAGGACTTCGACCTGGAAACCTACCTGTTTGAGGCCCAGGCGCAGGACTTGTCATTCAAGGATCGCCAGCGCATCGAGACCCTGCTCAAGCGCGAAATCGAAGAGTTGTTCCACGGGCGCAATTTGACTTGAGTTCGGTGGCGCGAGCCGCGAATCACCAATCCGGCTGCGTCCATAAGGCCCGTCATCCCGGCACGGAATTCCGGGATGACGCATCCTTTATTATCTGGCCGAATCCCCAATCCCGGCCCTCAAACCCGATACGCCACTGCCTTCATCACTGCCGACGCTGCCCGCATCAACGCGGGAACCGGCTGCGGCAAATCGATACCACCGGCGGCCTTGGCGTTCTTGCCGTGACGCGCTTCATCGGCCTGCATTTGTGCGACCACCGCGCGGCTGCGCGCGTCGGTTTCGGGAAGTTTTTGCAAATGCTCGCCCAAGTGCGCTTCAACCTGTCGTTCGGTTTCCACCACGAAGCCCAGGCTGACTCGATCGCTGGCCAATGCAGCCAGGGCGCCGAGCGCGAAACTGCCCGCATACCACACCGGGTTGAACAGGCTCGGTCGGCTGTGCAACGCTTCCAGGCGTTCGTCACACCAGGCCAGGTGATCGGTTTCCTCGGCCGCGGCTTCGAGTAACTGCTTTCTTGTCGCCGCGTCACGCGCTACAGCAGCCTGCCCGGAATACAACGCCTGAGCGCAGACTTCGCCAGTATGGTTGACGCGCATCAAACCGGCTGCGTGCCGTCTTTGCGACTCGTCCAGATCGGCCTCGGCAATGCCAACTGCAGGCGAGACACGCGCAGCTTCCGGGCTGTGGCCGAATGCCGTACCCAGGGCGCGCTCAATCTCGATCAGCGCACGATCAAAGCGGCCAAGTCGACGAGAGAATTCATGTGCGGACATGTGTGCAATTATGGACTGCACTCGCGTGGGAAGGAAGCAATCCGCGCGCCAGGTGATCCACACGAAGATGGGCAAGCCGACCAGCGAAACGTTGCATGAACGGCTGCGCACGAGTAAACAAGATATCGGCACGCGTCGATCGTCGCATGGCATCGCGCCGCATGGTCGCGTGTACGCGACATCCAACCAAACACATTTATATCCATCTCGGAGACCCGATCATGACCCGCCGTTTTACCACCACCGATGCCGTAGAAGATTACGTCTGGGCGCATACCCGGGAAAGCGAGGTTGCGCGCCAATTGCGCGAACGTACGTCGCAGCTTGCGCAAGCACAAATGCAAATCGGGCCGGACCAGGCCGCCTTTCTCGCATTGCTGATTCGCAGCACCGGCGCCCGCCAATGCATCGAGATCGGCACATTCACCGGCATGAGCGCGCTGGCCGTTGCCGGTGCCCTGCCCGTCGACGGCAAATTGATCTGCTGCGACATCAGCGAGGAATGGACGTCCATCGCGCGCGAGTTCTGGGCGCGCGCAGGCGTGGCCGATCGCATCAATCTGCGCCTGGCGCCAGCGCTTGACACGCTCAACGATTTGCTTGTCGATGGCGGTCGCGAACAATTCGACTTCGCCTTCATTGATGCCGACAAAACCGGTTACGACGCTTATTACGAAGCCTGCCTGCAACTGCTGCGACCAGGCGGACTGATCGCACTGGACAACATGCTGTGGTCAGGTCGCGTCGCCGATCCGAACCACCACGATGCCGACACCGACGCGATTCGGGCGCTGAATGCGAAAATCCACGCCGACTTGCGCGTCGACGCAACCCTGCTCACGCTCGGCGATGGTGTAATGCTGGTGCACAAATGTTGATACAGGTAACCGCATGGTTTTCAGGGGGGCTACGTTGTTTTTGCTTCCCCTGAGTAGCGAGGGAAGCTGTCCGCAGGACTGATGGGGGCGCTCTTCTGCGCCGAACCAAGATCAAGAGCGCCCCCTTTCCGCCTTCGGCACCTTCCCGCGCATGCGCGGGAAGGAAGATCAAGATGTTCCCCCGCATTCGGGGGAAGGAAGATCAAGATGTTCCTCCGTTTGCGGGTGAAGGAAGATCAAGATGCCCCCGCTTGCGGGGGGAGGATGGTCGAAATGTCTCCGGTCGCCGATAGCTTGATCAGCGAAACCGTCCCTATTCCTTCCCACTGCTTTGCTTGGGTGGCTTCGGCTGATACTTCATTGGATCGAAGCCGCCGACTTCGAACTCCAGCGTTTTCGCACCCGCACCCTTGATCGTCACATCGACGGCAACGGTTTTTGCCTTTTCCATCTCCGCGATAAAGCGCTTGTCCGGATCGATGAACAAGGCGGGTTCGCCGGTGGGCGGAATTGTCGCCGGCATGTGCTGCGCGGGCTTCCCGTCGAAACTGACCGGCAACGTCTTGCAGCCCTTCTGGCAATCAAAGCGCGCGTTGTCGAGCAGCAAGTACACGCTTTGTCCCCATTTCGGATGCTGGCGCAATACCAGTCGCGCACGTGCGCCTGGCGATGGCGAATGCTTGCTCGGAATCGCGGCCGCGAATTGCGTGCCGCCAGCCTCTGGTGTGGCGCTATAGACCCACAAATGCGCCAGCCGGCGCGACTGCGCCTGGCGCGCGGCTTTGTCGCCCACTTCCGGCAACGTCTGCTGCACTTGCGAGGCCGCGGCGGTACCGGGAAAGCGCGTGAGCACTTCGTTGCCCAGCGTGGCGGCCAGATCCCAGCTCTGGCTGGCGCGCATCTGATCGTACAGTTGGGCTTCTTTAGCCGCTCCGGCTTCGGCGGCGGCTTTCGCCGCGACGGCCGGGTCGACCGGCGGTGGCGCAGGTGTGCGCGAACACGCGGCCAGCGAAAGGATCAGCGATACGCAAAACACACAGGCGGTACGACGTGGCATAACCCGGAATTTCCGATGGACGAAACGCCAACGATAGCCGCTTTGGCATTCAATCGCACGGATCGCGACCGAGATTGCGATCGTAGGCCGACACGGTTTCATCATGCCTGTGACCACGCCGCCCAATGGCGCCGGCGCGGCGGATTTGCGTGCAGGCTTGCTCGCGCGATATTCCCGTCGCCGAGACTGAGACGGATTTTCGCGCGTTATCACCGCTCGCAATGCGATGCGGACAACTTCGGTGGCGATAGAAAACCTGACCATCGCTGGCGCGACACTCGAAAGACACTGCACGTGGCGCAGACGAGCGTGGCGTACGCGGCTTGTGGCGCTTGCCTGTGTTAGCAACATCCAGCGCATAGGTCGGCGAAGGCGCATAGGCCGGAGGCGCTGCCAGCTCTATCGTGCCTTGATGCTGCGCAGGTGCACACGCTTGCGACTGGAATGCAATGCTGCCGTCGGCACCGGTACATTTGTATACACTCGTGCCTTGCGCAATAGTTGCGGCAACGGGCAGCAAGCCGACGAGGCACACGC